>CAZROA010000020.1:0-22838 GCA_964601575.1 uncultured Thermodesulfobacteriota bacterium
GGTTTCGGTGTATTGGTAGCGATAGATCAGTTTGCCCCTTTCATCTCGTTGGCCGTGGAGTCTCAGGTAAAGGGTAGAAAGCTTTGGGGCAAAACGCTTAAAAAGATCTGCTTCAAGGAAGGGGTCAAAGGCCGGAATGACCTGATAGCGTTCCCAGGCTTCTTCCAAAAGTTCCGGGTCTTCCCAGCGTAGCTCAAGGGCAAGCCTGAGATCCAGGATGTTTCGGGCCTCTTCCAAAAAGACCGGGATATTTTCCCTTTCCTCGCGGCAGAAGGCCGGAAGCTGGAGGAGCAAAAAATTCGCCCCAAGCCTTTGACATAGGGCCTCGGTCTCTTCCAGGAACCTTTTTGTGGTTTCGTTCCAGCGCAGGCAGCCGACAAGGTCTTTAAGGGCGGAAATTTCCCCTTTGGAAAATCCGGATCTCTTCCAGGTCGGGGAGCGGGTAGGGTGGGTTAGCCCTTGGAAGGCCTTAACCGCCAAGCAAAAAGCGTGCCCCTTTCGCCCTTGGGCAAGGGCCGTGGCCCAGTTTTTGAGCTGCCTTTCCGTAGGAAAACGATAAAAGGTGCTGTTTATCTCCAGGGCGGAATAGAGCTCCGGGAGCCTTTTCCAGGCCACTACCTGCCCGCACGGTCCGACATAGATGCGTTTGTCCATTGGCTGTCTGATTCGTTTAAAATGGGATTTCCCATCTTTTACCGTTTGCTTCAAATTGTATGCTATGCCATAGAGCTATCAAGGCCTGAAAGGTCTTGGTATAATGCCCCTGATAACGTTGGGCAGGAGGGCCTATGGATGGTTTGATGGTCACCATGATCTCCGAGGAGTTGCTGGCTATTTTGGCGTGTCCTAAATGTAAGGGCGAGGTGGTCCTTGATGAAAAATTAGGGGGCTTGGTCTGTCACAAATGTGCCCTTTTTTATGAAATTAGAGATGGGATCCCTATCATGCTCATTGATGAGGCCAAGCCCTTGGAGGAAGTAAAAAAGAAAAAGAATGAGTGAACCTCACCGACCGGCTCCGGCCAAGTTATTTGTTAGTATCTTTGCTCCAGAAGAAAGATTGATTGATAAGGCCTTAGAGCGTCTAGAGTCATTGCTTGGACCGCACGATCTAAAAGGCCCCCTTCTTCCCTTTGATCAAACCGACTACTACGAGCCGGAATTCGGGCCCCATTTGGTCAGGCGTTTTATTTCCTTTGAGCGGTTGATCGAACAAGAGGCCATTGTGCCCATCAAGCATCTGGCCTGGAAGATAGAAAAGGAGATGTCGCGTGAAGGGAAACGCCGGGTCAACATCGATCCGGGTTATATCCTCCTTGAACGTTTGGTCCTGGTCACCTTTAAGAATTTTTCGCACCGGCTCTATCTAGGCCAGGGGGTATATGGCGAGGTGACCTTGATCTTTAGGAAGGGGCGTTTTGAGGCTTTACCCTGGACCTATCCGGATTATGCTAGTCCCGAAGCCCAGGAAGTGTTTATGAAGATGCGGGCTCGGTATAAGGAAGAGCTAAAGGCTTGGCGGGATGCTTTACGATAGGTTTGGCCGCTGTATAAATTACCTTCGCGTCTCGGTGACCGATCGTTGTAATCTACGCTGCCTTTACTGTAGCCAAAGGGATCGATTTTCCTGGCTACCCCCGGAAGAGATCCTTTCCTATGAAGAACTCTTTGAAGTTATTCAAACCGCCGTGGCCTTGGGCTTTACCCGCCTGCGTCTTACCGGCGGTGAGCCTCTGGTAAGAAAGGGGCTTGTTTCGTTTATCGCTCGTCTGTCAAGCCTTTCTGGGCTTAAGGACCTGACTATGACCACCAACGGGACTCTGCTCTCCGAACAGGCTCAAGAATTAAAAAAAGCCGGGCTTAGGCGGATCAATATTAGCCTTGATACCCTTGATCCACAAAAGTTTGAAAAGATCACCGGAAGGCCTTATCTGTCCAAGGTGCTGGAAGGGATCGAGGCCGCCCTAAGGGTTGGTTTTTCCCCGGTAAAGATCAACGTGGTGGTCATGCGGGATATTAATGATGACGAATTGCTCGATCTAGCGAAGTTGGCCAAGGATCTACCTTTAGAGGTGCGGTTTATCGAGTTTATGCCGGTGGGTGAGGGTGCTTTCTGGAAGGAAGAACGTCTGGTAGACCAAGATGAGATGAAACGTCGTTTGGCCCCTTTGGGTAAGCTTTCGCCGGTTGATTCCACCGGGGCCGGGCCGGCGACTACCTATGTCTTCCCCGGGGCCAAAGGGAAAATAGGGTTTATCGGGGCCATGACCCATCATTTCTGCCAATGGTGTAATCGTCTGCGCCTGACCCCTGAGGGTCGTCTGCGGCCCTGTCTGTTTTCCGATGAGGAGGTTGATCTCAAGGGCCTGTTAAGGAGGCCCCATACCCTGGAAGAGATAAGCGAGAAGATAAAGCAGGCCGTATTCCTTAAACCAGCCACCCGCCTTGGTCGGGAATTCCCGCGGCGACTTATGCGTTCTATTGGGGGATAAAAACTCTCTTGCCAAAATGCCTAAGTTCCGATAATCCCTGGTAGAATCTAATGTTTCCTAAATAATTTTGGGAGGCAGGGGAGCCGGGCTCCCGGAGTTTAAGGTAGGGAGGGAGAGATGCGTATTCCAGAAGATCGTCTTTACACCGAAAATCATCTCTGGTTGAAAAAGATGAAGGGGAATAAGGCGGTGATTGGCATCACGGATCTTGGTCAACTTCGTCTTGGCGAAATCATCGACCTTGAACTTCCCGAGGAAGGAGACGAGATAGAAAAGGACGAGGCCTTTGGGAGTGTGGAATCTTCCCAAGGGGTGGTGGATCTTGTTTCGCCGGCAAGCGGCACGGTGATCGCCATCAACGAAGAATTGCTTGATTCTCCAGACATCATCAACGAAGATCCCTACGATGAGGGTTGGATTATCAAAATCAAGCTCTCTGATCCAGAAGAATTGGAAGAACTTCTTACCCCTGACGAATACGAAGACATTGCCGCAAACGAAGAGATCCCGGTCGAGGAAGAAGAATTCGAGTTCGAGGAAGAGGAATGAAGCTTGTCTTTCTCTTTCCAGGCCAAGGTTCACAATATGTAGGTATGGGTCAGGTGGCCCTTGAGGTTTCACCTCGGGCCAAGAAGGTATTCACCGTAGCGGAAGAGGTCACCGGTCTTCCTCTGCGCAGGCTTTGTCTCGAAGGGCCACTTTCAGAGCTTACCAGGACTTATCATTTACAACCGGCCCTGACCGCGGTGAACCTCGCTGTCTACGAAGCCCTTCGTGAAAGAGGGGTAGAACCAGAAATGGTGGCTGGGCATAGCCTTGGGGAATACAGTGCCCTTTATGCCGCCGGAGTGGTGGGCCTTGAAGATGTCTTCCGTCTGGTCCTGAAACGGGGTGAATTGATGGAACGCGAGGCGGAAAGGCACCCCGGCGCCATGTATGCGGTTATTGGTCTTCCAAGGTCGGTACTGGAAGAGATAGTCCGGGAGGCCTCTCAAAAGGGAATCGTTGCCTTGGCCAATCACAATTCTCCAGAACAGATAGTGATCACCGGTGAAGAAGAGGCCACTTCGTTGGCCGCGGAGTTAGCCAAGGGGAAAAAGGCCCGGGTGGTGCGGCTTAAGGTAAGCGGGGCCTATCACAGCCCCTTAATGGCTGAGGCTGCCAAAGATTTTGCCGCCTTTCTTGAAGAAATTTCCTTCCATCCCCCTAAAAAGACCATCTTTTTCAATGTTTCGGCCTCTTCCGCTGCTGATCCCAAGGAGATAAAGGCCCTGATGGGTAAACAGATTGAGAGCCCGGTGCGCTGGGTGGAAGAGGTCGAAAACATATATCAAGCCGGTGGACGTACCTTTTTAGAGATAGGTCCTAAAAACGTCCTGACCAACCTGGTCAAAAAGATCCTCAAAGGGAAGGAGATCCGCCTGGCTGCTATAGAAGATCCTCAAGCAATCGATTCCGTGCTCCAGGGGGTTTCTTAGCCCTTTTTGCCTTTATTCTCAAGAAAAGCCCATTTTTGGTCGAAAAAATGATCGATGGAGGCCTTAAAATTAATCAATTTTTCCTTTTTAAATCCCAAGATCTGGGACCTGATCCCGGAACTACTCTTTTTGCTTGATCGAGAGTTTCGCTTCCTTTGGGCCAATCGTCTTACTTGTCAGCGGTTGGGTTTTGGGCTTGAAGAACTGAAAGGCAAACGCTGTTTTGAACTCATTCACGGCTATCCTTCTCCACCTCCTTGGTGCCCGATGCGGAAAGTCTTGCAAACCGGGAACCCGGCGGCCAATCCAGTAGTGGCTGAGTGTCTCAACGCCGAACTCTACGTGAGCGTGAGGCCTGTCTTGGATGAGACCGGAAAGCCTAGGGCCTTTTGGCACCTGGCGGTTGAATCCAAAAAACTCGTCTACGAGGCCAAGGCCATCTTTGAGACCCAAAAATACGAAGTGGTAGGGCGTCTGGCTACCGGGGTAGCCCATGATATCAAGAACCTGATCACTTCGCTCTGGGGCCAAATTGACCTTTTGACCATGCTTAGCAGTGAGCCGCGGATTAAACGCCGGATAGAAAAGATGAAACAAGTCCTTCAGAAGATGAGTGAACTCTCGGAGAGATTTTGTTCTCTGGCCAAGCCGCAACCACGGCAGTCCAAGTGGCTAAACGTGAACGAGGCCCTGGAGGACATTAGAAAACTCCTAAAGGCCCTTGTCCCTCCGAGGATCACCCTTCGCCTCTTTGTTGACCCCAACGTGAAATATATCTTTATGGATAAGATCACCTTTGAGCAGATCATTCTTAATCTCGTCTTAAACGCCGTGGAGGCCATCGCTGGCGAGGGGTACATCAACATCTATACCCGGCTTAAGAGGGAAGGCCTTCAAGGAGAAGGAAAGGAATTTGTCTCCATCGTGATAGAAGATTCCGGTTCTGGTATCCCTCGAGAGATACAGGAACGGATATTTTCCCCGTTTTTTACCACCAAAAAGTCAGGCACCGGTCTGGGGCTGGCCTTGGTCAAGACCGCCGTGGAACGGACCGGTGGTTACATAAAACTCTTTTCTGAAGAAGGGAAGGGGACCAAATTTGAGCTCAATTTTCCCGGTTTTGAGGAGCCTTATTATAATGATTCGATAAATTCCCTCACCGCTTCTTCCCAGAGGGCGTAAAAGGAATCGCTTCCTCCAAGGGCCCTTCGGCCAAAGACGTAGTTTATCTCGTTTAAAAGCGGGGTTTGATCCTTGATCAAAAAGTCGATGGCTGCCAGATTAAGGCCACCCTTTTGGACCAGTGTCTGGGCCAAGGCCAAGGCCTTGTCTTCCAAGGCTTGATCAGGGCAAGGAATAAGTCGCCCGCCCTGGGCAAGATTGGATTTAAAAGAGCCTTCCAAGGCCCGCCATACCGGGATCAATCTTTTCCCACAGACGATGACACGCAGGTCATACGGGGAGGGGATAAACTCCTGGATCAGAAAGCCGAAACGCCCCTCTTTTTCCAATTGCTTAAAGACCCTTAAGGCCTCCTCTAAGTCCGTTTCCCTCTCAATCAGAAAGATCTCTCGGCCCTCGTGTCCATAATTGCCCTTGAGCACAAAGGGAAACTTCGGCCATTCTACCCTTCGACCCCCGGGGTGGTCTCCCAGGGCGGCGATTTTTGGGAGACAAATGGTCTCTGGATGGGGAAGGTCAAGAGCCTTAAAAAGTAAGATTTGGCCGATCTTGCCAGGGTATTTGAAACGAAGGTCATAATTGGGAAAGACCCTCACCCCCAGGTCTCGACAGAGGAAATATAATTCCTGTGGGACGACCTGAGGGAAGATGACCGCCTTGGCCTGGGCCAGGAGGTTTAAGAGTTCCTCATCCAAGGCGGTAAAGATCCAAAAATGGAGATCCCCTTCGACCAAGGGGTGAAAAGAGATTATTGGCTGCCGGTCTTTGGTGTTTATATTTTTTTTCTGGGTCAAACTAAACCTCCGTGGCTTAGTAGAGAGGATTTAACGTATCAAAGAGGGGCTATGCAAGCCGTAATACTCGCTGCCGGGTTGGGGACAAGGCTCTATCCACTCACTCAGGATCGGCCTAAAGGGCTCCTTAAAGTGGCTGGGCGCGAGCTCCTTTACCGCCATCTCCATTTACTTTCTCAAAACGGCATCAACCATTTTGTCATCGTGGTCAACCAAAAGACCAAAAAGGCCTTTGAAGACTTTTTGAAAGGCCATCCCTTTCCCTGTCGTTTGATCGTCAATCCCCATCCCGAACGGGGAAACGGATATTCCTTCTTTTTGGCCAGGGATTATGTCTCCGGGCCCTTTGTCCTTACCATGTCAGATCACGTCTATGAACCGGACTTTGTGGCCCAGGCGGTCAAGGGCTTTGGGCTTATCGTGGATCGGATCGGTCGCTATATAGACCCTCAAGAGGCGACCAAGGTCTCTTGTGAAGGCGGGCGTATCAAGGCCATTGGTAAGGATCTTTCTTGCTATGAGGGCTTTGATACCGGTTTCTTCGTCCTTGAGCCGCAGATCTTTGAGGTTGCCCAAAAACTAGCCTTACAGCAGGAAGAACTGAGCCTTTCGGAGATCGTCGGCAAGGCCGGTCTTCCTTGTACCTATCTTTCGGGGCTCTTTTGGATGGACGTAGACACCCCTGAAGACCTCAAAAAAGCCACCAAATATCTGGTCAAGACCGCGGTGAAAGGTACAGGAGATGGTCTTGTCTCGCGTCTATTGAACCGTCGGGTTTCGACCTTTTGTTCGCGTTATCTAGTCGACAAGCTCACCCCTAATCAGGCCACGATCCTCACCTTTCTTTTGGGTCTCTTGTCTGCAGCCCTGGCCTGTCTTTCTCCCCGGGTCGGAGGGCTCCTTTACCAATTGAGTTCCATGCTTGATGGCATGGATGGAGAGATTGCCCGGGCCGCCCTTAAGACCAGTCGGTTCGGTGGCTGGTTTGATTCGGTGCTTGATCGCTACGTTGATTTCGCCTTTCTCTGGGCCTTGGCTGTTTATCTTCAGCCCAAGGATCTCTTTTCCCTATCCGTGATCTTGCTCGCTGTCTTTGGGTCTTTGATGGTGAGTTATTCCACCGAACGCTATCGAGGTGCCTTCCAAGAGGATGCCTATGCGGTGCTCAAACCTTTGCGTTATCTGCCAGGTAAACGGGATGAGCGGGTCTTTTTGACCATGCTCTTTTGTCTGGGGGGGTGGCTTAAGGAACTCTTTTTGCTCTTGGCGGTGATAACTAACCTGCGTCTGGCCTTGACCATAGGGATCGTGTGGCAAAGGAAGGGTCGCCTCTAAAAGGCTATCAAAAGCCCGGCCCAGCCTTCAAGGTTCATTTCTTTGATAACCCTTCCCTGCCCAAGGGCTGCCAGGACTTCGGGCACCTGCCCGGAGGTGAAGCCGGAGAGGATGGCCAACCCGCCTTCTTTGACTAAATCGGGGAAAGAAGGTGCCAGGCCGGTCATGACCCCGATAGTGAGATTGGCCAAAAGGAGATCAAACCCCTTAGGTCTGGCCACATCGTAAGAACCGCAAACCACCAAGATTTGATGCCTGGCCTGATTCAGGGAGACGTTGTGTAAGGCCTCTTTGCAGGCGCGGTAATCAATGTCTGCAGCAAGAATCCTCTCAGCTCCAAGCCGAGCAGCACAAAGGGCCAGGATGCCGCTTCCGGTACCGAGATCAAAGACGGTCTTTATCGGGGCCAGAGCAAAGGCCTCAGGGATCAATTTGATGGAGAGCTCGGTAGTCGGGTGATATCCACTCCCAAAGGAGAGGTTGCTCCTGATGATCACTTCTCCAGGTCTAGGTTCTACCTCTGGCCCGGGAGAGACAATGATCAGATCCTTGGTATAGACCTTCCGATAGCCGGCGGGCCTAGGGGCAGACGAAAGCCCGGCTTCAAGGATGTCGGCCTCAGGAAAGGCATCGAGAATTCGCCGGAGGGTCTCGTTTATATTCGAGGCTTCAAAGGTGAGGATAAAGATTTCTTGGGCCTGATCGTAAAAGGTCTCTAAGGCCCCAAGTTCTCGGGCCCGCTTGGCCCAAAGCCCTTGATCTTTGGTGGCGACTTTTACCTGGAGATATTTGGCCCCGGGACGAAATTCCATCAGAAGACCTTTTTGCTGTCTAAGAGCAGGGTTACCGGGCCGTCGTTTATCAGGCCCACTTGCATATAGGCACGGAATTGACCTCGCTTTACCGTAAGCCCCACCCCTTCGAGGGCCTTACAAAAATCTTCGTATAAGGTCTCGGCCTTATCCGGTGGGGCGGCTTTGTCAAAAGAAGGCCGACGACCTTTGCGACAATCTCCGCAGATGGTGAAATTGGAGACGACCAGTATTTCTCCCCCTGTTTCCTGGACAGAGAGATTTAATCTACCTGCTTGGTCTTCAAAGACCCTTAGATTGGCTACCTTTCCCGCCAGCCAGGATATATCTTTGGCCTCATCATCTTTTTGGACCCCGAGAAGGACCAAAAGCCCCGGGCCGATGCGAGAGATTTCTTGCCCCTCGACCGTAACCCAGGCCTCTTTGACCCGCTGGACCACCGCTCTCATGCTCCCCAAAGGTACATTACCCGCGGGTATTGACAAGTGAAAAATTAGCTCTTGTTTTTTAACCATGAGATTTTTTCTGAAATAGGCATGCCAAGAAAGAAAATCATTGCTATCATTTAGCCATGCGATATTTGAGCACCAGGGGCGGGATAAGGTCCATCCCTTTTAAAGAGACCGTCTTGATGGGGCTTGCCGAAGACGGCGGCCTGATCTTACCGGAGGTCATCCCTGAGGTAGAGGAAAGGGTTTTGGCCTCTTGGAAGACCCTTTCTTACCCTGAACTTGCCCTGGAGGTCATCGGTCTCTTTGCCGATGACCTCCCCGGCGAAGATCTAAAAGATATAATTTTTCGGGCCTATAAGACCTTTACACACCCGGAAATATGTCCGGTGGTCAAGAAAGGCCCGGTTTGGATCTTGGAGCTCTTTCACGGGCCGACCCTCGCCTTTAAAGACGTGGCCCTCCAATTCTTGGGCAACCTCTTTGAGTATTTGCTTACCGAGCGCGGGTTCAAGATGAACATCCTCGGGGCTACTTCTGGAGATACCGGTTCAGCGGCCATTTACGGTGTGCGCGGGCGTCGAAATATCAACATCTTTATCCTGCACCCACACGGTCGGGTCTCCCCGGTCCAGGCCCTGCAAATGACTACCGTCACCGATCCTAACGTGTTCAACTTGGCTATTGAGGGCACCTTTGACGATTGCCAGGCCATCGTAAAGGCCATCTTTGGAGACTTGGAGTTTAAAAATAGATATTACCTCGGAGCGGTGAATTCCATTAATTGGGCCCGGGTCTTGGCCCAAGTGGTCTACTATATCTGGGCCTATTTCCGGGTAAGCGAAGCCGAAGGGGTAGAGCAGGTACGTTTTTCCGTGCCCACCGGCAATTTTGGAGATATCTTTGCCGGCTATATTGCTCGGCGGATGCTCGGGGACCGAATCGAACGCTTGGTGCTAGCCACCAACGAAAACGATATTCTGACCCGCTTTGTCAATCGGGGAGATTATTCTTTGGGTAAGGTCACCCCGACCATCAGCCCTTCGATGGACATCCAGATCGCCAGCAACTTTGAGCGTTATCTCTACTACCTCTTTGGTGAAGATACCTCGAGGGTGAAAGAAACCATGCTGCGCTTTGCCAAGGAGGGAAAGATCAGATTTTCAGAAGAAGAAATAGCCAAAGTCCAAAGAGATTTCCTCTCCCTTTCGGTGACCCAGGCAGAGACCTTAGAGATGATTCACCGCTTTTTCAAAGACACGGGTTATGTCCTTGATCCTCACACTGCTGTAGGGGTGAAGGCTGGTTTGGCCTTTCTCGATGGCTACCCCATGATCTGTCTGGCTACGGCGCATCCGGCCAAATTCCCTGAGGCGGTAAAAAGGGCCATTGGGAAGGAGCCTGAGAGGCCTCCGGCCTTACAGGGGCTTGAAGATCGCCCCAGAAGGTTTGAGGTCCTTCCAGCAGAGGTAAAAAAGGTAAAAGACTACCTGGCCAAACACGCCCTTAGATGAAGAGGCCGAGATGAAAAGGCTGGCTCTTTTGATCGTTTTCGTCTTAATTTCTTCGATGGTTTGGGCCAAGTCTTTGGTCGATATCCTCATCTACAATCCCTCTGATAAGGAACTTGCCTTCTCAGAGCTTCATAAACCGTGAGGGGTCAAGGTCCTTTTCCCGGAGGGGAAAGTCATCCCACCTAAAAAATCCCTGCCCATCAAGGTTGATCTGGGAGAGAGAAAAGCGGCCTTTATTACCATTTGTTTCAAGAGTGAAGAAGGGGAGGAATGGTGTCTTGATGCCGGTCCGCGTAAAGGAGCCAAATTGGAACACCTCATGCTTGAGCGGCGTTTTTCTTTAGAAGGACCAGAAGGGTGTCTTGATTAAATCCTTCTCTATTATTAAAGCCAAGGTCTAAAATTGTACCTTGTCAGCAGGCTTTCTGGTGCTAGAATGCGCAACAGCAAAAGAAACGCAATTTAATTTAGCAGCTAAGGGAGGAGGTCCCCATGATTACCGAAAGAGACGTGATGGAAGTGCTGAAGACGGTCAACGATCCGGAGCTTGGCCGCAGTCTGGTCGACTTGGGCATGATCCGCAAGGTAGAGATCGAGGGCGATAAAGTAAAGGTGACGGTGGCCTTGACCATTGCCGGCTGCCCCATGAAGAAACGGATTGTAGAGGACGTCAAAAATGCGGTGCAAACTCTGGGGGTGCGGGAAGTAGAGGTGGAACTCACCACCATGACCCCTGAAGAACGAGAAAAGATCCTTGGCAAAAAGAAGGCCAAGAAGGTCTCGGAGAAAAAGGCCTTAAAGGACGTGCGCCATATCATCGCGGTGGCCAGCGGCAAAGGGGGCGTGGGCAAGACCACGGTGGCCGTCAACTTGGCCGTGGCCCTTTCTAAAAAAGGCTACAAAGTCGGTATCCTCGATGCCGATATCTACGGCCCCAATGTCCATATCCTGATGGGCCTTGAGGGGGAAAGGCCCTTTAGCCGGGATCAGATGCTCATCCCTTTAGAACGCTGGGGGATTAAGGTCATGTCCTTTGGGTTCCTGGCCCCTGAGGGGCAACCTATTATTTGGCGTGGGCCCTTGGTCCATCGGGCCCTTTCAGAGCTGGCCGAAGTCATCGACTGGGGAGTACTTGATTTCCTGATCATTGACCTCCCCCCTGGGACCGGGGATGCACCTCTGACCGTGGCCCAAGAATTTCCCATCCGCGGCGTGGTGGTAGTCACCACCCCGCAAAAGCTTTCCGTCTCCGACGTCGCCCGTTCGATTAATATGTTCCAGGAATTGAAGATCCGGATCATCGGGATCATAGAAAATATGGCCTATTTCAAGGCCGGAGATCAGGAGGTCCCTGTCTTTGGTGAAGGCGGGGGAGAAAAACTGGCCCGTGATATGAGGGTGCCTTTCTTGGGAAAGGTTCCCCTTGATCCCACGGTGAGTAAGAGCGGGGATATGGGCAAACCAGCCGCCCTTGATACCGAGAGCGAGGTAGGGAAGATTTTTGCTGAAATTGCGGACAAAGTGGTGGAAAAGGCTCTGGAATACGAAAAACTAGGGAGTTGCGGGCTTATAAAGAGATGACCATCTACGAACGCTTGCTGGAGAAGGCGCTCTCGCGTGGGCGGGGGCGCCGGGCGGTAGATGTGCGTATCGGGCTGGGTTATACCGCTGTGGCCCTGGACAACGGCTCGGTAGGCCTGGCCTACACCCCTTTGGAGGAAAAGGCCGGCTGTAACATCCTCCCGCCTGAGGTCTCTTTTCACGACAGGCCGGCTGATCTTTTGGCCAAGAATTTCCTCTCTCCTAATCCCATCGAAGTCGCCGTGGGATTAGCCACCATCAATGCCGTAGTGAACAATCCGCGGGAGGATTTCCTCATGGGTGATCCCCTTTCCCTGCTCAAACCCGGCCCGGAAGACAAAGTAGCCATGGTGGGGTTTTTTGAGCCTTTGGTCAAGCGCCTCCAAGGCAAGGTTCAGGAATTGTGGGTCTTTGAACGAAGCGAAGGGCGTTTTGCCGAAGCCTTATCCGAAGTAGAGATGGTCGATTATCTACCCCAGGCCACCGTGGCCATTATCACCTCAGTGACCTTGATCAATAAGACTTTAGAGGAGATCCTAGACCTTTTGACCTCTCCACGGGCAGTTATCCTCTTGGGGCCCAGCACCCCTCTCTTGCCAGAGGTCTTTCAGGACCAAAAGATTACCCTGCTTTCTGGAATGGTGGTAAAGGATAAAGAGATTCTAAAGGTGGTCAGTGAGGCCAAAGGGACCAAGGCCTTTGGTCCCTTCGTCGAAAAGGTCAATTTAGAGATCAGGTCGGGTCTAGTAGGCCAGGAGAAATGAAAAGAATTCGGGTAAAGACCGGCACTCGGTACGATATCCTGATCGAAGGTGGTCTTCTCACTGAAGTTCCATCTGATCTTAAGAAACTCGATCTCGGGGCGAGGTACGCCGTCGTCACCGATAGCACGGTGGCTGATCTTTTGGGGGAAGATTTTCTCCGCCTGATGGAGGAAGCCGGGCTTTCGGCGGGGCTCTTTGTCTTCCCAGCGGGTGAGGCCTCCAAAAACATGGATACCGTGGTCAAATTGGCCAGGGAGATGGTCCGTGTTGGATTTGACCGCAAGTCGGCCCTTATCGCCCTGGGGGGTGGGGTGACCGGAGACCTGGCCGGGTTCTTGGCCTCTATCTATATGAGGGGGATTCCCCTGGTCCAAATTCCGACCACCCTTCTGGCCCAGGTAGATAGTTCAGTTGGGGGAAAGACCGGCGTAGATCTGCCGGAAGGGAAGAATCTCTTGGGCACTTTTTATCAGCCCCGAAGGGTCTATATAGATTATGGTGTCCTTAGCACCCTTCCCCTAGAACACTTTCGTAATGGTCTAGCTGAAGTGGTGAAATACGGTTGTATCTGGAGCCCGGAACTCTTTGCTTTCCTTGAAGAAAAGGCCGAGAGGCTCCTCCATTATGATCCAGAGGCCCTGGAACATATCATTTACGAGAGCTGTCGTATCAAGGCCGAGGTAGTCTCCGCCGATGAGAAAGAAGCCGGCCTTAGGCGCATCCTTAACTTTGGCCATACCATTGGCCATGCCATCGAGGCTGCCGCTGGCTACCAGATACTCCATGGTTTCTGTGTGGCCATAGGAATGGTAGCGGCGATGAGGCTTTCCGAGGCCTTAGGGCTGGCTCCGGCTGGTCTTTCCGAGCGCCTTGAGGCTTTGCTCCAGAAGTTTGACCTTCCCACTCGCCTCCCTCACGATCTCTCCGTAGAGAAGGTCATGTCCTTTTTGCGGGCTGATAAAAAGGTCTGGCGAGGTCGTCTGACCTTTGTCCTGATAGAGGATTTGGGTAAGTTTTCGTTTTACGAAGAACCTCCCGTAGAGACGATCAAAGAGATCCTTCTTTCGCTTTATTAGCCTTTAAGCACCAAAACATCAGAGTTTTCACCTCGCTAGGGACTCACTTCGGAATCACCGTTTTTAAAGTTCTTAATAGACCGTCCGATAGAATAAGTAGAACTGAATAAATCCTTCCAAATTTGATAAGAAAGGTGAAAAATATGTATCAAAAAGTAGACAAAACCTATCGGCTCTTAGAACTTGCTGGTGTTCAAAAGGCCTTAAGCAAGAGACCTTACATGATCAAACCTGCTTTTAAGCGAGAGGAGTTTGAAGGGGCCTTTCGTTTGGTATATGAGCGCTATAAAGACGCCAAGATGATTCTACCTAACCGTTATCAGTTATGGTTTACCCGTTATCATGCTTTACCTGAGACCAGGATCATCTTGGGCTTTTTACCCGAACTTTCCACACCAGCCTGTACGGCGAGTTTGGTCTTTGATTCAAGAGAGTTCGGCCTGCCGAGTGATGCCATTTTCCCTGACAAGCTCGATCAATTACGTCGTCAGGGTTGTCGGTTAGTAGAGTTTTGTTCCTTGGCTGCTCTACCCCACTTAAGGGCCAGAAGTCTTCTATTTCATATTTTCCGGGTGCTTTATAGATACGCCCTTTGGAAAGGGGCTACGGATCTGGTGATCTCGGTTCGTCCAGAACATGCTGCTTTTTATGAAAAGGTTTTACTTTTTAAGCGGATCGGTCCTAAACGACTTTACCCCAATTACTACAACCTTTATGCTGTCCTAGAACATATATCTCTTGAACAAGTACCTTATTTGTATCGAAAGGCCTTTGGTGGCCTTCCTAGAGGGTATAATCTGTATCAATTTTTTGTTCGAGACGAATTACCCCTTAATTTGGATCTTGTCCAACAAGCGGGTCTTTCTCGAGAGGATATGATCTACTTTTTCATCGAACGGACTAACATGTGGTTCAAACTCAGTGAAGCGGATAGGGTCTATCTTGCCCATCTATATGATCTATTTCCTGAAAAATACGCCGCTCCGCTGTCCATGGCTGTTTAGATTAGACCTTGCACCTTGAAACGAGAGGGGTTAGTGTCCTCACAAAAGGTCGTTCCTTTTGCGGGGTTTATGTCTTCGGACCGCGAAAATATCCTCATCAAGTCCATCTCGTCGCTCAAAGATTTAGAAAAAGAGTTACAGGCCCTTTATCTTGAAGCCTACGGGCAGGATTATCTTTATGCCTATCGCGACCCCAAGCGTGTCAGGCGCTATCTGAGGTGGTTATTAAAACATGCTCAGGGAGGTTTTTGGGTTGCCTTTGATCAGGGGAGACCGGTGGCCTTTTTGGCCCTCCAGCCTGACTGTCGGTTTCAAGGCGAAACAGTTCCCGAAATTCACGAGTTAGTGGTGGCTCCGGGCTACCAAAAAAGAGGCCTGGGGCAAAGGTTGATGGAAGAGGCCTTTCGATTTTTAGAGGCCTTGGGCCATAAAAAAGTGGCCCTTTGGGTGGGCGAACACAATGATCGAGCCAAGAAGTTTTACGAACGACTCGGCTTTAAAGAAACCTTTCACCAAGGGGCTTGGATCCGTATGGAAAGGCCTCTTGAGCCCTCTCAGGCCTCGGAGAGTAAATCAAGCAACTTGTCCAGCACCAGAAAGGCCTCCTCGACCTCAGAAAGCTCTATGGTCTCTTCCGGCGTGTGACAACGGCTGAGTTCCCCCGGCCCAAAGACTACAGATTGTACACCAGCGGCGTATAGATGGGCCGCATCGGTCCAGCTTGGCATTCCGGAGAGCGAAGGTTTTCTTCGTAAGGCCTCTTCGAAGGCCTGACACAGGTAAGAAATAATGGGCGCATCGCGAGGAAGCTCAAAGGGTTCGGAGACGTCTTTGATGATGTAGCTTACCAGCGGATCTCCCTCTAAGATCTTTTTGATCTCATTAATTATCTCTTTGGTATTTTGACCCGGGAGGACGTGAAAATCTATTTCTAGGGTACAGAGGTCTGGGACCCTTAACTCGCCATCTCCTCCGGAAAATTTTTCTACATTAAGCCCCCCTGGGCCAACGAGGGGGTTTTCTTCATAGAGGAAGGGTAAGGTCTTGAGACGGCTTACCAATTCAATCGCCCTTTCGATGGCGTTGATCCCTTCTGGGAGGCAGCTCCCGTGGACAGATCTTCCCCTCACATGGATTTCAAATTCCACCGAACCCCCTTCGGCAATGGCGATTTTGAGATTGGTTGGTTCCAAGACCACGGCATAAGGTGGAAGCTTTTCCCTGGCCAAGGTGGCTGAACCCGTGCCTTCACGTTCTTCATCGACCACAAAGGCAAAGGTGGCTGGAAGGGGCTTGCCCTGGCGTTTGCGTTCTTCTAGGAGGACGAGCATAAGGGCTACCCCGGCCTTATCGTCGCAAACTCCCAATCCCTCCAAAGAATCATCCTTTATACGCGGGGGGAAAAGCCCTAACCAGGGTGGTACGGTGTCTACATGGGCGGTGATCAACAAGGGGTGCTCTGGGGCTTCATTGGCAATGATATTGTAAAAACGATCCGGAACGGTTTGTTTACGAAAAGGGATTTCATAGGCCTTGAGCCGATTACATAAATATTCCAAGATGGCTTCTTCTTGGCCGCTGGGGCTGGGGATAGAGGCCAGGGTGAAAATAAGCTCCCGAAAACGATCTCTGAGCTCCATGGGCTTAATAAAACACCTCTTCCCTCTTTGTCAAACATCACCGGTTGATATTTTGAATAGGGCTGAAATTGCGGAATAGGGCAAAGAAGTTTATAAAGCTATCAAAAACTTTTTAAAACGAGAACGAAATATGAAGGTTTTAATCATTGAGGATGATCAACGGACGGCCTCGTTTATTTTAAAAGGTTTAAAGCAAGAGGGATTTGTTGTGGATCATGCTTCTGATGGTGAGGAAGGTCTTCGTTTGGCGCTAACTCAAGATTATGATGTTGCTATAGTGGATATTATGCTACCAAGATTAGACGGATTAACCGTAATCGATAAATTACGTAAGCATGGTATTTCTATACCTATTTTAATTTTGAGTGCTAAAAGCTCAGTGGATGATCGAGTCAAAGGTCTACAAATAGGTGGAGATGATTATCTGGTTAAGCCTTTTGCTTTTTCAGAACTAGTTGCACGCCTTCATGCCTTAATACGTCGCGCTACTTCTGTTATTGAGCCTACGACTCTTACCGTAGGTGATCTAAAAATGGATCTTATTAAGAGAAAAGTCTTTAGAGCAGGCCAAGAGATCGAATTGAAACCTAAGGAATTCGTTTTACTAGAATATTTAATGCGTAATGCTGGGAGAATAATTTCTAAGACAATGATTATAGAACATGTCTGGGGTTACAATTTTGACCCGCAAACTAATATAGTTGAAGCTTGTATCTGCCGTTTGCGAGACAAAATAGATCGTCCTTTTGGACGTAAACTAATCCACACCATTCGAGGTGTGGGATATGTACTCGAAGAAAAAGAATAATTTTTTTCGAACCTTATCCTTTCGCCTCACTTTATGGTATTTAGTTTTGTTTAGTATTTTATCTATAACCATTTTTAGTATCATGTATTTTTCTTTGGTATCATATTTCCGCCAAGAGATGGATGATGAATTATTAGATGCAGCTAAAGAGTTTGAAGATCTTTATTATACTCATGGACTTAAAGCACTAGAGGAAGAATTTCAACGTGAAGCAAGATCTGAGGGCCTTAAAAGGATATTTTTTCGATTAGTATCTCCTAAAGGAGAAGTAGAAGTCTCCTCAGATTTAAGTTCTTGGGATGGACTTCCAGATTTAGAATTAAAGAAATCCATCATATTTAAAACACTTTCCTTACCAGGGCATAGATATAAAACAAGATTTCTAGCCAAGGCCACTAAAGATGGTCATATCATAGAAATAGGTGCCACCCTTAAGGATGATGAACTTCTAACCAGAAAATATCGGATGACCTTTGGCATAGCCCTGATAATTATGCTTCTTTGCGGAGGTTTTGTAGGATGGTTAGTCGCCAAAAAGGCCATGTCTGGTGTGGAGAGGATTACTAAAACAGCGATGCAAATTGGAAAGTATGATCTTAAAGAACGAGTTCCATTGGGAAATGAAGGTCAGGAAATTGATGAATTGGCCCTTGCTTTTAATGAAATGTTGGAAAGAATTGAAGCTTTAGTAAAAGAATTGAAAGAAGTAACCGATCATGTGGCTCATGATTTGCGTAGCCCCATTACTAGAATTCGTGGTATTGCCGAGACAACCTTGATTGGCGAACAAGATCTTAATGCCTATCGGGAAATGGCTGCTACAGTAATCGAAGAAAGTGATCGCCTAGTAGAGATGATTAATACCATGTTAGAAATAAGTCAAACAGATTCAGGTGTAGTTGAAATGTTACGTGAAAGGTTAGATCTTCGAGAGATTGTTAGTGAAGCAGTAGAATTATTTCACCCTGTTGCTGAAGATAAACAAATCAATTTAAAATCAGATCTATGCTCAGAGTCAATAGTAATCATTGGAGATAAGGCCAAGCTTCAGCGTGTTGTGGCCAATCTTTTAGATAACGCTATTAAATATACAAGACCTGGTGGCTTGGTAAGTATATCAGTAAGAAAAGATTTGTCTTCTGCTATCATAGAAGTGGCTGATAATGGTATAGGGATTAAGGAAGAAGAGATACCTAGGATTTTTGAGCGGTTTTATCGAGGAGATAAAAGTCGTTCTACCCCTGGTCATGGATTAGGCTTGAGTTTGGCCTTGTCCATTGTTCGGGCTCATGGCGGGAATATCACCGTCCAAAGCACCCTCCATAAAGGTAGCACCTTTTCAGTCTTTCTTCCCCTAGAATTTCCAAATAACTCCTAGAAACATTACCAAAAAATAATCTTACGATCATCGTAGAGTAAAGTTTCTTTATTACATTAGCCTCATCTATAAAAACCTAAGTGGTTTTATGTTTACAATGTATCGTAAAAATGTTTGGATTGTACTGCTTTTCTCTTTAATTTTATCTATTTCCTTTCAAGGTAGTCGTGGTCTCTATGATTTCGATGAGACTAGATATGCAGAAGTGGCCCGTGAAATGTTACTTACCGGAGACTATCTTGTTCCTCAAAGAGATTTTCATCCCCATCTAGCTAAGCCTCCATTTACCTATTGGATGATAGCAATAAGCATGAAAATTTTGGGAATTAATGAATGGGCCGTGCGTCTACCGAATGCTTTATTCTTCACTTTAACTTCCTTTTTAGTCGCTTTGATAGGCCAAAATCTATGGGATAAGAAAACAGGAATTTTATCAGGATTGATTTATGCTACTACTTTGCTTCCTTATGTGGCCTCTAATATAGTTACTACCGATACAATTTTAGTCTTTTGGGAAACGGTAGCTGTGTTTGCCTTTCTTAAAGGTTATTTGGCTCAAAGCCCTCGTGAAGCCAAAAGATGGTTTACTTTAATGTGGTTATTTTGGGGATTTGGTTTTTTGACTAAGGGTGTAGCTATTGGTCCTCCTGTTGCCGGTCTTTTTCTATTTTGGATCATAAAAAGGAAAGAATTTAAAGCCTTACCTATAACCTTATTAGGAAGTCTTCTCTTTTTCAGTATCGGTTTTGCTTGGTATATATGGATAGCTTTACAAATCAAAGGTTCTCTTTCTATCTTTCTTAAAGAACAGATTATAGGTCGCCTTTTTAAAGATATTTACCATCGAAATGGTGCTTGGTATGCGCCTTTTTATCTTTATTTACCCTTATTGATCTTAGGTGTTTTCCCTTGGTCTATTACTTGGCCGATTATTTTCCATTCTTTTAAAGAAAAGAAATGGTTTTTCTGGGAAGTTATTTTGCGTCCTAAACTACTTTTTCTCTTTCTATGGTTTAACGTGCCTCTTTTTATATTTTGGTTTGCTAAATCAAGGCTTCCTCTCTACATCCTTCCACTTTTTGCACCTTTGGTCCTTATTACAACAAGAGGTATACAAGAAATTTATGAAAAAAGAGAATCTTCTTTTGTGAAGTTTTTAATGTCTAAACAATTTTTTATCATCTGGGCTATTATTCTCCTTGTCTTAAAGTTTTTAGCCTCCTTTGTGCCCGCGCCTCAAGATGCACGTTATTATTCCAGAAAATTTGCTCCTTATTTAGCAAATGCCCATTGCTTTTTAGCTTTAGATCAACCTTATTATGATGGAATGGCTTTTTATACCGGAATTGATTGGGAATATTTGCCAGCAAAAGGAACAGAAGATGCTTCTTATATAGAAGATACTTGGGAAAATGAAGCAGAAGAACTTAAAAGAATAACTAAAAAATGCCTGATTTTGGTTAGAGGGGATAAATTGCTGCATCTTAAAGACAGATTAAATAATCTTGGTTTAGCTTTTCAATCTTTAGATAAATGGGGAAAAATCTCTCTTTATGAGATCAGTCTCCAAAAGACTAAATAGCATGAAGAATCAAGTTTCCCCATAACATTACCAAAAATTAATTTTCTCATCATTTTGAAATAAGGTTAGCCCTTTAAATTTCAATAAAAGTCTTTGTTGAACGGATAAAGATCGAGAAAGTCTCGTCGGAGGTGGCAATCTGGTTTAGATGATGAAGAGATTCAGGCCTTTTTGGCTCATATTCTTTTGTTGTTTATTCTCAAGCTGTGCTGCCTATCATCCTTTGCCCCTTGACCAAAAGGCAGAGGAGATGGCTCTTAAGGCCCCGGATCTCAAGGCCTTGGAAGTAGAGGCCTCCAAGATAAGACATCCGCTTCTAAGGCCCGTTGAGTTCGATCTCTCAGACGGAATCTCTCCAGATGAAGCGGCCCTCCTGGCCGTGGTGGCCAATCCCAAACTTCGGGCCGTAAGAGTAGAAAAGAGGATAGTCTCTGCCCAATTGCTTCAGGCCGGTCTCCTCCCTAATCCCCAAATTTCAGCCAGTTATGAGATCCCTACCGGAGGAATCACCTCTGGCACGGTCAACGCTTACGGCCTCCAGCTTGATTGGGAGATAACCTCCCTCCTTACCAGAGGGGCCAGGATTTCTGCGGCCAAGGCCGAAAAGACCGCGGTTGATCTTGCTGTGGCCTGGCAGGAATGGCAGGTGGCTGAGGCCGCCAAGCTCCATCTCTTGCGTCTCCTATGGTCTGAAAGGAAGGTAGCCCCTTTACGAGAGGCCGAAAAGGTGGGCAGGAAGAACCTTGCCCTAGTCGAAAGGGCCGTCTTTCTCGGAGAAAGGACGGCTTCAGATTTGGCCGACGCCCGTGCCGCCTACCAGCAGGTAAAACTCGAGCTTGAGACCGCTAGGGAGGAGCTAGAACAGGAAAGATTAGCCCTTAACCGTATTTTAGGGCTTCCTCCCGAGACCAACCTAAAGATCCAGAGAGACCTTCCCCTTTCGTCTTGGCCTCCACTGCTTGCCAAAGAGAGGCTTCTTGTCGGTCTTACCGAAAGGAGGCTTGATCTTCTGGCCCTTAAGATGAGCTATCGGGCCCAGGACGAGCGTCTTCGGGCCGCGGTGCTCTCTCAATTTCCTAAGATAGGCCTAGGGCTCCTTCGGGCCAAGGATACCGGAGACGTGATCACCACCGGGGTGGCGATTTCCATAGACCTTCCCTTTTTTGACCGGGGCCAGGCCCGTATTGCTCTTGAAGAGGCTACACGCCAGAAACTTTACGACGAATACCTGGCCAGAGTCTTTTCCGCCCGGGCCGAGGTCGTAGAAATCCTCGCAAAGATGGCCTTTTTGCGCCGGAAAATGGCCATCTTGGAAAAGACTGTAGCGGCGCTTGAAAGATCGGTCGCCGCTTATAAAAAGGCCCTTGATCAAGGAAATGCCAGTCTCCTCGGTTACTACCGGGTACAAAAGGAACTCTTGGCCAAACGTCTTGAAATTCTTGGCCTTAGACAGACACAAAGCGATCTCGGCGTGGCTCTAGAAATTGCTTCTGGGACTTATTTCCCAATGGAGGTAGAAAAACGATGAAAAGGCTGGCGCTCTTTCTAGGGGCGCTATTCCTCACTTTTTCTTGGTTAACAGCGGGAGAAACAGTCAAGGCCGGGTCTCCTTTCATCAAGGTTTCCTATCCGGTTACGCGGGACTTCTACCGTACCGTTCCCTTAATGGGCGAAGTGGTTTCCAAAAGAAGGGTTGAGGTAGTAGCGCTTACCTCTGGGAGAATTCTCTCTATCCGTGCCCTTGACGAAAGCCCGGTAAAGAAGGGCGAAACCCTCTTTGTCCTTGGTGGTCCAGAAGCGGAAAAGAGGCTCGGTTCTCTAAAAGCCCGGTTGGCAGCCCTTGAAAAAGAAATCGCCCTAGCTCAAGAGTCCGTAAGGCTCAAGGAGAAGGGAGCAAAGATCAAGGTTGTCCCTTATCAGGAAGTCCTTTCGGCCAGAGAACAACTCTTATCTCTTCAGGCCGAATTCAAAGCGGTCCAAACCGAACTCAAGGCCCTTAGGGCCGGCCTTCAGGTAAAGGCCCCTATCTCGGGGGTTTTCACTCGGCGTCGCGTATCTATCGGGCAAGAGGTGGAAAAAGGAACCGTTTTGGCCGAAGTGGTCGATCCCCGAGCCCTCTGGATCAAGGCTACGGTGTTTTTGCCTAAAAAGACGAAACTTTGCGGCAAGTACGCCCTGATAAAGACCGCAAGCCATCCCCTCAGAGCACAGGTCATCGGGGTTTCCCCTCAGCATACATCAGCCGGAGGCACCGTAGTCTTCCTTGAGGGGAAGGAGATTTTCCGGAATTTCGCCCCCGGCCAAACGGTAAGCGGAGAAATAATCCTTGAGGAACACAAAGGCGCCCTTGCTCTACCCGCAGAAGCGGTGGTTTACGATGAGGAAGAGCGCGCCTATGTCTTCGTCAAATCCGGCAGGGCCTTTAAAAAACGAAGGGTCAAAACCGGACTCGCGGACAACGGATTCATAGAGATCGTTTCCGGGCTCAAAGGGAAAGAAGAAGTAGTCATCCAGGGGGCTTACGAACTCTTCCACCGAAATTTTAACCAAATTTACAAAGTCCCGGACTAAGAGAGGGCTATTCAAGGATGAAGCAGCTCTTAAAAGTTATCCGAAGACATCCCTTACGGGTAATATTTTTGTTTGGCGCTCTGAGCGTCCTCCTCGGCCTTGAAATATGGGATCATTTCTCTCCGCTTCCAGCTAGGGATTGGATAGCCGTAAACTTTGAAAGAATAAGGATCACTGACCCTGATAATTTTTGCTTCGCCGTATTCGGAGATAACAAAAACAGCCATCTCACTTTCGAAAAACTCCTAGATGACATCGATCGCGATCCAGAAATATCTTTTGCCCTCGCTTTAGGAGACCTGGTTTACGACGGAGAGAAAGAAAAATATCGCCTATTTCTAAAGCAGGTAAAACACCATCTTCAGAAACCTTTACTCAC
>CAZROA010000021.1:0-7023 GCA_964601575.1 uncultured Thermodesulfobacteriota bacterium
AGGCTTATACCAAAAAAAGAGCAAAACAATAAAAAATATTATAAAAAATTTTTCGTTTTTTAGTAAAAAAGAGCTTATATATTTAGATGCTAACATAAATAGTAAGCTATTTATTATAGCTATACAAGGCAAAATATAAAAAGGATGAATTTTAAAAATTTTTGATATTATTCCCCAAAAAAGATGATAAGGAGTAAACAAATGCGTAGGCTGATTTGATAGAATATATGGATTATCTGGATACAAAAGGTTTCTGGAAAAAGAAAAAATAGTTGCCAAATGTTCCCAGTAATCACATCCTCCAGGAGAATATAAAAAAAATTGTCCAAGAGAATTATACAAAGTAAATATAATTGTTGTTATTACAAACAAAATACGATATTTATCATTTAAAATCCTTATTACCATCCCAACCTCTTTCCGATACCTTCTGGAACTAATTTAATCAAGAGCATTATATATCGCCAGAACCACAAAGTATAGATTTCATCTTTATCTTTACGCCATGCTTTCCAAATATCTTTAGCCACTTTATAAGGAGTAGCGGTTAAAAGCTTAGGTAAAGACATATGCTCGGTCATTTTAGTTGAGACAAAACCGGGTTTTACGGTGAGTACCGAGATACCACTTTTATAAAGCCGATTTCTCAAACCTTGAAGATATATACTGAAAGCTGCTTTGGCGGCGCCGTATATGTAATTGCTCTGGCGGCCTCTGTCTCCGGCTACAGAGCTTATGCCGATAATAAAACCAGCTCCTCGGTTCTCAAAATCCGCTGCGGCTATTTCCAAAATACTAACGGCGCCCAAAAAATTAGTCTCTATGATGCGGCGAGCTTCGGCAAAGTCTTTTTGGGCAAGGGTTTGATCCCCTAGGTATCCAAAAGCCACCACTACTCCCAGAGGAGCAGGATCTAAAGAAGCATAAAATTCTTGGTGTGTTTCGTAGGACACAGCATCAAAATATAAAGGTTTGGCTTTTATTTCGTAACGTGTTTCAAGATCTTTGGCCATTCGTTTCAAAAAATCTAGGTTTCTCGAAGCTAAATAAAGATTGTACCCTTCTTCGGCGTATAGTTTGGCTAATTCTTGAGCAATGTCAGACCCTGCCCCCAAAATCAAAATGTAGTGTTCCATAACGTTTCTCCTAAATACCCAGTCTTTTTGACAAGAAGGACTCTATTCTGCCCTTTAAACCCCACTTTTCTCTGAGGGCTATAAAATCTTTGAGTTTAGGATAGCCCTGTTCCAGATATGGTCTGCTAAGCCTTGCATCTTTGGCCAGATATATACGCCCTCCATAGTAGTGGACAATTTCATCAAGCAATTGAAGTAGGGTAAAAAGCCTTGGCGTGAGTTTAAAATCAAGGGCCAAAATATATCCTTCCATGGGGAAGGAAAGATAATAGTCGTTTCCTTTTCCTAGAAGTTTCAAGACACTGAGAAACGGCGCCTCTCCCGTGTCTCTTATCTGATGAAGCACTTCCTTTATCGCTTTTCGCCCGGCTTCTTTAGGAACCACGAATTGGTACTGCAAGAAGCCGTTCTTTCCATAAAGACGGTTCCAGTTTTGGATGCGGTCAAGAGGATAAAAGAATTCTTCGTAGAGAACCGTTCGGCCAAGGACCTTCCCTCGAACACGGGAATAGTAAAGGGTGTTGAACAGCCTGATAGAGTAAGGATTTAAGGTAAAAGTTGGTGCGTCTAATGGAAAATTCAAAGAACCTTCTTTGGCCAAATGGAGTCCCCCAGAGGGGAAATGATCACCCAGCATGAGAAGGGAGCGTCCAAATTCCTTACCTGAAGCCGTACAATCAAGCCAAGATACAGAATAAGGCGCGTCTTCGTGCTCTTCGAACACTGCTAGGCTCTCTTCAAGCGAACGGCATTTGATAATGGTTTCGCGGATGTAGCTGCTTGGTACCCGCCTGAGTTTGAGGCGCACTTCAAAAATGAAGCCCGTAAGTCCCATGCCACCACAGGTAGCTCGAAAGAGTTCTTCATTTTGATCAGGAGAACAAAATACTTCTCGCCCGTCAGGCATGAGGAGTTTAAGCCCTGTTACCCAGCGACTAAATGAACCATCACGGTGGTGGTTTTTCCCATGAACATCTGCGGCGACCGCCCCACCAAGGGTTACAAATTTGGTTCCAGGGGTGACAGGCAAAAACCACCCGCGAGGCAAGAAGTGTTTGATGATCTCTTCAAGCGTTACTCCTGCTTCGGCTATCAACTCGCCTGTCGCTTCGTCAAAATGAGAAAAGAACCGTAGTCTCTCGGTCTTGACTACCTGTGGCCCCAATGGGGCATCTCCGTAACTTCGGCCACAACCGTAAGCTACAAACTGCTCAAAATTCTCAAATGTTTTTTTGAGGCTTTCCAGATCTCGAGGGGTAGCTGTTTCAACCTTTACTACCGGATACCGCGACCAAGCCGTAAGTTTTTCCTTTGCCATTTGAACCATCTCTCAAATGCTCCCTGAAAACTATTCCCTCACCTTGCGGGCGGGATGTCCGCGCTCTCCTACTTGCCATTCCGTCATCGCTAGGGTTCGTCAGAACCCGAAGCGATCCCTGTCCCGAGCAAAGCGAGGGATCTAGATTGCTTCGCCGCTTTGCGGCTCGCAGTGACGGGGAAGAATCCGCCACTCGGTACTCTTGCGGGTAAGATGCTCCCCCGCTTACCATTTCGTCATCTTTGAGGCCGAGTTTTACTTCTTCGTTATGGCTAAAAGGCTATGAAAAGACCCTTCAGGCCAAAGTCGCCAGAGACAAAATAATATCCAGAGCACAACCGTTATGCCCAACGGTATGTCTTTCAGTAAAGCTTCCGTAGGTGATTCTCCTCTCTTCTGGACTTCTACTACGAACCAGTAGCGAAAAAGCCCAAAGATGACAAATGGTACCGAAAGCGCCAATTCAGGACGTGAGGTAATGACAAACAGGCTATAAAATACTAATGCTCCAGCAGCTGAAATCTGGGCGTAACCTTCAAGCAGTTTCAAAGTATAGCTTTGGAGGACTTTGCGGGCATTGTCTCCCTGAACGCAAAGTTCTTGAAGTCTTTTGGCCGAGGCCAGAAATAAGGCTAGACATAGAGTGGTAATCAGCATCCAGGAAGAGATGGGAACAGAGATGGCCATGCCTCCAGCAAAGATACGAAGCACAAATCCTGTGGCAATACAAAATATGTCTAAAACAGGTATGTATTTGAGTTTGTAGGTGTAAAAAATGTTCAAAACAAGGTAAAGCAGAATGGGAATCATAAATTTTCGTGTAAAAGAAAAAAAGAGAAAGATAGCCAGAATGAGATACAAGAGTCCCAAAATGAATTTAGCTGTTTTGGGACTGACAGCTCCAGAGGCCAAAGGACGTTTAAGGCGCTTTACAGGATGCTTGCGATCCTTTTCGATATCTTTGAGGTCATTGAGTACATAGGTAGCCGAAGAAGCCACGCAAAAGGCTAAAAATGCCAACAAAGCTTGTTTGAGCGCCTCGGGTTCCAAAAACTTTCCCGCAAAAACTAGCGGCGCTAATACGAAACTATTCTTAATCCATTGATGCGGGCGAAGGAGTCTAAGAGTATTTCTCATAAAAGATCGAAAGCTTTTCTATATTGACCAATACTTTTTCCGAGTTTCTCCAGTATATACGACTCTCTAATTTCGAACAATACATTTAGTAGGTATATTCGTCTTTTTTATGACTGACTTTTATTTAAAACGCCTTGCTTAATCAGGGCCTGCACTTTGAGGCGTAGCCCTTGGAGTTTGATAAATCCTTCGGCGTCTTTTTGGTTGTAAAGGGTGTCGGCCTCAAAGGTGGCCAATTCTTTGAGATAAAGCGAACGCGGGCTCTTGCGCCCTACCACGGTGACGTTTCCTTTGTAAAGCTTGATGCGCACCGTGCCGGTGACGTTTTTCTGGGTTTCGTCGATAAAGGCCTGCATGGCCTCCATCTCCGATGAGTACCAAAAGCCGTAGTAGATGAGCTCGGAAAACCGAGGGATAAGGCTGTCACGTAGGTGCATCACCTCTCGGTCCATGGTGAGATGCTCAAGCGCCCTGTGGGCCACATGGAGCACGGTGCCACCCGGGGTCTCGTATACCCCGCGGCTCTTGATGCCGACAAATCGGTTTTCGACCATATCCACCCGGCCCACACCGTGGCGCCCAGCGATCTGGTTTAAACGCGCCAGAAGCGCCGCTGGCGAAAGGCTTTCGCCGTTTATGGCCACCGGCACGCCTTTCTCGAAGTCGATCTCGAGATATTCGGGCTCATCCGGGGCCTTCTCCGGGGCCACGGTCATCTGGAACATGTCTTCTGGAGGTTCCTGCCAAGGGTCCTCCAGGATGCCGCCTTCGTAGCTGGTATGAAAGAGATTGGCGTCGATGGAATAGGGTTTCTCTTTGGTCACCGGTACAGGGATACCGTGTTTTTCGGCAAAGGCGATCAGATCTTCTCGACCCCGAAATTCCCAGATCCGCCACGGGGCGATGATCTGAAGATCAGGAGCCAGGGCCATGTAAGTAAGCTCAAAACGTACCTGATCATTGCCCTTGCCCGTAGCCCCATGGGCCACGGCGTCGGCCTCCACCTCACGGGCCACTTTGATCTGTTCCCTGGCGATCAGCGGACGGGCCAGGGAGGTGCCCATGAGGTAGCCGCCTTCGTAGACGGCATTGGCCTTGATGGCTGGAAAGACGAAGTCCCGCACGAACTCTTCCTTCAAGTCGCGAATGATTACCTGTTCAGCCCCGGTGGAGAGGCCCTTTTGTCGGACCGCCTCCCAATCTTCCTCCTGACCTATGTCCGCACAATAGGCCACCACCGGACACTGATAATGTTCAATTAGCCAACGCAAAATGATCGAGGTATCCAACCCACCGGAGTAGGCCAAAACAATCTTCTTGGGCTTCATAGACTCTCCTACAAGATAATTTGGGCCCAATATAGACCAATTCAGACCTTTTGTGGACCGCTAAATAAAATTTTAGGCAGATATTCGAGCTGTAACTTATAGCTTCGAGAGTAAAATGGATTTGGCTTCGAGAAAAAATCTTTGAAATTGTGCATTTTTAATGCATAATTTCAAAGATGACGTATATTACCAGAACCCTAGAAACAACCATTCAAAAGGCGGTCAGAGAATTCCCCGCTGTGGTCATAACCGGTCCGCGCCAGTCTGGGAAAACAACCCTTTTGAAGCACCTCTTTGCCTCGGATTATCACTATGTTTCTTTGGAACTGCCGGATGTAAGGCAGGCTGCCCTTGATGACCCTCGTGGCTTTTTGGCCCTTTATCCTCCACCGGTGATCCTTGACGAAATTCAATACGCCCCGGATCTCCTCCCCTATATCAAAGAAATAATAGACACAAAGCGTGACCTCCCAGGGCAATTTATCCTTACCGGTTCACAAAATTTGCTCCTGATGGCCAAAGTAAGCGAATCTCTGGCCGGGCGCGCGGCTATCCTCAAACTTTTGCCCCTAACTTTAAGGGAAGAAACAGGCGAGCCGGAAAGAGCTCTTTTTTGGGAACGGGAAAACCCTGATCGAACAGATCAAAAGTTTTCCTATAGAGAGCTTTGGCAAAAATTCCTCCGCGGCTTTTATCCAGAATTAGTGGCTAATCCTTCAAGGGACATTACCCTCTGGCACGCAAGTTATGTGCAGACCTATCTTGAAAGAGATGTTCGTTCCCTGCGTCAGATAGGCGATCTTTCCCAATTTCAGGTCTTCTTAAGGGCCTTGGCCATTCGTTCTGGCCAGTTATTAAACCTCACTGAGCTTTCGCGCACCCTAGGCCTGGCGGTGAATACGGTCAAGGCCTGGATTTCAGTGCTTGAAGCTACCCACCAGATTTTTATTTTGAGACCCTATTTTGCCAATATTGGCAAGAGATTGGTCAAGACCCCCAAAGTCTATTTGATAGACGTGGGGCTCCTTTGTTATCTGGCTGGGCTCAAAGACATCGAACAGGCTGCCCTTGGTCCTCTGGGCGGGGCCATATTTGAAACCGCTGTCCTTTCTGAAATAATCAAGACCATGTGGCACCGGGGGCTTGAGCCCAGGATCTATTTTTGGCGTACTTCTTCCGGGATGGAAGTAGATTTTGTCTTAGAGGTAAATAGCCATCTTTTACCCCTTGAAGTGAAACTCTCTTCCACCCCTCGCCTGCAGATGGCCTCTTCCATAAAGTCTTTTCGTAAACTGCTGGGTGAAAGAGTACTTCCAGGCTATGTCGTTCACCCCGGGGAGGTAAAGCTTCCCTTAGGGGATGGGGTCTTGGCCCTGCCATTTTGGGAAATGTAGCCAACGTTGGCACGAATTTGGGCCTTGGTTAAACTGGATTTACAAACGAACTGAGTTTAGTTTATGACCATTCGTGAAGAACTTGAGGCCCTGGAAGAAAAGATCCTTTCGCCCTTTGCGGCCAAGGCCAGGCAAAGCCGTGGCCGTCTAAGGCCTGAGGAAGAATGCTCGGTACGCACTTGTTTTCAGCGGGATCGAGACCGTATCATCCACAGCAAGGCCTTTAGGCGGCTCAAACACAAGACCCAGGTTTTTCTCTCCCCGGGTGGAGACCACTACCGCACCCGGCTTACCCACACCCTGGAAGTGGCCCAGATAGCCCGCTCCATGGCCCGGGCCCTGAGACTTAATGAAGACCTCACCGAGGCCATTGCCTTGGGGCATGACCTTGGCCATACCCCCTTTGGACACGCCGGCGAGGCGGTATTAAACGAGCTTCATCCTGAGGGCTTTCGCCACTACGAACAGAGCCTCCGGGTGGTGGACTTTCTTGAAAAAGACGGTCAGGGCCTTAATCTCACCTTTGAAGTAAGAGACGGTATTCTTAAGCACTCCAAAGGCAAAGGGCCCATCCTCCCGGAGGATTCTGAAGACCTACCGGTAACCCTTGAGGGGCAACTGGTGCGGGTGGCGGATATTATTGCCTACATAAACCACGATTTGGACGATGCCCTGCGGGGCGGGGTGATTCGGGAAGAAGACATTCCCGA
>CAZROA010000022.1:0-21112 GCA_964601575.1 uncultured Thermodesulfobacteriota bacterium
GAGATCAAAGAGTTGGCCGCTCAGATGAGGGCTGCCCACAGAAACTAACTTGTTAGGTAGTTAGGCGGGGCCATGCCCCGCCTTCTAAGCCTTGGAGAGAACTTTGTCCCGGCTCTTGGCCATTAATTCTTCCAAGTTCTCTACCGCTTCTTTCAATTCCTTGGAAATAGTTTCCAGCTCAGAGACGATCTCCTTATTTTCTATGGCTCCTTGATAGATCTCTTGGAGGTCTTTGGTGGCAAAGCGAGCCACCTCTCGGGAGAGTTCACCCATACGATGTACGGCCTCCTCGATAAAACTGATCTCCTGGGCCACATTACGGAAAAATTCTTCGATCTCACTGGCCAGTTCTTGTCCAGTTTCTGCTTCCTTGACACTTTCTTTCATGAGATTTACCGCACCTTCCACCTCGTTTCGGATGGCAGAGAGGATCTTGTCTATCTCTTTGGTGGCCCGATGGGTACTGCGAGAGAGTTCCTTGACCTCGTTGGCCACGACTACAAAGCCTTTGCCTGCCTCTCCGGCCCTCACCGCCTCAATGGTGGCGTTTAGGGCCAAAAGATTGGTTTGTTCCGAAATTTCCTGAATGATCTGTATGATTCGACCTATTTCTCCGGAAAGGGTGTGTAATTTGTTGAGATTTTCAGAGACATTTACTACCGAATTAGAGAGATGGGAGATCCCCTCTTCCACCCGTTGGACCACCTCTTGGCCGCTTTGGACGATCTCCACCGCTCTTTCCACGGCATCTTCCACTTCTCCGGCCTTTTGAGCCACTTGATCCAGATCCCCTGAGGCCTCTTTGGCCCGAAAGGCCAATTTTTCTTGTTTTTCTGCGGTGTGGACTATGTTTTCCGAACCTTCTACCACTTGTTTGGTGATCTGGGCTATTTTGCCGGCGTTGGTGGTCATGTTGGCGAGGAGATTTTGGAGATCTTCTACCAGTTCATTGAGATAGCGACCCATCTGGCTAATTTCGTCTCTTCCTTTGACGTCGAATCGATAGGAGAGATTTCCCTTAGCGATCTCTTCGACGCCTTGGTGAAATCTTGAGAGCGGACGATCGACGGTGAGATAGAAAATGAGGAGGGAGATGCCTAGGGCCGCGGCAAAGACGCCGATGGCCACTGTAAAACCTTTCTTTTTTACCGCGGCGGCCGCCCGAAGAACACGCTTATCGTAAGAGACGAGGAAATAAGAATTTATCTTCCCTTCAGGCCAATCCTGGTGGCATACCATGCAATAACGGGTGGTTTTGACTGAGATAAGCCTTACAAAGGCCTTCTTTCTTAACTCGGATAGATTTTGCAAATCATAACGATGACCCACGGCCTCGGGTCTTGAGGAATAAAGGACTTCTCCTTCTGGGCTGAGGAGGGAGAGTTCCTGGATACCTTTGGCCCGACTAGCTTGTTGTAAAAGATGGGAAAAAGAACTCATATTACCCTTGCGCAGGGCATCAATGGCCCCCACGGTACTCATCAAGGCCATCTGATTGACGGTGTTCACGATTTCTTTTTCGTAAAGGCGCGAGATATGACGTATGGCCTGCCAATAGATAAGGAGGAAGAGGCAGGCATTGGCCAAAAAGAGAAGGGCTACCTTATGTTTTAATCCGAATCTCATGCCTCCTCCTTCCCTAATTCTATTTTAGGTGGAATGGTCGAAGGGTCCCGATAGATACCTTCTTCCGGGTCCCAGGGGAATTCAGGATGGGCGCAACCGATGCAAGGGGTGTTAGCCCTTATGCACCAATTATCCTCACCGTTCCAAGTCCTCAAGGGGCAGTCTGCCCGGGTGAGGGGGCCTCGACAGCCAAAACAGAAGAGACAAAGCCCCTTTTCTGAAAGGGATTTGGCATATTTATCCTCAACGAAATAATGAAAACGCAGACAGTTTTCATGGATCAGATCACGGTAATACATAAGAGGTCGGCCATCTTCATCCAGCGGAGGCAATTTCCCGTAAGCGGCGAAATAGGCCACAGTGCCGGTAAAACGGGCGGGGTTCATCGGGCAACCGGGGATACGCACCACTGGCTTGGAAAGTCCCTTTTGTTTCAGATATTCGGCTACAGAAATAGAACCTGTTTCTTTGGAGGCATGTGGGATACCACCATAGGAGGCACAGGTGCCACAAGCAATGACTAGGTCAGCGGCACGAGCAAGTTGGGCCAGCCATTCGGTTACTGGCCTTTCGCCTATGACACAGGCCTTTGGCATACCGGCAGGCACTGCCCCTTCAAAACAGAGGATGAAATTCCCTTCTCGAGAGGCGGCCTCGAAAATTTCTATTACTGCTTGCCCTTGGGCAGCGGAGAGAAGGGGATGAAAGCGAAGGTCCACTAAAGAAGTAAGTAACGGTACAATAGGTGGGGCATCTCCGTAAACCAGGGCCATGGCGTCACCACTACATCCTTGTCCGCTAAGCCAAAGGACCTTTATTTCGCCGTTTGCCAAGCGCACCAATCCTTTGGCCAGCCCTGGACCAAAGGTCGCGGTGCCAAAAAGGGCCAAGGAAAGTCGTCCGCAAAACTTGAGAAACTCCCGGCGGTCGAAAGGTTTCATTTTTTGATCCTCCTTAATGGACACTACAGGCCATACAAGGATCAAAGCTCCTCACCACCCGGCCTACCTCGATAAGGCCTTCTTTAAAGGCTACCGGCGTGCCCACGATGGCCTTTTCCGCCGGGCCCATGAGACCTCTTTCATCACGGGGTGAAAAATTCCAAGTGGTGGGGACCACGGCTTGATATCGTCTTACCCGACCTTGGTCTACTTCTAGATAATGAAGCAGATCCCCTCGGGCGGCGTTGGAAAGGGCATATGCCTGGCCGCTGATGGGTTCTTCGGGATTTACGTTTGTAATGGTAGGGCCGGCTGGGTCTAGTCGATCCAGGGCCTTTAGGACAAATTCCAAGAGGAGTTCGGCCTCTAGGGCCCGGGCTAGGTGTCTTCCCATAACCGAGACCGCTTCTCTCTCTGAATATCCGAGTTCTTTCAGAGAGGCCAAAAAACGAGGGTTCCCTTCTTTTGAAAACCAAATTCTGGCCAGAGGTCCGGTCTCCATAGGGTGCCCGTCATAGCGCGGGGCCTTGATCCAAGAGTAAGCCCCTGGCTTTTGGGGTCGGGGGTGGGTCTCTTCTTCAAAAAACGGTTTGGCTTCTCCTTCGTAATAAGAATAGGCAACGTGCTCGACGATCTTTTCCGTTGAAAGGGGGTACCTTTGGCCATTGATCCATACCCCGGCCTCAAAAAGGGGTTCCCCAACCGAAGTAAATCCTCCGTAAGCCAAAAGGTTTCTCCATCCAACACCAAGACAGAAATAGGCGGGATAGAGTCGAGCCAATCTTTTGACGTCTGGGAGATAGGTAGTCTTGACAAAACGATAGAGCTCTTGGGTGATATTTTCTACTTTGGCTATACGGTCGGCGGAAAGATCGGCAGAAATCCCTCCAGGAAAGACGGCGTGAGAAAACGGGGCCTTGCTCCCCAAAACGGCCAGCCCCCGGGCGCCTTTGGCGACCATCTCCAGGGCCTCGATATAATGAGCAAAAAAGGAAGAGACTATTTTGGGGTCTTTGATGTAGTCTCCCGGGGCCTTTTTCAAGAGCAGAAGAGGCCTCTTTACCGCCAGCCAATCACGTAATTGTTTAAACAATGGGTCAGAACCACGGTAGGAAGTAAGTATGGAAAAATCCACGTAATCAGGCAGAGCAAGCTGATAGAAATGGAGGATGTGATCACAAGTAAGATAAAGGGCCAAGATGATGTCCATGAGCAAAGCACCATTGGGTGGGGGATGAATACCGTAAATTTGGGCTACCGCCCTGGCCGCAGCTATGCCGTGTACTTCGTGGCATACTCCACAGATCCGTTGCACAATGCGAATGGTATCCAGAGGTCGACGACCAAGGACGATGTTTTCGATCCCCCGGTACATCTCGCCTCGAATATAAGCCTCTGCTACCTGTCCACTCCTTACCTTTACTTCTACCGACAAATGCCCCTCGATTCTTGAGACCGGAGAAAGGATCTTTTTCGGCATGATTTGCCCTTTTCCCCCTGATTATTTCTATTGTAGTATCGTCAAAATAGCGATCTCTTTTAAGATCAAAGACAAGAAAGGTTTTAAAGACTTGAGCAACCCCCTCGGGGGATTTCATATTTTAGAGGGTGAGGTCGAACTGAATCCAAGAAGGCTCTTGAAAAATAAGGTAGTGGTAAAATCACTTCATGGGTAAGATCCTGATCAAGACAAGGAGGAGAGATGAAGGTCTTAGAACGGCAGACCAAGGTTTACGAAATCGTTGGTGATAATTTAGAAATGCTCAAGGTAAGGGTGGGGCGGCATCCGGTCTTTGCCGAGGCGGGCAAGATGGTCTACCTCCGCGGACCAGTGCAGATGGAAAGCCGGATGAGCACCGGTAAAGACAAAGGGTTTTTGGGGAAGATCGTCTCTGCCGGGAAAAGGGTGCTCGCTGGAGAGTCCCTTTTTCTTACCTTCTTTGAAGGCGAAGGCGAAGTAGGGTTTGCCGGGGATTTCCCCGGTCGAATCTTGCCCATCGGTCTTTCTCAAGAGGCCATCCTGGCCCAGAAAGATGCCTTTTTGGCCGCTATAGGAGAGATCGATCTCTCCATCGCCCTTCAAAAACGGATAGGCGGGGCCCTTTTCGGCGGCGAGGGCTTCATCGTCGAGAAGCTTTCTGGAGACGGGGTAGTCTTCATCCATGCTGGAGGAGATCTGGTCACCTTTGACCTTGCCCCAGGAGAGACCATCCGGGTTGATACCGGGTGTGTAGTGGCCTGGGACGAGTCGGTTAGTTATGACGTCCAGTTTGTAGGTGGGATCAAGACCGCCCTTTTCGGTGGCGAAGGCCTTTTTCTGACTACCCTTACCGGTCCCGGAACGGTAGTCATCCAAACCATGACCTTGGCTAAACTCAGGCGGCAGCTTCAGGCGGCAGGTCCTAGGGAGGCCCCGGAGTCCTCCACTGCCAGGACGGTTGGTCTGGGGGCCTTGGGGGCTGGAGTAGGCGGTATCCTTGGCAGTATCTTAGGAGATGAAGACGAGGGATAGTCTATGCCGAGTAAGGTCTATTTTGTCGATTTTCGGGTAGAAAAGAAAAAGAGTCTCCTGGATAAACTTGACAAATTGCTGGCCCCTTTTGATCTACCCAAGCGCTTTCGTAAAGAAAGCCTCATCGGGATCAAGATCCACTTCGGAGAGAAGGGGAACCTGGCCTATATTCGCCCCCAATGGGTCAGGCGGGTAGTGGAAAGGCTAAAGGCCATCCCGGTAAAGCCCTTTTTGACCGATAGCAACACCCTTTACAAGGGGAGTCGTTCTGATGCCATAACCCACCTGGAGACGGCTATTGCCAATGGTTTTGACTATGCCGTGGTCGGAGCCCCTCTTATCATTGCCGACGGCCTTCTGGGCAATACCTACGAGCGTTTGGAGCTTCCTCTCCCAGTCCTTCAGGAATTTTATATCGCTAAGGAGATCTACCGGGCTGACGGCCTAGTGGTCATGAGCCATTTCAAGGGCCATGAGCTTACCGGGTTCGGCGGGGCGATCAAGAACCTCGGCATGGGCGGGGCTGCCCGTAAAGGAAAACTCCAGCAACATTCGACCATCTCTCCCAAAGTAAACAAGAAATATTGTATTGGCTGCGGGACCTGTCTTGAGTTTTGCCCGGTAGGGGCCCCGGAGTGGGTGGAGGGAGCGAAGAAAAAGCGAATGCGCATTAATGAAAAGAAGTGTATCGGTTGCGGCGAGTGTATTGCCATCTGCCCCCAGGGGGCGATCAAGGTCCAGTGGAATGAGCAGGCGGTGACTTTTATGAAGAAGATGGCGGAATATGCCTATGCTGTGATTTCTAACAAGAGGGATCGGGTCATCTTTATTACCTTGGTCAAGGATATTTCCCCGGCGTGTGATTGCTACCATTTCAACGATTATCCCATCGTCAGAGACATCGGTATCCTGGCCTCGGATGATCCGGTGGCCATTGACCAAGCGGCGGTTGACCTGGTCAATCAAGAGTCAACCTTACCCGGGGCCAAGATCCAGGCTGGGCCTGGAGAGGACAAATTTCGGGCCTTATATCCCAAGGTAGATTGGTCAGTCCAGTTGACCCATGCCGAGGAGATAGGCCTTGGCACCAGGAAATATGAACTGGAACGCCTCTAAGGCCTTGGCTGGTGATAAGACCGTAGGCCGTTTGGTAAAATGGCTGCGTATCCTGGGTATAGAAACCGAATTAATCGAGGCCCGTAGCTTGGAAAACATCCCCCCAGATAAAATTCTCCTTACACGTAATAGAGAATGGGCCAAGCGCCCACAAGTCGTTCTCCTGCCTTCGGATCTGGTCGGAGAACAACTGCGTTTTGTCCTGGAGAAATTGGCTCTGTATCCGCGGATAAGGCCCTTTACCCTTTGCATTCGTTGTAACATACGCTTAAAGGACGTCTCCCGGGAAGAAGTTTTTGGCCTGGTGCCGGATTATATCTATGAGACCCAGGCCGAATTTCGTCTCTGCCCGAGCTGTGGACGGATCTATTGGCCGGGGAGTCATCGCCAGCGGATGCTAAAGCAGCTCAAGGCGTGGGGACTATCTTTGGGAATGATCCCTGAGGGATAAAGGGCGGTCTGACATAGAGCCAAAGGCTTCCTCTAAGGAAGAGGGGAAACCTCTGGTTGGCTAAGGTCACAAAGCCCTGGGGTACCCGGGCGGAAATAAGCCACCACCCTGGCTGATTAAAGGCCACGGAAAAGGTTCCGTTTTCATCGGTATAAAGGGAAAGATACATGAGCGGGCGATCGAGTTTGCCATAAGTATCCTTGGGTAAGGACTCCCAAGGGAGAAAGAGGCCATGATAATGGGTGATTTGAACCAAGACATGAGAAGCCGGCACCCCTTGAGAGAAGACCTTTCCTCGAAATATCTGGCCGGTAGTAAGGCCGTAGGGCCTGGTAAGGGGCACGATTTCCAATTCTAGACCCACCGGAATCTCCCAGGCCTTTTCGCTTTCAACATGCAAGGGCACCTTGGTTATCTCCCGCCAGACTTCATTCAATTCCGGAATATAGGTCTTCTGGGAGAGCAGGCACAGATAGTAATCTCCTATCTCTGTAGGAGTATAGCGGACGTAGAAGGCATGGCGTTTCTTGCCGGTTTTATAGTCTTTAAGCTCGATGACCGTAAAGGCCACCGGGTCTTTTCCTCCCTGAGGGGTCCTTACAAAGGCCTTAGGAGTGATCAGGTCTTGGACAAGGCCTTGGAAAGGTTCCCCACGGAAGACAAGCCAACTGACCTTTTCTCCTCGGGTGGCGTATCCCCCGCCTTTTTCTTGAATGACGACCAAAAAATAGGCCTTGGCCGTGGTCACCAAGCCAAAAAAGAAAATAATCCAGAGACAAACCTTTTTCATAAGACTACCAAGCCAGAGGTTTCTTCCAAGCGGCCTTAAGCTCATAAATATTTTCCTCAAGAAGCGTAGCCCCCGTAGTATCGCGGATGGTAAGCACCGGCTCGGCCACCACCTCACCAACTAAGGCACACATTGCTCCGCTAAAGAGTTTTTCAAAATCCTTTTGTTTGTCACGCGGAACCGTGACCACAATCCGGCTGGCTGATTCGGAAAAGAGGATATAATCAGCCCGCTTTTCGCCTTCATAAGGTACCGCCGAAAGATCAATAATCATACCGAGCCCGCCAGCGAAACACTTCTCCGCCAAGGCTACTCCCAGGCCGCCATCAGAACAGTCATGGGCTGAAGAGACCAGGCGATAGTAAATGGCCTCCCGCAGGCGCAGGTATCGATCCCGGGCCTCCTGGGCTTTGACTTGAGGGACCTTGGTCCCGATGAACCCACGGCTGGCAAAATATTCCGACCCACCTAGTTCGTCTTTGGTTAGACCAAGGATGTAGACCAGGTCCCCTGGGTTTTTGGCGTCCATGGTCATGGCCAGGCGTACATCCGGGATACGGGCCAAGACCGAAAAGAGGAGGGTAGGCGGCACAGAGATCTTTAGGCTCCCATCAGGGAGGACCTGTCCGACACCATAGGGATTATTCTCTGGACTAAGGTTCAGCTCCGCAGCCAAGTAGTCATTTTTCATCGAATCCTTGCCGGAGATACAAGGCACTCCATAAGCGCGGGTCATGTCGTAGAGGGCCTTATTGGCCCTGACCAATTGGGCCAGTTTGTAATGGCCGTCCGGGGTCTTTTCGCTCTGAATGGGGTCGCACCAGCAGAAGTTATCCAGCCCAGCCATGTGTTCGATGTCTCCTCCGACACAGACGGCATTACGGATGGCTTCATCGATGGCATTGGCCACCATCCAGTAGGTATCTAGGTCAGAGAATTTGGGGCAGATCCCATGGGAGACCACCAGGCCGTCTAAGCGATCCAGATCAGGCCTTAGCACAGCGGCATCGCTCGGGCCATCGTCCATGACCCCGGTCAAGGGTTTGACCACACTTCCCCCTTGGACCTCGTGGTCGTACTGCCGGACTACATATTCTTTAGAGCAGACGTTTAGGCGGGAAAGCATTTCCTTGAGCACCGAACCTAGGTCTTCGGGTTCAGGGAAGGAGGGTTCTTGAAGACTCGGGGGCTCCCATACGGCTGTAAGCTCAAGCTGAGGGACCCCTTCGTGTAAGAACTTGAGGGGCAAGAGCCCCACGGTCTTTCCTTGGTAACGAATGTGGAAATAGCCGGAATCCGTAAACCGACCAAGGACCGTGGCCTCGACATCCATGCGCCGGGCCAGTTCAAGGAAGCGGTCGATCTTATCCGGGGGGACAGCCACGGTCATCCGCTCTTGGCTCTCCGAGACCAAGATCTCCCAGGGCTGAAGGCCGTGGTATTTAAGCGGGGCCCTGTCCAGATCAAGCTCTGCCCCACCGGACTCCCGGGCCATTTCCCCCACCGAGGAGGAAAGCCCACCGGCCCCATTGTCGGTGATGGAGTTATAGAGACATTCGTCGCGGGCAAGTAACAGGAAATCAAACATCTTTTTCTGGGTAATGGGGTCTCCGATTTGTACGGCTGTGGCCGGGCTTCCTTCGTGCAATTCTTCCGAAGAAAAGGTGGCCCCGTGGATACCATCCTTACCGATGCGGCCACCGACCATGACCACCAGATCACCGGGCCTGGCTCCCTTTTTCCAGGACGGTTCCTCGCAGACTTCAGCCGGCATGATGCCCCCTGTGCCGCAAAAGACCAAGGGTTTACCGAGATAGCGCGGATCAAAGACTAGAGAGCCGTTTACCGTAGGGATGCCGCTCTTGTTACCTCCGTGTTCCACGCCCTCGCGCACGCCTTCAAAGATACGCTTGGGGTGGAGAAGCCTTGGAGGCAGGGGTTTATCCCAATCTGGAGGGGCAAAACAAAAGACATCAGTGTTAAAGACCAGGAGGGCACCCTTGCCAGTACCAAACGGATCTCGATTGACCCCGACAATCCCAGTAAGGGCCCCGCCGTATGGATCAAGGGCTGAGGGACTGTTGTGGGTCTCGACTTTGAAGGCCACGTTCCAGGCCTCATTCAGCTTGATTACTCCGGCGTTGTCCACGAAGACCGAGAGACAAAAGTCCGCCTCGCCTTTCTCCGCGCGAATCTCTTCGGTGGAACGCCTGATATAAGTGCGAAACAGGCTGTCGATGACCTCGGTCACCCCGGTGGTTTGGTCGGTATAAGTAATCTTGGCGTTGAAGATCTTGTGTTTGCAGTGTTCAGACCAGGTCTGGGCTAAAGACTCTAGTTCGACATCAGTAATTTCTGGGCCAAGACCATGTTCTTGACGAACCTTGATGAATTCTGGCCTGGCAAAGTAATCCCTTAGGGTCTGCATCTCTTTAAGGTTTAGGGCCAAGAGACGTTCTTTAGAGAGTCTAAGTAGTTCTTCATCGCTAAGCTTGGAGAGATCAAAGGTTTCGACGCGGATCTCTGGCTCTTCGGTCACTTTAGGGGGCGGGATCTCAAGACCGCGCTCGACCTCAAACTCCTCGGCGGAGACGATCCACCAACGCTCGATGAGCTCATTGGCCAAGAGTTCACGGGCAGCCCGTTCGGCCTCTTTTTTAGAGAGTTGACCCTTTACCAAATATTGCATCAAGGAATAGACATTTTCGTCATTGCTTAGCCTGCGCCCTAAGAGGAGTTCCAAGGCCTCGCGAGCGACTTTACCTTCATTGTCAGTCACCCCAGGGCGAAATCCCACTTGGATAAGCCAATCAAACCCAAAGACCAGGGCCAGAGGCTTGTCTATGGCGTAGATTTGGGTCACCGGGTCACAAAGCGGCCCGGAGGCAAAGGCCGAGAGCTCTTCGCCGGAGAGATCAGCCTCTACTAAATAGAGACGTATAGTGCGTACAGACTCTACCGAAAGACCTAAGTCTTCCCTCATCCGGCGAGCCACTTTTTCCCCTAAGGCGTCTCGTAACTCCGGTCTTTGGGCGACCTCAATCCTGGCAAGCATGAACCCCTCCGCCTTATCCAAGGATAACTAAATGTCTATTACCCTTTTTCTAAAAAGAACGCTAGGGTTGTTAAAGTCTACATTTTAATCATTAAAGGAAGAGTTAAGGCCTGATTAGATTGGTCATCCCTTTATAGGCCAAGACTTTTTACCGATTTTATTTTGGTGGCTGATATCTTGGTAGGCCCAAGGCTTCCCTGCCTCACCAGGAAGGATTACCCTTCCAGGAAGAAGGCCTGTTCAGGGGAGGAGTGGGACCTCCAAGGCGGAAATTGAATTTTTTTGAACTTATCTTTTGTAAGGAAAAGAGTTTGCCATCTAAATCTTAGTTAGGAGGGAGGAGATGAAAAAGGAAAGGATTCTGAAGAAGGATTGGCCTGAATTCTTAAAGAGTTTCAATGCCGAACACCAATTTCGTCCCATAAGGGTCAAGGTAGGTGAGAATGAAATCTGTGAAGACCTGCCCTTCATGGGTTTGGTCTATGAAGAAAAGAAGAAAGACGTAGAGGTCTTTGCTGGTGGAGTTGATATCGAACACCCGGCCCATCTGATTCATACCCTGATCTCACCGCGGGCCATCTACGTCTTGCGCGAGGATGGAGAGATCCGGGGTATCGAGGTCCAGTCGGCCAAAGCTCCCAAGGTGGTGGTAGAATTTATCGGTCCCCCGGAAGAGGCCCAGCGGGTCAAGAGGGAACTGATTGAAAAAATTGCCTATGAATTCTATCTTAGGCGGGGACAAGAACCAGGTAAGGCCTTGGACGATTGGCTAAAGGCCGAGGAATTGATCGAAAAGATTGCCCATATGTACATTTGAAGTTTTTTCCAAGCTAGGCTGTAATAGGGTCTTAAAGCTGGGCAAGGAGGAATTATGTCTGAAAAGCTGAAGCCCCTTTTGGCCAAACTGCTGAAAGGAGAAGACCTTACCCCGGAAGAGATGCAGCAGGCCATGACCGAAATGATGGAGGGAAGGGCCACCGGGGCTCAAATAGGGGCCTTTTTGACCGCCTTGCGCCTCAAGGGTGAGACCTGGCAAGAGATAGCCGCTGCCGCTAGGACCTTGAGGGAACATGCCCTTAAGCTACCAATTGAGCTTCCTCCAGAAGAACCCCTGGTGGATACCTGCGGTACCGGGGGGGATCAAAAAGGCACCTTTAATGTCTCTACCGCCGCGGCCTTTGTGGTGGCCGCCGGCGGAGTAAAGGTGGCCAAACACGGTAATCGATCCGTGTCAAGTAAGTGCGGTAGTGCTGACGTGCTTGAGGCCTTAGGGGTCAAGATTGATATGCCGCCTGAGATGGCGGCCTCCTGTCTCAAAGAAACGGGTTTTTGTTTCCTCTTTGCCCCGCTTTACCATCCGGCCATGAAAAACGTCATGGGCCCGCGGCGAGAACTCGGTTTCCGGACGATCTTTAATCTTTTGGGGCCTTTGGCCAATCCTGCCGGAGCCAATGTCCAGGTCTTGGGGGTATATGATTTTCGTCTCACCGAAAAGATAGCCTTTGCTCTGGATGAGTTGGGTTGTCGACGAGCCTTAGTAGTCTTTGGAGAAGAAGGGTATGACGAACTGGTCATCACTGGTTCAACCAAGGTCTCTGAGCTGAGGGAAGGGCGAATAACTACCTACTATGTGGACCCGGAAGACGTTGGGCTTGAACTCTGTGAAGACCCGGAGGAATTGAAAGGAGGGGATGCCCGCCAAAACGCCGCTATCATCCAAGCCATCTTCGAAGGGCGAGAAAAAGGGCCCAAACATGACATGTTGGTCCTGAATGCTGGGGCTGCCTTTTACGCCGCAGAGAAGACCATCGACCTAAAGGCCGGGGTCAAGATGGCCTCGGAGATAATTGCCTCGGGGGCTGCTTTAGAAAAGCTCATGGAGGTCATCTCCTTCAGCCAACGCCATCATCAATAGCGAGATGGATTTCTATCTCTTAAGCCGCCGCCTGACCCGCTATCCCGCCACCACGGTCTTGTTATCCTTTGCCACGGCAGACCTCCTCGGGACCTTCTTTCTCCTCTTGCCCTGGATGCACAAGGTCCCGCTTTCCATCATAGATGCTTTGTTTACCTCTACTTCCGCCATATGCGTCACCGGTTTGACGGTGGTCAATACCGCAGAGACCTTTACCCGCTTGGGAGAAGGCGTCCTTCTCTTACTTATGCAACTCGGTGGTCTGGGAGTGATGACCTTTTCCATGCTCTTTGCCCTAGGGCTCAAAAGACCTTTGGGGGTCAAAGGGCGTCTTCTCCTGCAAGAAAGCTTTTTGCCTTACACCATTGCTGACGTGAGAGAACTCTTAGTGACCATCTTCTGTTTTACCTTTTTGGCTGAAGGTGTCTCTTTTTTCTTGCTCTTTCTCTGTTTTTGGAGGCAATTCCCCTTGGCTCAAGCCCTTTTTCATGCCCTTTTTCATGCTGTTTCCGCCTTTTGTAACGCCGGTTTTTCCACCTTTAAGGACGGCCTCATGCCTTATGAACGCGCCTACGCCGTGCCCCTGATCGTGGCCTTGACCATCCTGCTAGGCAATACCGGTTTTCCCGTAGTCTACGAATTACTTTCCTTTTTAAAGGGCAAGCGTAAACGGTTTTCTCTTCACTTCCGTCTGACCACCACCGCCCATTTCTTATTGATCTTTTTAGGGGCCGCTGGGCTTCTTTTCTTTGAAACCAAAAGACTTTGGGCCGGGCTGCCTTGGTCCTTAAAGATAATGAACGCCTTTTTTCACAGTATCAGCGCCCGGACAGCGGGCTTTAACACCTCGGATGTGGCTGGTTTTTCGGAACATAGTCTCTATATCTTGGTCTTACTCATGTTCATCGGGGCCTGCCCTGGATCTACCGGGGGTGGGATAAAGACCACTACCCTAGCCCTCCTTTATTCCACGGCTTGGAGTCGCCTCCGGGGATATCAACGGACCATGATCTGGAAACGTACCGTTCCGGAGAACGTGGTGGGCAAGGCCATCACCCTCTTTCTGGTGGCCATGATCACCGTGGTCTTCTTCCATTTTTTACTCACTTCCACCGAACCGGTGGTGCCTTTTTATAAGGCGCGGAGTGAATTTTTGGCCACCATCTTTGAGACCGTTTCTGCTCTCGGCACCGTAGGGCTTTCCACTGGTCTTACCCCGCATTTGAATACCTGGGGTAAAGTCTTTATTATACTGGCCATGTTTATCGGTCGTGTGGGGCTCCTTTCCTTGATAACCATTCTCGGGAGGGTAAGCCGTCCCAAACCCTATTTTTACGCCAAAGAAGAGGTGATGGTCGGGTGAAACAATTCGTGGTGATCGGTTTGGGGAAATTCGGTTTCTATTTGGCCAAGACCCTGGCTGAGGAGGGGCAGCAGGTCATCTGTCTAGACCGTGACGAGAATGTCGTTAACCTCATTAGTGAATACGTTTCTGAGGCGGTGGTGGGTGATGCCACCCGTAAAGAAGTCTTAGAGGGCTTGGGTATCCCAGAGGCGGAAAAGATCGTTATTGCCACCGGGGACTTGGCCCAAAGCGTCTTGATCACCCTTTATCTGAAAGAACTGGGGGCCAAGTTCATCTTGGCCAAGGCCAATGACGAGGCCCATGCCCGTATTCTGTCTTTGGTCGGGGCGGATCAGGTCATCATTCCGGAAAGGGATTCAGCCATCCGGGAGGCCCGGATCTTGGTCACCCCGAACGTGGTTGACTTTTTGCCGCTGCTTCCGGATTTTTCTATCGCTAAAATCGACCCTCCCTCGGCCTTTGTCGGGCGCAGCTTCAAAGAACTTCATCTCCGGGGCAAATATCACCTCTTTGTCATCGCCATCAGAGACAAGCGTACCGGAAAGCTCTCCATCCTCCCACCGGCTGATCACATCATCCAGAAGGAAGAAGAACTGTTTGTCCTGGGCAAGAAAGAGGAGATCACCAAGCTTGCAGAAAATATCTGAAGGATTTAGTGCCAAGGCAGGATTTATTCACTCTCCCTTAACCCCCAGTATGCACGCGATAACTCGCTTCTCAAGGGGCTCCCGGGTTTGAATTCTCTCAAGAAGATACCGCAGGCTCTCCGTTCCCAGGGGATGCTCCCGCAGGTGGCGCTTGAGATCCTTAAGCAGCACAGGGCCGCGTCTTTTGTTCGCCTGCATCAGTTCCAGGAACCTGGAAGGGAGGCAATCGAGCCAGAGCTGAGAAAGGTGGTAAAGATCCACGTTTTCCCTGGCATAATTTTCCAGATAGTAAAGCAGGCGGCTGATAACGAGCTTTCTTTGCTCGTCTCTCTTTGCCCGCCGCAAATAGCTCTTGAGCACGTCTCGTAACACCTCTAGGGCCCGGCGTCTCCTGGCCGGAAGCAGAGAAAACTCCGCTGCCTTGATTTCGGAAAGGAATTCCCGGAGCAGACTATCCGCCTCTTCGGTCCAGGGGTGAGAGTCTTCCACATGGGTCAGGTTTTCCCGAAGCTTTCGGCAAATTTCGAAGATATCGGTTATCGGCGCCTCTCCCTTTTGCAAGTAAATCCACCTGGGGGCCGTACTGCTTCTTTGGTCTCCCCTGAGGCACAGGAAGCACCAGGGACGGCTCGTCTTCACCACGCTCACCAGAGTAGTACCGCAAAGGTTAAGGCCCTTGAGTTTTCTAAATATGTCTTCCGGGACCAGGGGAGAATCTCCCTCGACCAGGTCCTTCACCGGCTGAAAGGCATCGGAAAGCTCATCCCAGAAGGAGGCCTCCGTACGCCTCCGTTCCCGCTCGTAGAGCTCCAGCATGAGGCTTCCGGAAATATGTTCTTCCTGCCAGCCGTCAATATAACTGAGGAACTCCTCAGGGATAGAGATATTGCTTCCGAGGATGTTTTCCACCAGGAGATGGCGTTCCACCAGGCGACGATCGGTGGAGACACAGAACTCCGGAGCGTCGTTGGGCCAGTAGATCTCCACCTCCGGGTAGGGGCTGTCCAGGCGTTCGATGCGCCCGATGCGCTGCTCCGCAAGCCTGATCACCGAAGGGAGGTCGAAGAACACCACCGCCGAGGCCTGCTGCAGGTTCACCCCTTCGGCTACCGCATCGGAGCACAGGGCCAGGACGTTCTTCTCCTCGGACCCCAGGGAAAAGAGACGTTTTATCTTCTGTCGCTCCCGGCGCCTGGTACCGGTTACCAGAAGGGTCTCTATCTCCGGGGCCATGTCTGCCATGAGCTCCTGAAAATAGGCCAGGGTGATGAGGCGGCTGTCGTAGGCAAGGATCAACCGGTGCTTTTCAAAGAGTCGTTTGACAAAACGCACCTTGCCTCTTTCTCGCCGATCGGAAATCTCTTGGGCAAGGGCGGAAATCTTCCGGTAAAGCTCCTCTTCGGTGGTAAGGACCTCCAGAAATTTGTCTTTGTCCTCAAGCCACTCGGGGACAAGAAACTCCTTCGGAGGCCTCTTGAAGTGGTCTTCGACTTTTCTTCGCCATTCGGCAAGGCTCCCAAGGAGATCTCCGGTAATGTTTTTGAACTTGCCCTTCAGGCCGAACACCTTTTGAGCCACCTCGGTGCCCTCGATGTGCTCCACAAGGGCCGCGCGGGAGGAACGTAACATGGCCTTCACGTTGAATCGGGCAAGGGCTGGAGCGGCGGAAAGCCTTGCCGCCAAAGACTTCGGGTCCGGCGGAGCCTTTCCCTGCCACAGGTCAAAGATAGTCTTCCTGAGCCAGACAAGGCCTTTCAGGCTGCGTGCAAGGCGGTCTATCTCTTTCGCCAGGGTCCTGTCTCTTTCCGTTTCCTCCGTAGGATAGAGAAGGCAGATTTCTTTGGGAAAGCGGCAGGGCCGGCCAAAACGGTCCCGATAGGCCTCAGGCTCCCGATCTATCAGGCGGTTCAGCTCCCGTTTGGTGCGACGTACGGTGAAGACCTGCACGTAGCGCTTGAGTTTCTGGAATTGTTCTACCGAAAGCCTCTTTCCGGTGTCGATCTCCCGGCGCATCTGGTGGTAAGTCTCCAGGGCCTCATCAGAGAGGTTGTCAAGCCCCAGGACCTCCATTAGGCGCAGCAGGTCTTCCACTCCGCGGTTGATCGGCGTAGCGGTCATGAGGATGACGTGTTCGGCCGGACTATTCAACTGGATGGTCTGAGAGCGGCGAGAAGTACGCGAGAGATAGTTATGGGCCTCGTCGATGAGGAGGACATTGGCCCGGCGAATCTTGTCCAGAGCCCGCCCCCGGGCCTCACTTTCCGCAATGCTCAAAAGCCCCTGAGAAATGGTCTCCGGAAAGAAAGGTACCTCCTCGAAGGAGGCCTCTTCTTCCCATTGGTCTTTGACTCCCGGAGGGCAGATGATGAAGCTGCTTGCCCGCCGAAACTCCTGCCTCGCCCAGAGGCGGTAATGCAGGGCACAGAGAAGCGCTATGCCCACCTTGGTCTTTCCGGCCCCGGTGGGGTCGGCGATGAGCACGCTTCCGTGGTTGTCAAGTACCCAGAGGGCCTGGGCCACGGCTTGACGCTGCGAAGGCCAGAGCTTCAACGCGGAAAGAACTCTGTTCAGCCCCTCATACTGCCGCAGCCAGTCGTCCTCCATGATCTGAAGCACGGCATAGGCCAGCACCTCCTGCCAGGTGGTGTAACGCAGAAGATCTTCGAGAAGGGAAATAATTTCCTGTTGATAGTCCCGGCTGTCCTTCAGGAAATTCTCCACAATGAGGGCGAGTTCCTGATAGCGAGGGTCGCTTTTCGGGAAACGGCAGTTGGCTTCTTTCTGGAACTTTAAACCCGCCCGGGAAAAATTACTTGAACCGAGGATGGCGTGCTCTTCTCCGAGATAAATCTTGGCGTGCAACCCTTCACCAAGGCGGAAGCAAATCTTTCCCTCCCGGAGTTCAGAGAGGAAACGCACCAGGGCTCCGCAGAGAGATACAGAAACCCCGCGAGAAAGCCAGTATTCCCTGATCTCTTTGGAAAGATTCACCTCCGGCCAGGGGCGGGTAAAATCTTCTTCGGTGAGGTCAAGCTCGTGGCCGAGGACAACGGTGATCTGGCGATTTGGGAAATCTTCCCTACCGAAAAAGGAAACGAGATGTTCCAGGGAGGAGTAACCGGTGATGATCACGTACCGGCCGGAGTCCAAGATATCCCGGCGAATGATATCTTCTACCTTGCTTGCCTCAAGATTCAAAGGAAAGCGTTCCGCCGGAGGCCAGCGCCGTTCGCAAAGCCTATCCAGAAGCGAAGCTTGTTTGAGCACAGGCTTATCCTGCTATAGGAACTAATTCAACCCACTCACCCCAGGCCCAGAGCTTTTCGCCGAGGATGCAGACGAGCCCTTTGAGAGAGGGAATGCGGCGGGCCTGGCTAAGGACCTTATCCCACGAGCGCTTGCCCTTGACCAGATTCCCCAGGGCCGTGGCGCAGGCATCGGCAAGCGCCGTGGAAGGGGCAAGTACACACACGGCATCGGCACACCCGAGACTCAGGCTGTGCCCCACGGTGGCCGAGGAGGTACATACGCCAAGGGGCATCATAGAGGCGCGTATCTTTAGGCCTACGCGACCGGAAAGAGGTGAGGACCCGGCCCAGAGGGCCACCGTGGCCTCTCGCTTAAGGGCCAGGAAGATGTCTCCCCCGTTTTCCACCACCACTTCTTTGGTGAGTCCCTCCTCCATAAGCCGACGCCCCACCCTTTCGGCGATGGCCCCGGCCACCGCAGCCATCGGGCCAGTGCCTGCTGCCCTTGCGGCCTGGGCCATCTCCTTTACTAGGTCTGGCGCCGTGGGTTCGACCTTCACGGGTTTTAGGGCTTTCAGGAATTCAGGGTGGGCCATGATGTAGGCCTCAAGGGGGGAACGCTCCTCTTTGAGGAAGGTAAGGGCCTGCCTAGAAAGATCCCTTTCAGCCATGACCTGTAGGTCGGACTCCCTGTATACCACACGAAAAGGAACTAGGCCCCTCGGCCTTACTCGGTGACGATAATCGCGTATCTCAAACCCTTTCATTTCCCGCCATGCCCTCAAAGATCTTCTATAGTCCAAAGGAAGAGATCATCTCTCTTTTGAATCTCTTGCAGGAGGTCCTTTTTAAAGCCGCTACGCGAAAAGATAGCGTAATAAACCTTCCGTCCTTCCTGTGGAAAATTTTTGGCCTTGTCTTGGAGCTCATGAAAGACTTTGAGGCTTACCTTAGAACGTTGATATTTGCACTCTCCCAGAAGAACTTCCTTTTCTCCCAGGGCCACCACGTCTATCTCGATATCTTTAGACCAAAAACGCCCTATTTTTAAGATATCGAAAGGCAACGGCAGACGCCACACACTTTCGGCACAGACCCTCTCGAATACCGGAGCAGAAAAATGTTCCCAATCGGCCTTAATGCGCGAAAGGACCTCCTCTTTGCGGCCAGTCTCAAGATAACTCCGATAAGGGAAGACGTACCGAAACCAGAAACGAAAAAAGTTATCCCTGATGAAATAAAGCCCTTTCTTACTCTTGGCGGGATTCTTTTCGGTAACGGGGACTTCGCGGTATACGAGATCAAGTTCCTGAAGTCGGTCGAGAAAGGAGGTCAGGTTACTGGTTTTCAAACCCAAACGTCTAGCAATATTTCCGATCTTGTGCTCCCCCTGAGCAATTACCTCCAGAATGGAAAAATAAGTAGTGGCCTCGCGTATTTCCTCCTGAAGAATGAAACGTGGCTCGTTATAAAGAGGTGAAAACGGTTCAAGAATACGTTCTGAAATGTTCCGCCAGAGGTCCTTTCGGCGTTCCAAAAGTTCGACATACCAGGGAGTGCCATTGGTGAGGGCATAAAACTTAAAGGCTTCATCCTTTGATATGTGGGGAAAAAATTCCAGGTAATCTGCAAAAGTAAGCGGGACAAGTTTCAGATCCAGGGTTCGGCGACCATAGAGAGGGCTTCGGTAACTCAGGGTGTGCCGGTACATGAGACCCAGGAGCGAACCGCACAAAACCAACATGATTGGGCGGCCGAGGCAGCGGGTGTCCCATAGCTTTTGAAGAACCGAAGGAAGAGCCGGCGAGACCTGCAGGAGACAGGAAAATTCGTCAAGAGCCAGGACAAACTTCTTTTCGTTTGAACGGGCAAAAATCTTTTCCAAAAGATAAGTAAAAAGTTCCTCCCACCCGGGGAAAGATATCTTACCAAGTAAAGGATCTTCCAGGTCTTCGGCGGCGAGCCTTTTTAACCTTTCGCGCTGAAGAATTTCGCTTTCAAGGTCTGCCATGTAGTAGAGATGGGGCTTGTCTTTAAGGAACTCGTGCAAAAGACGCGTCTTCCCCACTCGACGCCGCCCGTAAAGAATGACCAGCGACGACCGCGGGGCACTGTATTCTTCCTCCAGTGCCTTCAGTTCCCGTGCTCTATCAACAAACTCCATTTTCGTCTTGAGATTATAATAATCTAGAAACGAAAACAAGCTTTTAAGTTTCAATACGTTACGGCCTAGGCTGCTTCAAATCCTGCTCGGTAAATTTTGTTTGATTAGTTTTTTGAAATTATCCAAAGGTCCCAGAGAGTGGTAGGTAAGGTATGGATGGTAGAAAAATTGGTGCCGAGGGCGGGACTCGAACCCGCACGGCTAGAACTATTTTCACAAGAAAATTAAAGAAAATTGTCGAAATCATGAGATCGTAACTGTCCCCAGACTGTCCCCGAGTGTCCCCAAATGTCCCCAATGTTGTCTTCCCCTTGATACTCAAGGCTTCCGAGAAGATTCAGTATTTTCTTCTTTCTTCTTTATTGTAACCGGGAAGACTTTGAAAGATGGTTGACCTACCCTAGAAATATTCTTTTATAGGGTAAGTCAACCTGGCTTCCTGGCTACGTTTAAAAATCTTTGCCCGCCCCGTTAAGGGGGAGGGATATCTCTAATCTCATTTCTCGAATCTTTTTTTGTTCTTCTCTGAGTTCTGTTTCGGTGAATGCTTTTAAAGCCTTCTTAGGTGTGGGATAAATAACTGCTACAGGCCGTATGTATATAATTTCATCTTCTTCTTGGATAGTAGCTAATTTCCTCGTTTCATAATTAGCCTCTTCTTCGGAAAACCCGTATCTACGTAAAGCAGAATACATTAAAACGCAACGATCTATTTTTACTTTTTCCCTAAGTCTAGAGGCCCACTCCTTTAGGCCCAAAAACTCAAGAAGGCGAGCCAGCTTTAGCCAATTTTTCTCCGCCTCCAAAAAAGCAACGTAGTCGATCACGATGGTTTTACCCTTCATTCCTAATGCCTCCTTAATTTTGTTCTCTACTTTAGAGAACAAAATACAAAGGAGGACCTTATGGATAAGAAATCATTTACTACTAGCCATGAGATTTTCAGAACCAAAATTGAACTTTCATATAGGTTCTTTTGTTTTCTATTCTTCCTGGCGCTTGCTGGATGGATCGGGAGTTTAATTCTTCAGGCGGTTATCTTGAATCGAAATCTTTCAGAAGATCTATTTTTATGGGGAAAAAGTTTTCTTTCTGTTATTTGGCGATCAAAATTACCTGGCTTTAGCGATAAGACTATCCAAGTTTATTACTGTGTATTTGATATGGTGAAAAAAGATTTTCCTGTGATTCAACCATCTTGTGAATGGCTCATTCAATCCCCCAAGGTATTATTTCCCTACTACTCCGATCAACTAAAAAATTTAACTCTTCCTTTTCCAG
>CAZROA010000023.1:0-1574 GCA_964601575.1 uncultured Thermodesulfobacteriota bacterium
TTATTCGTTTCGATGGGTGGGTTGATTTTTGAAAAGCCATGGATGGATTGGAGAAGGAAAAGGCGGAGAAGGAAAAAAGACAAAGCGAAACAGAACAGGCTAAATTGAAGTTTCAGGTTAACTCAATAGCCCAAGAGTTAAGATTGAATCATGTATTTCCGGCCATTCGGTTTCTGGCCATGTGGATGGCCAGCTCGATGGCCTTAAAGAGACTTTGGGGATTGGCTACGCCCTTTCCGGCAATGTCATAGGCTGTGCCGTGATCCACGGAAGTCCTAATAATAGGAAGGCCTAAGGTCAGATTTACGCCGTCCTCGAAGTGCAGGAGTTTAAAAGGGATGAGCCCTTGGTCATGGTAGAGGCTGACTACCAAGTCAAATTCTCCTTTTACCGCCCGGAAGAAGAGACTATCGCTAGGATAAGGTCCAAAAAGAGGAATTCCCTCTTCCTGAGCGGCCTTTACCGCGGGGATCAAGATCTTTTCTTCTTCCTGTCCGAAAAGCCCTCCTTCACTGGCGTGGGGGTTAAGAGCAGCTAGGGCCAGCCGCGGGGCCTTTAACCCCAAATCATTTTTCAGAAATTGATAGGCTAGACGGGCAGCCTTGAGGATCTCTTCTTGGGAGAGTAGGTGAGGGACCTCTTTTAAGGCCACATGGATGGTAACCAGGACGATCTTTAACTTTTCGCCCCAAAAGGCCATGGCAAATTCTTTGGTTCCGGTGAGATCGGCTAGCATCTCGGTGTGTCCAGGATAAGGCTCTCCGGCCAGTTTGAGGGCTGTTTTGCTGATGGGGGCGGTGACCAGGGCGTGAAGGATACCTTCCTGACAGAGACGTACCCCTTCTTTGATATAGCCCACCATGGCCTTTGCGGTCTCAAGATCAGGTTGCCCCCAGTGGACTTGAGAAAGCTGAGAGAGATTCAAGACGGCGTGTTGGGTCAATTCATCGAGTTCACGAGGTTGAGAAATAATCGGCCAATCTTGGGAGAGGCCGAGCTGTTGGGCAGCAGTCTTAAGCCAAGAGGCATCTCCTAGGACAACGAGCTTTATGTCTTTGGGCCAAGTTTTTCCTAAGGCCTTGAGCACGATCTCCGGTCCCACCCCGGCCGGGCAGCCCATAGTGATACCGATCTTTAAGTTTTTTCCGGGCTCAGACATAGTAAAAGACCCGTTGGTCATGGACTTTGCTGTGAATCAGGCCTTCTCTGACCAATTGTTGAAGGGCAAGGAGGGTTTCTTTGTAGTCAAAGCCCAGGGCCGCGGCGATCTCTTTGGAGGGACAAGGCCGCCGACTTAAAAGAGCGAGGATTTCTTCGGTGGAAACTGGTCGTTTTTCCCTTTTCTCCCCTGGCTTAGGTGAGATGATCTCTGCTTCTGGCTCAAAGGTCTTGGCTATCTCTTCGAGTCTTTCAAAGGGAAGCGGTGAGGCCTCAGGATAAGCCGGGGGGCGAACTACGGTGTTTAGCTGTATTCGATGAGGCCTTATTTCTTTGACCGCTTCGCGCAGGGCCGCTAGGTCTTCCTCCTGGTCATTGATGCCCCCCACGAGCATGATCTCAAGCCACATCTGACC
>CAZROA010000024.1:0-6126 GCA_964601575.1 uncultured Thermodesulfobacteriota bacterium
TTTCAGGTGAAGGAACCCCGGCCCTACCCAGACCACCGCCGGGCAAAGGAGGTTTTCGGCCAAACGGGCCAGTTGTTTAAGGAGCTCAAAGTGATAAGGGACAGCTTGAAAGGCGAAGTCTATGAGGATAATGGAAGGAGGATCATTAGCCAGCCGAGGTAGAAGGTCTTCCAGGGTTTCCGCGAGGAGTTCAAGCCCAATGGGCACTAAAAGAACGGATACATTCTCCGGAAGCCCTCCAGAGAGGAAAAGTCGGAGCCCTCTCCAGGCAGCCTCGAGATTTCGAAACTTTTCGTTTCCATAAACAAACTCCATGATACCGGAAGCCCCAGCTTCTTCCCTTTCTTCAGGTAGCGCCACCTTGGAGAGGAGGGCCTCTAACCCTTCTTGAAGTGGGGGTTCTTCTTTTTGGGTTGTTTCTCCTTTGAGCCAGGGTATCTGGGCTACTATTTCTTGGGGGCGAAAATCCTTAAGGCGTTTGAAACAAAGACTTATTCCCTTTTCTTGAGCGAGACCGTCTGGCAAGGGGAGGTAAAGGGTTGGCTGAAGATTTTCAAAGGCCTCTTCCAAGGTGCTAACCGAAACGATTTTTCCGGGTTCGCTTCTTTCAGGATCAAGAAAGGGAGCCAGGATCAAAAACGAAAAGCGAAAATCTTGCACTGAGTCCTCGTTATTTTTTAAAAAGTTTTTTCCAAAAGGGTATCTTCCCTCTGCCCTTTTCTTCCAATTTTTCGGAAAAAGGTTTCTCAGGTGGCGGTACCCTTTGCTCAGAAGGGCTTTCTTCCTCTTCTTCTAAGACCTCTGCCAAACGTCCGTGACCTAGAAAGCGGAAGCAAGGCCCCTGAGGAGATAGGGCCAAGATATCATCGGCCTTAAGAGCACTTTCTTTTACCGGTGTGCCATTAAGGAAAATACTCCCTTCAAGGGCCCTTATGAAATATTCCCCTCCAGAGAAATAAATTTCCGCGTGTACCGCCGCTACCCCGGGATGATCTATCGGCATTTCACATTCGGGACTGCGTCCCAACCTTACGGGTAATTCGTTAAAGTCTTTAATCATCGGGCCGAACTGGATCACCAAAGGGGCCTTGACCGGTGTGGGCCTAGAGGACGGGGACCTCTGCGAGGCCCCAAAGTCTGGCCGAGAGGGTTCTTCCCTCACCGGAGTAGCGGATTGGAGAGAAGAATCTTTCAAAGGGGAAAGGGGCATTTCGTCATCGGGGAGCAAAAGAAAGCTAATTTTCGGCCCCCCTTCTGCAAAGGTGATCACGTCACCGCTGCGGAGATAAGTCTCTTTAATAAGTTTGCCATTGACCAAGGTGCCGTTAGTACTGTGATCGACCAATTTAAAACGGTTCCCCTCTCTTACAATGTGAGCATGCTGACGAGAAACTACCCGGAGATCTGGAGGAAAGACGATAGAACAAGAAGGATGACGACCGATAGTAATTTTGTCATTAGTAAATTCCTGAATTTCTCCTTTAAAAGGGCCGTCTATGTGGATGATTTGGACCTTCATTGATAGATTTTTAGGTTAAAATGGTTAACTAAATACTTTATAACATTTTACAAAATACCGTAAAGACGTTTTTAGGTAATGTATAAAGAATCCGGGGGACAGATCTTAGCCTATGGTATCACCGATGCCGGACTGGTGCGTCCTAACAATGAGGATGCCCTTTTGGTCTGGCCGGAGAGAAGGGTCTTTGCCGTGGCCGATGGTATGGGCGGTCAAGCGGCAGGGGAATTAGCCAGTCAATTTTTCATTCAAACGGTGGAAAGGGTCTTCCGGGATTTCAGTCCTTCCGATTTAGAAGGAGTAACCGAGGCGGTCAAAAGGGCTTTCCTCGAGGCTAATAGGGAAATTTTAGATCACGTACGAGAGAATCCTGCCCGCGAAGGTATGGGATGCACCGCAGAATTGTTGGCCTTTGCAGGCATGGAGTTTTGTCTTGGACATATTGGAGACAGCCGTACCTATCTTTTTAGGGCCGGACGATTGCATCGCCTCACCAGAGACCACTCTTTGGTCCAAGAACAGCTCGAAGCCGGTATCCTTACCGAGGAGGAAGCTCGCAGACACCCCATGAGAAACGTTATCCTTCGGGCTTTGGGGGTGAAGGAGGATCTAGCCTTAGATCTTATTCGTGGCCGATTACAACGGGGTGATCTATTTCTCCTCTGTTCAGATGGACTTACAGATATGATCTCCGAAGAATTGATAAGTGAATGTTTGGCGCGATCCTTCAATGATCTTGAGGGAATCGGACTCTCTTTGGTAGAAGAGGCCAAGCGTGCCGGGGGGAGAGACAATATTACTGTGGTTTTAGTGAAGAAGGAGTAAGGAGTTCCAGCTTGGTTCCGCTTTTGATCCTGGGATTTTGGCTCCTTTCCCTTCCAGCCAGGGCTACTGTGTTTACTCTGGATTGTCCCCTTCCAGAGCTCAGATATCTCGTCATTCAATGGTTGCGAGCAAGGAATTATTCTGCCCTAGAAGAGAAATGGCAGGGGCGATATCTATACCGAATAAAGGGAGAAAGAGAATATCAGATCGAGATTGGGCCAGACTCCCCTCTTCGGAGCAAACTTACCGTTAACCTCCCCGCAGAAAAGGTTAGAGACCTAAGAAATTTTATACAGCTTTATTTACAACGTGATCGGGGCTCTTCTTCATATGCCGGGGGAAGAGAAAGGATTTTCCCTCCGTTAGTATGTCTCACGGCCTTTAGTGGTAAAGTTGCCATCACTCTCTCTGGTATTCTTCTCTCTCCGGAATTCATTCTAACTAGCGCCCATACTTTGGAGATGAACATGCCGGTAGAGGTTGTTTTTTATGACGGTTCCAAAGATTGGGCCAAGATTATCATTTTAGACCATCAAATGGATCTAGCCTTACTCCGTCTACACAGTGCTTTCCGAATCCGCTATCCCTTGAAGCCCCTTTCCCGGCCTCTCCGTAAGGGAGAAAAGGTGGAAGCTTTGGCCTGTCCTTTCCGGGAATCCAATCCTAGACGTAAAGGAAAACTAGAAGGGCCAAGAATAGTCAACGGCTACATTCTATGGCAGGTTCATCTTGAGGTGGAGCCGGGATGGAGTGGAGGGCCGGTTCTTAATGAGAATGGAGAGTTGGTGGGGATCATAAAAGGGCGGCTTCGGGGCGATAAATGGGAAAGTTTCATCGTCCCGTGGTCCCTTATCCAAAGATTTCTTTCACGGGGGAAACATGCCTCAGAAGTTCGGGCGCTACGAGGTCGTTAGTACTTTGGGCCAAGGAGCCATGGGGGTAGTTTACAAGGCCTACGACCCTCATATTGACCGAATGGTGGCCCTTAAAGTCTTGCGTGCGGATCGGGTCACCAGTGAGGCCTTTGTGGAACGATTCGTGCGCGAAGCCAGGGCCATTGGACGTCTCTCCCACCCTAACATCGTAAACGTCTTTGATGTAGGAGAAGATCAAGGCACTATTTACATTGCCATGGAGTTTGTAGAGGGCAGACCCCTCTCGGATCTCATTCGCGAAGGAAAACTCTCCTACGAAAAAATTTTGGATCTAGCTCTGCAGATCGCCGAGGCTTTGGCCTATGCTCATCAAAAGGGCATTATTCACCGAGATATCAAGCCTAGCAATATTCTGGTCTCTGCTGAGGGAAAGGTCAAACTCACGGATTTTGGAATAGCCCGTATCGAAGACCCCTCTATCACTCATCATACCCAAGCAGGAGAGATACTAGGCACTCCGGCTTATATGTCCCCAGAACAGGTCATGGGGAGGACGCCTGACGGCCGTTCGGATATCTTTTCTTTCGGAGTAGTGCTATACGAAATGACTACTGGCCAAAGACCTTTCTCTGGAAACAATTTAGCGGCTATCTTCCAGAGCATTATCCAACATCGCCCTACCGAGCCCAACAAATTGAATTCTGAGATCCCGGAGGATCTCTCATCTCTTATCATGAAGTGTTTGGAAAAGGACCCCGGGGCCAGATTTCAAAATGCAGAGGAATTGGTCAAGGCCCTAAAGACCTTACGACCTTCGACTGTAGCTCCTGTTGCCAGGTCTAAATTTGGTGTCCTACGTTTTCTAGTGCCCTTGCTAATGATCCTGCTTTTGCTTGGTGGAGGTGTTTTCTTTTTATGGCAAAGGAATCATTCACCACCGCCTGCGGTGCCAGTGGTAAAGGCTACATCCGTCTTGGACGTCGAGAGCACTCCTGTCGGTGCCCAAGTTTTTGTGGACGGAGAGTTCAAAGGGCGGGCTCCCATCAGTCTCAAGCTCCCAGCCGGTAAACATGAAGTTCGTCTGACCCTAGCCGACTACTATGATTGGGAAGCCCAACTTGAACTCCGCGAAAACGAAAAGGTACCACTTAAGGTCAAACTATTACCCATAGAATGAGTTTCCCTAGGGAGGGCAAAATGAAAAGAACCATCCTTGGAATTTGTTTCTTGTTATGGCCATTGATCTTCTGGACCGGAGCGGTCCAAGCCTCGAAGGCTTCTCCGTTCAAACTATCCGGCCTGGATGGCAAGACTTACGACCTTTCGGTGATGAAAAAAAAGATGCTGGTGCTCTACTTTTTTGATGCCGGATCGCGTAGTAGCCAAGAAGGACTTTTCACCCTGGACCAGCTCCAACGAAAATACGGTCGAAAAACCGACCTCGCTGTATGGGCTATCACCACCTCTCCGATTTCCCAGGTTAAAGCCTTGCAGCAAAAGTCTGGCGTTTCTTTACCTATTCTCCTTGATGACGGTACGGTGAGTGCCCGTTTCGGGGCCCGGGTCATTTTACCCACTACTGTTATCTTGGGCCCTAAACTCCAGATCCTGGACACCATCCAAGGAGGGGGAAAGGTCCTGGAAGTGACCCTGGTCCGGATTGCTCAGCGTGAACTGCAGCGTCGCCGAACCATAGTTGCTGAGAAGATAAGTGAGGAGGTAGCTCACAAGGACCCGAACAATGTTGAGGCCCAAGCGGTCAAGGGGTATGCCCTTCTGAAACGAGGCCAGACAGAGGAGGCTGAAAACGTCTTCCGCAAACTGGCCTCTCAGGGTGGCAAGGCCGAAGTAATAGGCAAAGAAGGCCTGGCGGCTGTTTATGTCCGTAAAGGAAGGTATCATGAGGCCCTGACCCTCACCGAGGAAGTGGAGAAGAAGGACCCCGAGAGGGCCTATGTACACGTATTGAGGGGCGATATCCTCTATGCCCAGGGAAAGAAAGAAGCGGCGAGACTGGAGTACGAAAAGGGGGTCCAGAAAAAGGAGGCCGAACCTTATCAGCAGGGAGAGCGCTTTAATAAATTGGGTCGGTACTATGCCAGCACCGGAAAATACGATCAGGCCTTATCCCTCTATGACAAGGCCATCGAGGTGGACCCTTTTTACATCGAGGGCATGAGCAACAAGGGAATGATCTATGAAAAAAAGGGCGATTGGACCAAGGCCCTTGAAGCCTACCGGCAGGCCCTGGCGATCGACCGAAATGATACCTTTGCCGCGGTCCTGGCCAAACGGGCCCAAGAGATGCTTAAACTCCAACGAGATACTGCCCGTCGAGAAAGGATAGATCGTCTGGTTAAAGAATTGGCCCAGCGTTTTCGAGAGCAAAAGAAACTACCCCCTCCAGAGGACACCTGGACCTCTAGACCTATGGTAATCTCTTTTCTTTCCTTTCAGGAAAAGGGCGGACTTTCCAAAAGGGATGGATTTTCCCTGGTCTTTACCACTCAACTCGCCGACTATCTCAAGAGTAGTGGTCGAGTGAAGGTGGTAGAGCGTATCCTGCTTGAGGAGCTATTGCAGGAACTCAATTTGGGATCTTCCGAGCTCGCAGATCCGGAGACGGCTCTTAAGCTCGGTCGGGTACTGGCGGCCAAGCTCATCGCCGTAGGGACTTTTTATTATCTGCCAGGCGGGACCCTTATCAATATGCGCCTCATCGATACCGAGACCTCGGATATTCCTCTCATCGTAAACAAACAACTTCCTCCAGGGGCTTCGTTGGACAAAACACTCTTTGAGTTAAACCGTAAGATTCTCGACACGGTGATTTCTAAATACCCCTTGAGGGGCTATATAGTGGAAGCCTCAAAAGACAGAGTAATGTTGAATATCGGAGCCCGCCAA
>CAZROA010000025.1:0-9384 GCA_964601575.1 uncultured Thermodesulfobacteriota bacterium
TTGGCCGCCTTAGAGCAAGGTTCCATAGAAGAGGCGGAGGCCACTTTTCGCGAGGCGCAAAGCATCATCCAACGTGCGGTCACCAAGGGGACGCTTCACTGGCGCACGGCGGCCCGAAAGATCTCTCGTCTCTCCGCCAAACTAAACGCCAAAAAGGCCGCCCAACAGGAGGCCGCTTAGTTGACCGAGAAGGCCTTGCCCGTTAACTTTAACTCTGCGGTGGGGATGTAGCTCAGTTGGGAGAGCGCCACGTTCGCAACGTGGAGGCCGGGGGTTCGAATCCCCCCATCTCCACCAGTTTCTATTTTTAATTTCCTTCCAAAAACTCACTATCCTTTGAAAAATTCAGATTATTTCTGATTGCTTTTTTAGCAAAAATAGATTATCAGAAATTGATAATTTTTAAGAGATAAATGGAGCCACATGACCAATCCCTTTGTCATTCAGCGACCTATTCGATATGGCGAACCCTTTTGTAACCGTAAGGCAGAAAAAGAATGGCTCCTAAAGCGCATCCTCGGCGCAGAGGCTGTGTTCTTATACAGCCTCAGACGTTATGGAAAGACTTCCCTCGTAAACCAAGTCTCCGGGGTACTTGCCTCCCTGGGCTGGGAGACGATTTTTGTCGATCTCACCAACGTGCGCAAACTCGAAGAACTGGCCTTGATTTTAAAAAAGGCCCTTGAAAAGGTCTATTCTAGCTTTTGGGAGCGGCTAAAGGGGCTGGCACAGAAGAGCCCTAAAATGGTCCTTGAAATGGACCCTCTCACCGGAAAGACTAGCCTTTCCTTAAAATTTGAAGAAAAGACCACAAATATCTTTACTTTGGAGACTTTGCTTGAAAGATACTTGGAATTACCGAAGCATATTGACCGCTTTCTCCTTTTAGTCATCGACGAGTTCCAGGAGATCCGGCAGTTTTCCCCTGACGGAGCCGTCGAGGGCACCTTTCGCAAGGTCTTTCAGAGGCGGGACGAAGGTTTAGTGCCGCTTTTTCTTGGTTCGCGAAGGCGGATCTTGAAAGACATGTTCGAGAGCGAGAAGGCCCCGTTTTATAAGGGCGCTTCGCCACTTGAGCTGCACGAGATCCCGCAAGAGGACTATGTAGTCTTTGTAAGAGAAGAGTTTCGTAAGACCCTCCACTTTCCCGTGCCAGAAAAGCTGCTAGCGAAAGTTTGGGAACTCTTTGGCGGGCATCCCTATCTCGGACAAAAATTTGCCGCCAGACTCTGGACCGCCATCCTTCTGAATAAAAAAGTTGTCCTCAAGGACCTAGCCATCCAGCTTTGCGTAGAGATCATCGAAGAAGAAAAGCAACTCTACAGCCTGCAGAACAAGAAGTTCCCGGTCTATGTGCTTGATCTTTTTGAGTCGATCGCGGAAAACGAGCCAGTCAAACGCCCCTTTAGCAAGGAATTTTTAAAAAACACCGGCCTGGTAACCACTGAAGTTCAGCGGGGCTTAAGGCTCCTTGAGGAACAAGATAAGGTGGTCAAGACCCAAGAAGGGTGGCGGGTGGTAGACCCTTCGGAAAGACTCTGGCTCCGGTTTCGGCTCTACTCCGAAGAAGAGGTAGCAGCCTGGCTTGAAGGGTTCTTTTCGTAATCAAGGGCCTTAAGCACCCAGGGGATAAGGACAAAGGCCGGGAGGGCGGCCAGAAAAGTATAGAAAAAGAAGGCCGCGTAACCAAAACGGCTGGCCCCAAAGCCTCCAAGGGCCCCGGAGATAGAGCGGCTAAAGCTAAAGAGGGTGGCCAGAAGCGCATACTGACTGGCGCTCATCTCTCGCCGGCAAAGCCGCATGAGAAAGGCGAGAAAGGCCGCGGTGCCAAGCCCTCCGGTAAAGCTCTCAAGAAGAGAGGCTCCGTAGACGGAAAGGCGCGGGCTTTCGGGGAGCGCGGCATAGGCATAGCCTAGATTGGAAAGGGCTTGGGCCGCTCCCAGGGTCCAAAGGGCTCGTCCTAAGCCAAGAAGCCCGGTGAGCCAACCACCGACAAGTGAACCCACGATGCTAGCCACTGTGCCCAAGGTGCCGGAGATAAGGCCGATTTCTGCTCGACTAAAGCCACGATCTACCCAGAATGGGTAGATCATAGAGCCCATCATGGCGTCACCCACCTTGAAGAGCAACACAAAGGGAATCACCGCCCATATATAGGGCCTGGTAAGTAGATCTCTTAGCGGAGTGAGATATTGGCTTAAAAAGCTGATCTCTTTCTTAGGGCTTGGGTACTTGGTATCAGGCAGAATGAGGATCGCAGCCAGCAAGGCCACGAAGATCACCGCTAAGGCGAGGAAAGCTGGTTTAAAGCCTGAGAATTGACTCAAGGCCACCAGCCCGCCGCCTGAGCCGATAAGGGCTACCCGGTAGGCTGAGACACGCACCCCGTTCCCTGGTCCAAGCTCGTGTTCTTCAAGGAGCTCAATGGTGTAGCCGTCAACGGCAATGTCCAAGGTGGCCGAGCAAAAGGCCATGAGGAAGATGAGCCCAAGATAGGCCCCACCTCCTGGAGGGACAAGACTTACCGCCAAAACCGTGGTTGCCAGGCCTATAAGGGCCCCGGCCATCCAATGGTACTTATAGCCGTAACGATCGACCAAAGGGGCCCAGAGGGGTTTCAAGCTCCAGGCCAACCCAGCCAAGGAAAGGAGGCCGATCTTGACCAAGTCTAGACCGTTTGTCCGCAAGTAGACCGGAAGGCTCACGTAAATAAAGCCAAAAGGAAGCCCTTCGGCAAAATAAAGCAGGGCTACCAGGGCTAACTTCCGTTTCGTAGCCCTTGGGAGGTCAGAGAGGATATGATATTTTTTATTCATGGCTAGGATGTTTTTGGCCGCCAAGTGGGTAGTTGAGGCTTTGGATCGTTATCATCACCGTCCTCCGCGGGCTACCATCATGGGTAAGCGCATCATTTTCCCCAATTATCATTATTTGGCTGCGCTTCTTCACATCTATACCGGCACCTTTAATCTTCAGCAAATAGCCGATCTCTCTGATCTTCCAGTCGAAGAACTAAAGTTCCAGCGCCAACAACTGGACTTCATGACCTTGGTTGATTATTTAAAGACCAAGTTTTCCGAATGGTACCGTGAGACTTTATTGCTCCGAGATTACAGTGTTTCGGAATACGCGGAGATCGCCTGGGAATACACCAAGCTTGATGAAATGGTCCAGTCCCAAATCAAGATCCCCCTTCTTGATCGCCTGAAGCATCTGATGCATGCCGGCCAAAGCTGTCTGGAAAGAGGAGTCGAGCTAGACACCTATGATCGAAACATCTTTCGGCGTTTGATTCAGTTTTTTATGTTGGCTGAGTCGTTAAAACCTACCTTGAGCAGTCGGTTGGTAAAGGGCAAGGCCTTTCCCGTGGCCGAAAAGAGTCTGCCGGCTAAGGATATTTCAGACCTCAAGGCTTGGTCTCCTGAACGACTTGATGCCAAAGAATTGATGGAAACCTTGGTGCGTGAGATCCGCGAAGGGACCAGGGCCTTTCTTTAGGGGGCGACCTTGCCTAAGAAACGTTCTTCTCAAAAAGGATATCAACCACCAGAACTTCCTCCCGAAGAGCGCGAAAGGCTTTTAAAAATCGTTGAAATCCTTAAACAAACCTATCCCGAGGCCAAGATAGCCCTTAAATTTTCTAATCCCCTGGAGCTTTTAGTCGCTACCATCCTTTCGGCTCAGTGTACCGATGAACGGGTCAACCAGGTCACGGCCTCATTATTCAAAAAATATCGTACAGCTAAGGATTACGCCGAAGCTAATCTTGAAGAACTGGCTGAAGATATTCGGCCCACCGGCTTCTTTCAGCAAAAGGCCAAATATCTTAAAGAAGCAGCCCGCCTTATCGTAGACAAGTTTGGGGGCGAGGTCCCGCGCACCATGGAAGAGATGCTTGAGCTCCCAGGGGTAGCGCGGAAGACGGCCAATATTGTCTTGGCCAATGCTTATGGAATTGTAGAGGGCATTCCGGTTGATACCCACGTCCGTCGTTTGGCCCAGCGCTTAGGGTTTACTCAACAGAAAGATCCAAAAAAGATCGAAAAAGACCTGATGGCCATCCTCCCCCGGGAAGACTGGGCCGTAATGCCCTATGTCTTTCAGGCCCATGGCCGTACGATCTGCAAGGCCAAAAAACCCCTTTGCGGAAAATGCCCTGTAGCCTCCCTTTGCCCTTCTCGCGAAAAGGTCTGAGTTTATAAGATAAAAGGCTTTTTCTTGGGTGTTTCTGGTGGGCCGGTGATAGGCTCAAGCACTTCGCGGGTGCGACGGACAACAAAGCGGGCTAGGTCAACGGCCTCTTTCGCCGTTTCAAAATCCGGTTTCTCTGCGGAGATTTCCTTTACTCGCTCCCAAGAACGCTTGATTTCTTTGGCCAGCCAAGGCTCGACCGCCCGATCAAATTGAGAGAGGATCTTTTCCAGAGGGGGTTTTTCTTTTGGGGCCTCAAACTCGACAATGGCCCACAAAGCCCGACAGGCTCGCTCTATGGCCTCTTTGGCCCGGGCTAGGGCGGCCAAGAGGTCTCTTTGTTTAAGGGCCCCTTCTGCCGCCCGAAGCTGTTCTTCGGCGTAGCGATAATATGTCTTGGCCCGAATGAAATAAGGCATTTCTAGTTGGGTTCTTCTTCCCCTTGCCAGCGCCGATAAAAGTGTTCGGTCAGTTTTTGATCGGCTATTTCGCACGTTTCAAAGAGTACTTCCAGCATATCTAACATTTCGGCCTGGCCATCAGCTGGTCTCTGATCAAAATCTTCGAAAAAGGCCCCGCTTTCAATATATTCTTTAAATTGTTGCAGTTTTTTGAGGGTAAGCATCATTCCGCCCTTTCAATGTAGGTCCCGGTTCGCGTGTCAACGCGAATGACATCGCCCTCGTTAATAAAAAGCGGTACCTTAATGACCGCCCCGGTTTCGAGCTTGGCCGGCTTAGAACCACCGGAGACCGTATCTCCGCGGACACCGGGCTCGGTTTCCACCACCTTGAGCTCCACGGTGATGGGAAGCTCAACCCCAATAGGTTTCCCTTGGTAATAAAGGACCTTGACCGTAATGTTTTCCTGGAGATATTTCCAGGCCTCCCCTAGCTGGTCTTTGTCAAGATAGACCTGATCGTAATCTTCCATATCCATGAAGACGTAACGGTCTCCCTCGGCATAGAGGTATTGCATCTCCTTTTCTTCGAGATCCGGACGCTCGAATTTTTCTCCAGAGCGGAAGTTCACCTCCAACACTCGGCCAGTGATAAGGTCCCGCAGGCGGGTCCTTACCGTGGCCTGGCCTTTGGCCACCTTGGAATGTTGGTATTCAAGCACTTCGTAGGGCTTTCCGTCCCACTCGATCTTCAGCCCACGCCTGAAATCAGAAGTGGAGTAAGACATCTCTTCCTCCTCGGTTTTCTAGCTTTTCTTATCTCTTTTCAAAGATAATGAGCCGTTCGTCGGCCTTTATCAAGCCGTATTTTTGGCGGGCGACATCTTCATAGGCCGAAGGGTCGCTCTTTAGGCGAGCTATCTTTTTCGAAAGAATCTCATTCGTCAAGAGGAGATCTTCTTTTTGGAGGGTAAGTTTCTGGGCCTTATGTCTTAAATATAAATGTAAGCCAGCCCCGCTCAAAAAAAAGACAATAATCAAGAAACTAAGTAAAACCAAACGAAGGGTAAAAGCCTCCTTTTTGGGCCGTACTCTCCGTCGCGCTCTGCGTGAACCAACTAAAGTGTCAACAATCATGTTCTAAAAGAAGAGGCGGCATAAAGCCGCCTCTTCTTTCTAATCAGAGTAGTATTTGTAGTGATCCTTTTTGGTCATCTGACGGAGCCTTGAAAGGGCCTTCTTTTCAATCTGCCTGATCCGCTCCCGCGAGACCCCAAAACGCTTGCCGATCTCTTCTAAGGTGTATTCACTGTCTTCACCGATACCGAAACGAAGACGGATGATCTTCTCCTCCCTTGGCGAAAGGGTCGAAAGCAAATTACGAACCTTCTCCGAAAGGTCCTTGTCCTTTACCTGCTCAAACGGCGAAGGACTCTCCTTGTTTTCAATAAAATCACCCAAGGTGCTATCTTCATCGCCAATGGGGAGCTCTAGAGAGACCGGCTCTCTTGAGGCCTCAAAGATGGCCAGGATCTTATCCCTCGGGATCCCGGTTCGAGCCGAAATCTCTGCCGGAGTAGGTTCACGACCAAGTTCTTTGACTAGTTCATAGAAGGCCTTGAAGAACTGGCTGCGAAGCTCGAGAAAATGTACCGGGAGCCGGATAGTCCGCGTCTTGTCTAAGATAGCGCGGGTGATAGCCTGACGGATCCACCAAGAGGCATAGGTGCTGAACTTATTGCCCTTGCTGTAATCGAACCGGAAGACCGCCCGCATGAGCCCCAGATTTCCTTCCTGAATCAGGTCCGCCAGGGAAAGCCCCTGCCCCATGTAGCGCTTAGCGATAGAGACCACCAACCGCAGATTGGCCTTGACCATTTCGTCTTTGGCCTTTTCTACCTCTGCCGCCCGTTCTTCGATCTGCCTCAAGAGATCAGCAATGGATTCATCTTCCGGATATTTTTCATGGATCTTACGTACTGTGCGCAACATGTAATTCAAGTGACTCTTCTTGGGTTTGAGCCCCGGATCACGCTTTTTCCAAAGCCGAATCTGATCCCGTAAGGCCTCCATCTCCGGAAGCTTCGAGGGATGTTCCATAATAGAGTTCACGATAAACTGGAACCCGCCCCGAATAATTTTGGAAAGCTCCTCCTCCCGCTCTGGGGTGAGGAGGGCATATTTACCCATCTCACGGAGATAGGCGCTGGTGACCTCTTCAGACTCTACGACCTCCGGTTCCTCTTCGGGCGCCGCACTGACCGCCGCTTCGATCTTTTTCTCCGGCGAACGTTCCGGCCACTCAGGGTGATCTTTCTCAAATAATTGTTTCTCGTCTAAGACTTCAATGTTATTCTTGTACAAGAAATCAAAGATTTCTTCGATCTTTTTAGGGTCGCCATAATCGTCGGGAAGGAGGTCGTTTAGGGTTTCGTACGTAATTGCCCCATCCTTCCCAGCTTCGAGGAGTTTTTCTTGTAAATCCTTGATTTTTTTCATCTTCTTTTCACCTACCCTTTCTAGGCGACCTATCCTTAGAATAGAACCTTAAATATTTAACACCTTTCCTTTTCATCGGCAAGTCTGGTTGGAAACTTAATCATCCTCCTATTCTTTGTAAAGATTTTAATTTTAGAGAGAAGAAAAATTATTTCCTGACCTGGACCTATTTATATAACCCTTTTAAATTCTCTTTTATGACCGACCGAGAAAGAAAAAGGCTAGAAAAACTGATTTTTTACGTCTTAGGCCGACGACCGGATGAATTTGGTCTGATACCTAATGAAAAGGGTTTTTTTCGCCTAAAAGACCTCCATCGGGCCCTGATCGAAGAAGAAGGCACTAAAAATTTACGTCTCAAACAATTGATCGACTTTTTCCTGATTTTTCGCCCGGAGAAGTTTGAATTCTTGGAAAAAGAGGGGTTAGTCCGTGTACGGCCTGATTTGGCGGAAGAGGCCGTTTTTGAACCCCGGTTAGTCGAGGTCCCTCCGGTCATACTCTTTGCCCCAGTTCGTCCACGGGCCTGGATCAAGGCCTCGGAAATAGGGCTTTCTGGGCGAGACCATGTCCTTCTGACCTCAGAGGAAGACTTGGCCAGGCGATTAGCCAAACGCAAAGGGGCCCTGGTTATTACCGTAGAAGCCAGGCGCGCCCTGGAGATGGGTGTAATTTTTGAATGCTATATCGAAAAGCTATATCTGGCTCCTTGGCTCCCGGCTGAGGTCTTGAAAGGGCCGAAAGTCGATGAGGAGTTCAAGAAACGCTATCAAAAAAGACCCAAGGAAGAAAAGTTAGAAGAAACAAAAATCCTCATCCCTCCGGCCCCGGAAACATCCTTTCGGAAACTCACCCGAGGGAAGAAAAAAGAACCTTCTTGGAAGAGGGTCCGTCGGGAAAAACGACGCCGTTGAGTTTCGGCTGGAGAAGGTTTCCCTTTCAACCGATGCGTTTATTATCGAAAAAGTTTATATTATGGAAAATTAAAATAAATTTTTAAGAACTTGATCTATCCTAGATCGGTTTATTCCCAAAATAAATTGAGGAGGATCTTATGGCCAATATTGACAAAAAGCGGGCCATTGAGGCGGCCATAAGCCAACTTGAACGTCAATTTGGTCGCGGAACAGTCATGCGTCTTGGCGAGGCCGCCAAGGTGGCTGATGTGCCGGTTATCCCCACTGGATCGATCGGCCTGGACATTGCTACTGGAATAGGAGGGATACCCAAAGGACGGATCACCGAAATATTCGGCCCAGAATCCTCAGGGAAGACCACCTTGGCCCTACACGTCATTGCCGAGGCCCAAAAAGAAGGAGGAATAGCGGCCTTTATCGATGCTGAACATGCCCTTGATGTGCACTATGCTCGAAAGCTTGGGGTAAATGTAGATGACCTCTTGGTTTCTCAACCCGACACCGGAGAGCAGGCCCTAGAAATCGCCGAGGTCCTTGCCCGCAGCGGCGGTGTGGACGTTATCGTGGTCGATTCGGTAGCGGCCTTGGTCCCTAGGGCAGAGATCGAGGGCGAAATGGGAGAGATGCAGGTAGGGCTTCAAGCACGGCTTATGTCTCAAGCCATGCGTAAGCTTACCGCTGCCATCGCCAAGACCCAGACCGCGGTCATCTTCATTAACCAAATTCGGATGAAGATCGGCATGATGGGTTACGGTAGCCCGGAAACCACTCCCGGAGGCAATGCCCTTAAGTTTTACTCCAGCCTCCGATTGGATATCCGTCGGATGGGCACCATTAAACAGGATGGTGAACCCATCGGTAATCGGGTGCGGGTCAAAGTGGTCAAGAACAAGATGGCTCCTCCGTTTAAAGAGGCTGAATTCGATATCTATTATGGCGAAGGGATCTCTAAATTCACCGAGCTCTTGGACCTTGGGGTAAAAATGGGTGTAGTCGAAAAGAGCGGAGCTTGGTACTCCTTTGATGGAGAACGTCTAGGACAAGGCCGAGAAAACGTCCGACGCCTCCTGATGGAAAAGCCCGAGGTGGCTGAGGTGATCGAACGAAAAGTACGCGAAATGGCCGGACTAAAGATGCCAGAAGAGAAGACAGCGGCTGAAGAATAATGATGCTCCCAGAAATCTTGGCCTCGCTTTCCTTTTTGGTGATCGGTGACGTCATGCTTGATCGTTATTTCTGGGGAGATGTGGAACGCATCTCGCCGGAGGCCCCGGTGCCGGTCTTTAATTTGCGCCGTATTACCAAGGCCCTTGGTGGAGCAGCAAATGTGGCCCATAATCTGCGCGGGTTAAAGGTGAAAGTGGAATTGGCCGGCTT
>CAZROA010000026.1:0-10001 GCA_964601575.1 uncultured Thermodesulfobacteriota bacterium
CGCCTCGGCTACTCCGGAGGCAAAGGCCGCCGCCACTAAGGCATCAAAGGCATTTCCCCCAGCTTCAAAGATCTCTATGGCCGCTTGGGCAGTGTAGCGATTGCCACAAGCAATGGCCCCTTTCATGCTTTATCTCCTTCTAGCTCAATAATGGGGCCAAATTAGCGCTTCCCGACCAAAGATCAAGGGAAGTTTGCCCTAACTACAGGATTTTCGTTTTGCTCCATAAAGCATTCTTCCAATTTTCATAGGCTGCAAAATGATCTTGACCATATTCAAAAGAAATTTTGAAACAAATCCGGCCTGGAGTTTTTATCACCGATATTTTCAGATTCTTAACCCTTTTAGTTTAAATTTGTTCTTTAAGTGATTTTATCCGTTCTGGACTGTGAGAGGATGGCCAAGATCGCTTCAAGCAAATCCGGGGCTTCGGGGCTTTCTACATGATAGATGCGGACGTCCTTGAGGCCCCAGTGTTCACAGACCGCCTCAATGAGTTCCTTACGCACCACCCAGACCTGCGGTTTGGGAAAATCCTTCAAAAGATCAAGGGCCTTGGCCCATCCCCCGCCCCGAAGCTCAAGAGGGCCGACCTCATCCACGATGACCAGATCTACTTCTTTAAGGCGTTCGGGGGTCAAGGCCTCAAGTCCAAAGGCAAGCCCCTGCCTCCAAAAGAGAAAGCGACCAAAGCCCGGGGAAAGATCGCCTTTTTCCCGGTGACAAAGGGGGACGCATCTTCCCGAAAGGATGTCTATCACCTCAAAGCCCTCACGTTCTCCGTCTTTCCAAAACCCTGGAGAGAGTATTCCGCCCACCCTAAGGCCCCTCTGCCGAAGGTTATCCACAGCCCCTCTTAAGGCCGAGGTCTTACCCACTCCGCGACCACCGGTCACCAAAAGAAAAGAACTTTTGGGCTTTGTCAGAAAAGATTCGAGATCTTCTACCTGCTTGACCAGAGAGGCCAGGGTATAGAAGGGGCGAGAAAAGATTTCATGGCGCGCCCTGGAAAGGGAAGCGGTCATTAGGGGCAGGGCCTCAAAGGCCAGGGGGAGGGTCTGCGATAAAGAAAAAAGACCATGGCTTTCAAACCAGTGTCTTAAGTGAGGGTGGCGAAGTTCAACACTTAGGGCGCCAAAGGCCATGACTATCAATAAAGCTCGCAAGGCCATCTCGAGGCCAATTTCTAATCCCTGCCAGTTCCAAGAAGACCCAAAGGTCTCCACCTTTCCCAAAAAGAGTCCGGCAAGGAGGGTTAGCGAAAGGAGTATCAACCAAAACCCAGGCCTTTTTAGATGTCGAAGGCCTTCTCGATAACGCCAAAGGACCAAAGAAACGTAAAGCAAGACTATCAAACCCGAAAAGGGGATAGGGAGTCTCTCCAGAAAAGTGAGACCCAAAACGAGCATCAGGAAATGAAACAAGAGGAGGCCGAGATGAAAATTCTTTGTGGATGAGGGATTTTTAGAGAAACAAGGTTTGTTTGAGGAGACGACAGGCAGACTCTGGGATGGCAATTTATGGGCCAGGGTACCTAGATACATTCCCAAAAGGGCCGAGGTTGCGCCGCCAAAGAGAGACAAGCCCAGGAGGCTCCAAAGCAAATACCAGGGGAGATCTTGATGGGTCGAAAGACCAAATTGTCGAGCGGCATATTGAAAGAGTTTTACGTAGAGCTCCACCAAGTGGGGACCGTAGATGATAAAGAGGCTGGCCAATTTATGGACAAGACTCCAAGAAACGGCCAAGGCCCCTCCGATCATATAGCCTAAAAGATTGGCCCCAAGGAGTCTTATCGTTCCTTCCAATAAAAGGGCCTCCATCAGAATGGCCACCATAGGTCCGAGGATGATAGCCGAAGGTGAGAGGGCCTTCATTAGGGCACAGACCAGACCAGCTCGCATGATGAGTCCGGGCTGGGGTCTTAGGTGATAGACCGCCACCAGGAGACACACTGCCCCAGCGCTTAAAGATAGCCCAGCCAGGGGGACATGAAGGTTATGTAAGGCGCTGCCGATAATGATTTCCGCTGCAGCCCACAGGCTTCCTACCGCCGCTGCCCGCAGCCACAAAGGATCTAGGTCTTTAGTCATACCCTAGAATTGGGTCCTAAGCCCCAAGAGAAAATTACGCCCGGGCATGGGCCCATGGCCGTCGTCATAGTTTCGATCGGTGAGGTTGGTCACCGTGAGGAATAATTCTCCTGAAAATCCTGGCCGCCAAGAGAATCCCTTGGTGAGGTTGAGATTTATCAATAAAAAGTCGTCTAATTTTCGTTTGCTACCATCTCGCAAATAATCAAATTGATAAGCGGTGTAAGTGCTTAAGAGATCGAGAGAAACCCTTTTAGGGAGAAAAACCTTGGTCTCAAGGATTACCTTATGTCTCGGGCGCCTGGCTAGGTCCCGGTCTTCGGCTTTGTCCCGAGCGGAAAGATAGGTATAGCTCCCCTTGAAAAGGATATGAGAAAAAGGTCTTTCGGTCGCCCCTATCTCTACGCCCTTTAACACCGCTCGGCCTACGTTTACATATAGCCAACCATTATCTGTACGCAGACGATCAATCAGATCGGTCACGTTTTGATAAAAATAGCTGGCCCAAATCCTTCCCCTGGGAAGCTTTTTCTCAAATCCCAACTCATAGCCTACATTCTTTTCCGGCCCAAGCTCCGGGTTTCCTCCGGCATAGTCGCTATAAAGCTCCTTAAGCGAGGGAAATCGCGTCTTTTTCCCGAGAGAGGCGTGAAAAGTAAACCCTGAGCTCGGAGAATAGATCAGGGCCAGTTGAGGATTCCAGGAATGAGAGGCCTTGGGAAGCGGTTTATCTCCGGCCTCCAGGGGCTTGAAATAGTCATAGCCAAGGCCCCAAAGAAGAGCAAGGTCTCTTCTCAGAGGAAATTCGTGTTCTAGGGCTACACTGTAGAGGTCGGCCTCAAAGGTCTCCTTCGGTTGCCATCCAGGGGTGGCCCACCCCTTCAAGACACCATAGGTCTCCTGGTCGTAGAGATCCTGTTCGACGTGGTGATCCTTTTGGTAACGTAAACCCAAGCGGAGATCCCCGAAGGATTCCAAAAAGAGATCCGAGCGCAGATAACCCCCCAAAATATAGTCGTTGTAACGGCTCTCTTCGAACCACTTCTTGGCGGTCTGATAGCCGTCCCAACTCACATCGCGGATGGTGTCCTGGTGTCTTACATAAAAGCCCTGAGCCTTCACACGAAAATAGGGAGTTAACTTCTTTTGCCCCACAAGGTTTAGATGCCATTGATCCCATTTAGTAAAGGCCCAAAAGCGGTCATACTCCGGAGGGATACCGCGTTCATCGTGGTGAAAATCAAAGGAGAGATAGTAAGCCTCTTCAGGGCTAGGTTCGTAGCCGAGCTTTAGGTTGAGCTCTCGCTTTTGGTAATAACTCAGGTCTCGCTGGCCACCGTTCTCATGATATCCAGAGGTTAGCCCAAGGTAAGGGTCAAGGGGATCGAAGTCGCTTGAGAGCCGAAATCCATGAGATTGATGATAGCCCCCACTTATCCAATAGCGCAATTTCCAAAGAGGCCCACCTTGGGCCAGGGTGTAATTTTGAGTGTGATAATCGCCAAAAGAGGCACTGGCTGCTCGGAGGGTCTTTTCCCCGCCTTTCTTGGTCACGATGTTGATGACTGGCCCCAGGGTATTGGCCCCGTAAAGTACGGAAGAAAGCCCTTTAATTACTTCGATCTTGGCGATGGCCTCTACGGGAAACTGAGAAAGATCAAGAAAACGAAAATAAGTCTCATAGGCAGGAACACCATCAATAAGGATTTTGATTTCATTTGAGGAAAGTCCCCGCACCTGGACATGAGCTTCGCCTTTGCCACCGACATTTACATCTACCCCGGATAGAAAATCCAGGGCCTCTCCTACGGTCTGGACTCCCCAGTCTTTGAGCTCTTGGGCGGTGATGACCGAAACGCTTGAGGTTTTAAGAGGACTTTGGGTCCCGGTGACCAAGACATCTCCCAATTGAAATATACAGGGGCTGGCCCCTCCCTGGGCCCAGACTATAGATAGCCAAGCTGTGGAGATTAAAAATAACAGTACACAAACACCTAACTTGAACCCCTTCATCCCCTCCTCCTTATCAAGCGGTAGAGAGGAAACATTATATCCAAAAAGGAATAACGATCAAAACCGAAAATCCAGGCAAAATACCCGATTAATAGACAAAGACTCAAGATTTGAGGGTAAGGGCAAGACCAGCGACGACCAAATAAACCCGATCGCAGACAAAGGCCACCCTTTGGTTAAGGTGCCCCAAGGCCTCGGTATATTTTCTCACCGCCTTCTCTCCTGGAAGGGGTCCAAGGCCAATCTCATTTGAGACGAGGATCAAATTTCCAGAAGTCCTGGCCAAGACCTGGCAGAAGGTTTCTATTTCTTTTTCAAGGTCAAGTTGGTAATGCCATAGATTGCCGAGCCATACGGTAAGACAGTCAATAAGGCACACTCCGTAATCAGAGGTCATTTCTAAGACTTTGGCCAAAGCCAGGGGTTCTTCTAAGGTTTCCCACTCAGGCCCGCGTTCGGCCTGATGCCGCCGGATCTTCTCCTGCATCTCTTCATCAAAGGGCTCGGCGGTGCCGACAAAGAGTCTTGGGGAAGGGAATTGCTTGGCCATCTCCAAGGCCAAACGGCTCTTACCGCTTTTTACCCCACCAAGGATCAAGATCTTCATTTTGAAGAGAAAAATTCTTGGCGGACCTTTTCTTGGAGGGCAGAGAGGGCCTGGGTCAGGTGAACGGGATAGGGATCGGCTGTGGGGATTAGTTCTTTGAGATGGGGTGGAAGAGAGGAGAGCTCAGCCGCTGCTCGCTTACGTATCTTTTCTAGACTCTCTTTGGCCTTAGTGCGCTTCCCAGAGGCCATGACCCTTTCCAGCAAAGGGACAGAGCCTGCAGGTGGTGGCTCTTCCCTTAGGCCGATCCAGTCTTCAAAGAAATAACCCTTCTCATCCCGTCGCCGAAAGACCTGTTTGGCCCCGGCCAGGGTGGCCTTGCCTTGTGAGAATTTGGCCACCGGTCGCCCGGCATAGGAAACCAGCTTATAGGCTGCATCAAGATAAGGGGCATCGGCCGAGACCCCCATCTTGGTCCCCACACCAAAGGCATCGATTGGGGCACCGGCTTGGCAAAGTTTGGCGATCTGGTACTCGTCAAGCCCGCCGCTGACAAAGATCTTGACGTAGGAAAGCCCGGCCTCATCGAGTCTACGTCTCACTTCGCGGGAAAGGGTAAGCAGATCCCCACTATCAAGCCGCACCCCTTTCAGTCTCTTACCCTCTTTTTCGAGGTATCGGGCCACCTTGATGGCCTTAGGTACCGCCGCCAGAGAATCATACGTATCCAAAAGGAGGATCGTGTTTTCTGGAAACATCTTGGCAAAGGCCAAAAAGGCCTCTTCTTCCTCGCCAAAGCTCTGGATAAAGGAATGGGCCATGGTCCCGGTCACCGGGATATCAAAGAGCCTCCCAGCCAAGGTATTGCTCGTGGCTGCAAAACCCGCCAAATAAGAGGCCCTGGCCACACGGAGGCTGGCGTCAATGCCTTGGGTGCGTCGGGCGGAAAAATCTACCACCGGTTTGCCCTGAGCGGCCAAGAGACAGCGGGCTGCCTTGGTGGCGATCAGGGTCTCGAAATTCAGGATATTGATCACCAATGTTTCGACCAACTGGGCCTCGATGATAGGGGCGGTAATCTCTATCAAGGGTTCGTTGGTAAAGAAGATGGTTCCTTCCGGCAAGGCAAACACTTCACCGGTGAAACGAAGCCCTTTGAGATAATCGAGAAAAGCGGGTTTGAAAAGTTTTAGGCCTTCGAGATAAGCCAAGTCTTCCTCTGAGAACCGAAAGTCTTCCAGGAGCTCTAGCAGGTGTTCAAGGCCTGCGGCCAGAAAGAAACGACGATTCGGGGGATAGTGGCGAATAAATAGGGAAAAGGTGGCCGGGGCGAACATCTCATGCTCAAAATAGACCGCGGCCATGGTCAATTCGTAAAGATCCGTAAAAAGGGGCGAAAAACAAGCCTTCATACGATCTTTGCCTGATAGATCCGGGCCATCCTCTTTAGGGCGAATTCATGCATTTCTCGATCGAAATCGCCTACACAATCCTTAAAGACCGTAATCTTGAAATTGCGAAAGAAGGCATCTGCCGCTGTATCCATAACGCAAATACTGGTACACACTCCGGTGAGACAGACCTCTTCTACTTTAAGTTTGCGCAAGGTCTCTTCCAACTCGGTCTTGAAAAATCCGCTGAACCTAGTCTTCGGGATGATCTTTTCTCCTTCTCTTGGCCTAAGTTCGGGGATTACTTCTGCCCCCCAAGTCCCTTTTATGGCATGGGCAGGAAAGGCCTCAAATTCTTTGTCTTCGGGTTCATGGTTATCACAGAGAAAGATCACCGGTTGGCCTATGGACCGAAACTCTTCAAGCCTCTTGGCCAAAGGTTCTATAATTTGGCGGACCTCGTCTCCGCAGTAAAGGGCCCCTTTTGGGTCTATAAAATCGTTGATCATGTCGATGATCAATAAGGCCTTCATGACTACCCCTCCTTTGCCCCATTGGGAAACTAGCCAAAATTTCTCCTGATGACAAGAAACATTTACGTGCTACTTTGAAGCCCATGGCCGGTAAGAATCGGCGTTCATTTTTAAAGCTTATGGCCGGGATCTTCCTTGGGGGGTTGGGAATTCTGGGTACTTATTCGGCCCTTCATTTTCTGCCTCGTCCGCCGCGAAAGATCTTGGTCAAAGAAAAACTTGAGCCAAACAAGATCATCATCGGTCCAGAATATTTCTTGAGGCTTACCTCTTCTGGGCCTCTAGCCCTTTCCCGCACCTGTCCCCATCTGGGGTGCCTGGTCACCTATAACCCGATCAAAAACGAGTTTGTCTGTCCCTGTCATCAGAGTAGATTTTCCTTAGAGGGAAAGTATCTTGCCGGGCCGGCCAAAAAGGATCTCACCAAACTTAAGGTGATCAAGAGCAGCGGGGGATTGATCATTGAGATTCCGTAAGCTCAACCCTTGGCTCTCCTGGGGCTTGGCCGCCACTTTTCTCCTGGCCATCCTTTCTGGCCTGGTGGTAAGCTACCCTTATCATGAAGAACACCCCCTTATCACTACGGTGGGGCTTGAAACCGTGGTCCCGTTTGGTGGTTTCTTTCGGGCCTTTCACTACTTTTCCGGACAACTCACCCTCCTCCTTACCCTTTGGCATACCATGGAAGCCATACTCTGTCGGTATGAAAGACGTAGACCATGGTGGGCCTGGACGACCCTTGTCCTCTGTGTACCAGGGGTCCTTTTTATCCTTTTTACCGGCTATATCATCCGCGGGGATGAGACCGGCTATGCTGCCGGCCATATCGCCGAACACTTGGCGCAATCGATTCCCTTGATCGGAGGGGCCATTGACCATCTCTTTTTCTTGGTGACTAAAGATGGCGTTCATCGGGCCTGGTTGGCCCATGTCTATTTCTCAGGCGTGATCTTCTTCTTGGCGGGGTTGTTTCATTTTCGGCTACGTGCCTTACGAAGCGTTGATATAGCGGCTTGGGGGAGCTTTTGCGCCTTATTGGCCCTGATCCTCCCGGCAAGCCTTGAGACCTATACCGAAGCCACCCTGATTAAAGGGCCTTGGTTTTTCCTTGGGGTCCAGGAGCTTTTGCGTTATCTGCCTCCGCTGATCGCCGGCGTTCTTTTCCCTTCGGTGCCAGCCTTGGCCCTTTTGGGGTTTTACTGGTGGCCTCGGGCCTCGGCCTGGACCTTGGGCCTCTGGCTTGCGGTCTATGGCCTCCTGACCACGGTAGGAGCTTTGAGGTGAAGAGATTTTGGATCATTTTGGGCTTGATCCTGTTGAGCATCGTCATCGGGCGCGAGGCCTTTCGTAAACGTGCCCCGCAGGTCTACCTCACCACCTCCGGGCGGGTGGAGATGTGTCTGGCCTGCCATAAGGAGAATCCACCGGAGAAGGCCCACAGTCGCGAAGTGGTCGGGTGCTCCCCTTGTCACCTGGGAGATCCTTTACGCATCGATAAACGCCTGGCCCATCGGGGATTGGTCAAGAATCCAGGGGATCTAAGGGTGGCTGATAAGACCTGCGGGCAGCCTTCCTGCCACCCCGGACGACCCGAGTGGGTCAAGAAGTCCTTGATGGCCACCAATCGCGGGATCATAAACGTACTTCGTCGATATTGGGGAGAGATCAAGGATGATCCCCTGTCCTCGGTCAAAGAGCTCATGGATTCCGGAGAGGATTCCCTTGCCCTGGATTACTTTCGAAAGCTTTGTGGCACCTGTCATCTGTGGCTGGAGAAAGGTAAGCTCCCGGGTTTCTTGGCCCAAAAGGGTGGTGGGTGTGTGGCCTGCCACCTGGTGAAACCCAAGAAAAAAGGCGAGCACCCCGGGCTTACCTTAAAGATCCCCACCGCCAATTGTGCGCGTTGCCACAATCGCAGTGGTCGTATCGGACTGACTTATCAGGGACTTTACGAATCCGAGGGTTACGGTACCCCTTTTCTCCAGGGTGATTTCGGGGCAGATACCCTGGTTGACGGGCGTTTTGTCCGCCATATTCCCCCGGATGTTCACTTTAAGGCCGGGCTCACCTGTGTGGACTGTCATATCAAGGAAGAAACCATGGGTGACGGCCATAGTTATGCCCATTTTGATCAGAGCGTAGAGATCACCTGTGAAGCCTGCCACGGAGGAGACGGACACACCCGCCGAGGTCGAATCATCCCCGGGGTAAAACGCAAAGGGGAAAAACTTATTTTTGTGGATCACCAGGGCAAAGAACATCCTTTAAAACCCCCGAAGCCTATAGAGTGTCGGCACAAGGTCCATCAACGTCTGAGCTGTCAGGCCTGTCATGATCGTTATGTGCCCCAGTGTTTCGGTTGCCACATCCGGGAGGACTTACGGGAAAGGCAATTGGACAAACTAAGCCTAAAGGAAACTCCTGGGGCCTGGGAGGAATTTCGAAGCTATATGCGCTATGAAGAACCGACCTTGGGGGTCTATAAAGACAAGGTGGTCATTCTGGTCCCTGGGTGACAGGACTTCGTCTGTGTGCTTTCCGGGAGCGGAAAGCTGGAAAAAGAATTCAAACGCCTGACCTGGTCTTACATGGACCCCCACGGAACCGGTAAGGCCCGCACCTGCAAGGACTGTCACACCTCGGCCAAGACCTTGGGCCTTGGCTACGGGAGTCTGCGCTATTTAGGCCAAGGAAAATGGGCCTTTCAGGGTATCGAGCGTGTCCCGGATGATCTCCTGGGGATCAAAGTGCCCCTTTCTGGCCTCACCGATCTTTCAGGAAAACCTTTGACCTTTCTTTCCCGAAAGGATCTGCGGCCTTTTACCGCTGAAGAGATCAAACGCATCCTTCGAGTCGGTCTTTGTCTCCCTTGTCATAAGGATTTTTCTGATCCGGTCATGCGTCATTGGGACCCAAAGGCCAAATGTCCGGTCTTTAAGGAATAACCCGATAAATTTGTCACCAATTTGTCACATCTTTGTGATCAATTTGTAACCTCCCCTTGTTTCTATAGTTCCCAAAAATACGAGGAGGTTTCAGGATGCGGCGTTTAGCTTTTCTCCTTTTGTTTTTCTTTCTGTTGGTAGGGATTGGTCAGGCGGCTTCGGTCAACAACCCGTTACTCAAGGTCCTGATCAGGAAGGGTATTTTGACCGAGGAAGAGGCCATAGAGATCGAGAAAGAGGCGGCCCAAGAGGCCCGAAAACAAGAGGCCCGAAAACAAGAAGAGACCACTAAAGAAGCCCAAGAGAAAAAGGCCTCTCTCAAGGGCTTACAAGGGATCAAATTAGGCACCTTGACCTATCTCGATTACTCCATGGGGGAGGAGAAGGGGGTCGATACCAGTGCCTTTGCCATCACTCGCGGATACTTCAATTTCAAGAAACAGATTACGCCTTGGATGGGCTTTCGCCTGACCCCGGAT
>CAZROA010000027.1:0-3562 GCA_964601575.1 uncultured Thermodesulfobacteriota bacterium
AAAATAACCCGAGTAATTTAAAAGTAAATATTTGAATTAATCGGACCAAAAATCCAATTTTGAGTGCTTGCCTATCTTAGGTACTTTTTGTTTTCTAAGTACGACAAAGGAGATATGAAGTGGAAATATCTCGGTTAAAGAAGGCTCTTGAGCGCTGGGCTCCGGCGTTGGTCCCTTATGCCTCAAATACGAAGGCCCTTTCTGCGGCCTTGAGCGAGATCATCCATAAACCCTTGAGGCCAGAAGAAATAGAGCGCCGGAGCTTTGTTCTCCTTGCTAAACAAGCCTCCTTAGAAAGATTTCGCCCCTTGGAAAGGCCTTTGGTCAAAAGGTTGCTTCATGCCACCGTAGACTTTACCCTTCCGGAAGAGCTTATCTTTCATCCCCAGGCGGTGGAGCAGGCCCTTTCCAATCTTCGTCAAGGCCTTGATATTTTGACCGACGTAGAAATGGTTCGTGCAGGGATCAATAAACGCAAATTGGCCACTCTGGGCGGGAAAGTTCATTGCTATATCGCTGACGAAGAGGTCTTCCATCTTTCCCGAAAGACCGGACGTCCACGGGCGGAGATCGCCATAGAAAGAGGTCTTAAAGAAAACATCGGCCTGATAGTGATCGGAAACGCTCCCACCGCCCTGATTCGCGCCATAGACCTTCTCAGAGAACATCCTTTTCGGGAAAAAATCGTGGTCATTGGGGTCCCGGTGGGGTTGGTCAAGGCCTTTGAGGCCAAGGTTTATCTGGCGCTGCAAGAATTTCCCTTTATTACTAACCTTAGCCCTAAAGGTGGGAGTGCCATGGCTGTCTCTTTGGTCAATGCTCTGTTGGGCCTTCTTGATCAGGAGGATTGATGGGCAAATTTTTTGTCATTGGATTGGGTCCTGGCGATCCAGAATTGATTACCATCAAGGCCATAAAGGCCTTGGAGGCCTCAGAGGTCGTCTTGGTTCCTCAAGCCAAAAGAAAAAAACAGTCTCTCGCCTGGGAGATATGTCAGCACTGGGTAGACAAAGCTCGTCTAAAGATCGTCCATTTTGCCATGAAACCTCAAGGGCCAGACCAAGAAGGCTACCAGGCTTTGGCTCAAGAGATAAAAGACCTCCTTGCCCAAGGGAAGACGGTTTCTTACGTCACCATTGGTGATCCGGCCATTTACAGCACAGCTATCTATCTCAGCCAGGAGTTAAAAAAACACCAAGTAAAGATCAACTATATCCCAGGGATAAGTGCCTTTAATGCTGGGGCCGCTTTGTTGGGACGGGCTTTGTGTGAAAAAGGTCAGAACTTGGGTCTATACGAGATGCCGGATGAGCCTCATTTGGCCTCCGAACGAATTCAAAGACACACCACCACGGTCTTCATGAAGGTGAACCAAAGGGTTTCTGTTTTACTTGAAGCGGTACGAGTTACCTCTCCTAAAGAGGCCTTTCTCCTCCAACGGATCGGTTTGCCTGAGGAAAAGGTCTACGATCTTTTGAATCTTTCTGAACCCTTAGAGAAGGCCTATCTCTCCCTGGCCATCATTCGACGATGAAGGGCTTGAGGAAGGGATTTACTACCGGGACAGCCGCCGCCGCGGCAGCCAAGGCCGCGGCCTTGGGGCTCAAAGAAGGCTACATACCCGAAGAGGTAACCGTAGTCCTTCCCATCGGTCAACACTTACCCATCCGGATTCATGCCGCTTGGCTTGCAGATTTTTGGGCCAGGGCTTCGGTGATCAAAGACGCCGGCGATGATCCAGATATTACCGATGGAGTGGAGGTGGTGGTGCGTTTAAGACCTATTTCCGGAAGAGAAATCATCTTACGAGGCGGAGAAGGTGTAGGCTGGGTGACCAAGCCAGGTCTTTCTATTCCTCCTGGTGAGCCGGCGATCAATCCCGTACCCAGGCAAATGATCAAACAAGCGGTGAGGGAGATCCTACCAAAAGGGGGATTTGAAGTAGAGATTAGCATTCCCGGTGGGGAAGAACTGGCCCAAAAGACCTTTAATCCCCGGTTGGGGGTGGTCGGAGGGCTTTCCATTCTGGGGACCACTGGCATTGTAGAACCAAAGAGCGTCGAGGCCCTTAAGGAGACTATTCGTTGTGAGATCGATGTCCTCTGGCATGAAGTGGGCCAGGGGCCGATGTGTTTTGTCCCGGGAAAGATAGGGGAAGAGGCCTTGAAGAGGGTCTTAGGGCCGGTGAAGACGGTACAGATGAGCAATTTTTTGGGTTTTGCCCTTTCTTATGCCCGGAAAAAGGGTGTTCAAAAAGTGATTATCGGTGGACACCCAGGAAAGCTGGCCAAGGTACTTATGGGTTACTTCAATACCCATTCTCAGCGCTCCCCCCAGGCCACAGCGTTTGTGGCCGAATTTTTGGGGCTTTCTGGCGAATTCAATACGGTAGAAGAAATTTTGCAGACGATACTTTCCGGCCAAAAGACCACCCGTTCTTTAGATGATTTGGCCAAGGCCATCGCCCGAAAAATAAAAGAAACTTTTGACTTTGAAGGGGTAGAGGTCCTCCTCTTTGATATGAAAAAGACCCTTCTGGCCTGGGGAAAGATGGCATGAAAATATACATTATCAGCACAGGACCAGGTGATGTAGATTATCTGACCCCTTTGGCCAAACAACGGATAAGAGAATGCGAGGTTATTATCTGCTTTAAAGGCCAAAACTTACCCTCTGAAGCCCTTTCCAAGCCCCTTTTCCAGGAAAGGAACCTTGAGGCCATCTTTTCCCGCCTTAAAGAAAAGGCGAACTGTAAAATTGGCCTTCTAGTTACCGGAGACGCTGGTCTCTTCAGCCTGGCCAAAAAGGTCATCGAAAGATTCGGGAAAGAGGCCGTGCAGGAGATCATTCCTGGAGTCTCAAGCCTCCAGGTGGCCTTTGCCCGAATCAAGGAGCCCTGGGAGGAGGTCAAGGTCATTTCCTTCCATGGCCGAAAGCTTTCGCCCCTGAGAGAGATCTTGACCTACCCCAAGGTAGCCATCCTGGCTGATCCCCAAAACAACGCCCGAAAGATCTTAGAGAAGCTAATTCTTTATGGGCTTTTTGAAGAAAAAAGAAGGATTTTTGTCTGCCAGGATTTGACCCTCCCGGAAGAAAAGATTATCGAGATTAGATCCACCACGGATCTTCAAAGGTTAAAGCCGGGACGAAAGGAGATAGTGATTATCCTTGAGGCAGACTAAGAAGATAGCGGTCGTGGCCGTTACCCAAGAAGGGTCCTTTCTGGCTGAATATCTGGCTCAGACCCTTTCGGCTGATCTTTATCTAAAAGAAGGCCTTTCTACTTCATTTAAAGCGTCTTTTTTCTCCAGACTTTCTGAACTCGTTCGAAGGATTTTTCAAGTTTATCAAGCCTTAGTCTTTGTTATGGCCCAAGGGATTGTTACCCGGGTTATAGCCCCTTTTTTGCGCGATAAACACATCGACCCAGCGGTGGTGGTCCTTGATGAAAAAGGGCGCTTTGTCATTAGTGCCCTTTCTGGACACGAAGGTGGGGCCAATGAGCTGGCCCTCTGGATAAGCTCCCTCATCGGCGCGGAGCCGGTAATCACTACCGCGAGTG
>CAZROA010000028.1:0-18411 GCA_964601575.1 uncultured Thermodesulfobacteriota bacterium
CCAAAGAGTTGGGATTCGAGGAGGGTCTCTTGTAAGGTGGCCGCATTGACGCAGACGATCTTCTTATGCCGTCTCGGGCTGTTGTAATGAATGGCCTTGGCCACCAATTCTTTTCCGGTACCGCTTTCTCCTTGGATTAGGACCGTACACGGGCTATTGGCTGCCTTGCGAATGAGATCAAAGAGATCCTGCATAGGTTTACTCTTACCGATAATGTTTTCAAACCCGTATCTTTCCTGGATCTCTGCCCGTAATTGAGACATTTCAAGGAGGAGCTTCCTCTTGTCCCAGGCCTTGTGAATAAGGCGGATGAGATCATTTTTCTGAAAGGGCTTGGTGATAAAGTCATAGGCCCCGTATTTCATGGCTTCGACCGCCGCCTCGATGGTGCCGTAAGCGGTGATGATGATGACAATGACATTTTCATCCTGTTCTTTTATAAAACGCAAGAGCTGCAAGCCGTCACAACCCGGCATACGTAGGTCTAAAAAGACCAGATCAAAATCTTCTCTTTCGATCAATTCTTTGGCCTTTATAGGGTCGGTGGTGGAAACAGTTTGGAATTCTTCTTTTTGGAGGAGGCTCTCCAATAATTCACAAAAGCCTTGCTCATCGTCTACCACCAAAACTTTACCCTTCCGGGCCATGGCCTTGCTCCTTCAGAGGTAAGATTATGGTAAAAGTAGTCCCTTTGCCCAGGGTGCTCTGGACCTTAAGCAATCCTCCGTTACGCCTGATCAACTTCCAACAAATAGAAAGCCCCAAACCCGTGCCCCTCTTTTTAGTGGTAAAAAACGGGGTAAAGATCTTTTGTAGGTCTTTTCTAGCAATTCCTATACCAGTATCTGAGATATCGATACGAATGGCCGGATGACCAGGTTCATAATTTTGGCCTATCTTGGGAAGACGTCGAGAAAAATCGTGAGTCCACTCACTCATAAGGGGAGAAGTAGGCTGGACCAAGGGCAGGGAGAGTTGAAAACAATCTTCCGGGGTCAACTGGTCCAGACTGGTCTTGATGCGTAGGATGCCGCCTTCAGGCATGGCTTCTACCGCGTTTTTGAAGAGGTTGATCAAGACTTGTTCTATCTGGTCTGGATCAACATAGGCCGGCGGCAGGGATTCATCTAAATGGCACTCTATTTCAATGCCCGAGATCTTGGGATAGAAGACAAACTGGACAGTGTCTCTTATTAGTTGATTAATATCTGTATACTGGAATCTCGGTTCAGCCGGTCGGGCAAAGGCCAATAAATCTTGGATTATCTTTTGGGCTCGCTGTAATTCCGTCTCCATCCGTTTGAGTTTGGAATAATGAGGATGATCTTTGGGGATCTCGTCTAACAAATATTGGGCAAACCCTAACACGATTCCCAAGGGATTGTTTAGTTCATGTGATATACCAGCGGCAAACTCGCCTAAGGCCATAAGACTACCAGCTTGGACCAAAGAATCTTGAGTCGATTCTAAGTCTTGAATAGTCTTTCTTAGTTTTCTGTTTAACTCCTCTAAATCTTCGCTCAATCTCTGAATTTCAGCCTGTTGTCTCTGGATCTCGTCTTCTGTTTGTCGGATCTTCTTTTGGGCCAAAGAGATGACTTCAGGTAGAGGTAGATCTTGTTTGATGTCTAAAAATTGCCTAAAAAACTCCCGACATTGATATAACTCTTCTTTATATTCTCCCATTCTATTGCGTAGAACAAGCCATAACGACAGAGATAACAGGGCCAGTAAGGCCCAAAATGGCCACCAGAAAAGAAAGAAATAGCGGGGGTTTAAGGCATTAATACGAATGACCAAAAATTTGTCCTTCAAGGGAAAGATCTCATAACCTTTGGCCATGTTGAATACTCTGGCCCTTGTATCACGGACGAAATTAAGGTCTTGACGGATAGTCCAGCTATCCACTGAAAAATTGCCGATTATAGGCCTTAAATCTTGGTCTAAAAGGATAGCTTGGATAAGCCCTTTCTTCTCCAATTTTTTCAGGACTTTGCCGATTTCGTCGGGTTCTAAGATTTCAAGTAGGGGATGAACGGCGTTGAGAAAGTCTTTTATTTGCCTCTGTTGTTGGACATAGAGGATCAAAATCTGCAAAAGAATAAGCAAAGTTAAAGAGGCAAAGATAAAAGGTTTAGACAAGCTTTTTCTCATCTGCCGCATCCGCCACCTGACCTACTGGGGGATTTGGAACTTGGACTAGTAGGGTTAGAGGTGGACCCCCCGGACATATTAGAGCCTGAACCCCCGCCCATGCCGGTTGAACCACCCATTGAAGACCCGCCCATTCCCGAAGGTGAAGACATGGTACCAGAATCCATGGTTTGGCCAGACATAGAGGTAGAAGACATGGTCGAACTCATCGTTGGACAGAGACCATCGCTGACCGTAGGGGAATAACCCCTGGAAAACATGCCGTGGTAACGGCTTCCGGGTTCGCGGAAAAAGAGGCGATCGATCATGTTGCCCAAATAGAGCTGGCGAATATCCTGATAGCGTCTTTTAAGCTCTGGCCCTATTGGGGCTGGTTTGGAAGGTGGCGCGCCTTTTACTATTTGGGAGAAGAATCCGGCTTCAATCAGGACCTTCTTTTCTGGGAATCGAGGATTCCAAAAGAGGACTCGCCCACGCCATACCGCCACCAAACACCTCTTTTGATCCAGATCGACCACAAATTTAGTCCCAGCCACCCCAGCGATACCGATGGGGGTCTCTACCACGAAGGGCAGAGGGTGGTAACCGGGGGCGATGAGTAAAAAGGCCTTGCCTTTTAGGAGACGTAACGAAGTCCCTGGAGAGGCTTTCCCCTTAGAGGGGGCCTTTCTAAGGATCGAGGCTATTTCCTCACTCAAGGCCGAAAGCTCGATCTCGGTATTTTCTTTGATTCGGACCAAAGCCCTTTTATTGATGAGGATATCGGCATAGGAATGGGACAAGGTCTTGACCTTGCTTCTTAGGGATAATTTCATCCATTTTCGTCCGACGATCCAGGTGCTTTCTCCTTCTGGTAGGACCAAGACCGTGCCCTTTAACTTGACCAAAACGGCTTGAATCTCCTGTCCCCAGGAAAGACAAGGGAAAAGGACCAACAAGAAAGCCACTAAAAGAACTACTTTTTTCATTTTTTAAACTCCCATTTTATTGAAGTAAGGATGTCTACCAGACGGGGATCAAAGCGCCTACCGGCATCCTTTTTGATTTCTTCAAGGACTTCCTGATACAAGGTCTGTAAGTCTTTCCCTTCCTGAAATCTTTTTTCCATGAGACTGACTACGGCTTCGGCCAACTCTAAGATCCGGGCCTCTAGCGGGATCTCTACCCCTTTGAGACCATCGGGATATCCCTGGCCGTCAAAGCGCTCATGATGGCTTCGGACCAGTTGACTGATCTCTCGAAAGGCAGGGACGGTCTTTAAGAGTTCAGCCCCGATAACCGGGTGATTTTCCACCCACATCCGCCCTTCAGGTCCGAGGTCTCTTTCTTGCCAGATATAGTCCGGGGCCCCTATGAGGCCTATATCATGCAAAAGCCCGGCCTCGTAAACAGCTCTCACCTTTTCTTGACCAAGATCCAAGGCCTCGGCCAGGCTTTTGGCTATTTGGGCCACCAGCAGGGAGTGTTCGTATAGATCCGGAGATTTTTGGGCCATGGTCTTCAGCCACATTTGGAGAATCCCCTCTTTAGTCGTCTCTAATTGCCTCAAGAGCTGCTCTTTTTCCAGGAGAATAGCGGTGTGAAGGGCAAACTGTTCTGCTTTTTCCTTCTCTTCGGCATTGAAGGGTTGTGTTCGTAAGACGAGATACCAGCCTATTAAGGCGTTGGCCGTCTTAACCGGTATTAATAAATGGGCCCTTTTCTCCTCTCTCAGCCAGAATTTAAGCTTGTTCTCCACCTCCGAAAATTTGGTCAGATTTAAAGGTAAATGGGCCTCTTCCGGGGCATGGACCATTTCTAAGTGATCATTATAAGCAAATATCCCGTGCACTTCTTGGGCCTTAAGCAATTCTTTCAACAGAAAACAAAGGTTATTCAAAGAGGAGGTCCTGGAGACCGAGACCAAGGCCCCGATCTGGGCGGTCCTCTCGGCAAGGCCTCTTCGATATCTCCAGGCCCTCAAAGCAAAGACATTGAGAAAACTAAAAATCATGGCGGTGCTCAACGGGGTGACCGGTAAGATCTTATCCAAACCGAGATAGGAAAGGGCCCCTATGCCCCAGGTAATGATCAAGGCTGGAATCAGAAGCCAAAAGATGAGTAAGATTGGGACGAGATGGGCGATGTAGGCGGCCAAAACGGCCAAGCCAAAGACCAGGGCCACGATTACTGGGGTAGAAAAGAGAGAAGGGAGCCTCTGATCCAAGATTGATTGGACCACATGGGCCTGGATTTCTACCCCGGCCATGGGGCCTTCTTTGACAAAAGGGGTAGCCCATTTCTTTGAAAACTTACTGGCGGTTACCCCGATCAAGACCACTTTGTTTTGAAAGATCTCAGGGGGAATACGTCCGGCAAGGACTTCAGCGGCACTCACCGTGGGAAAGGTCCTTGGCCCACCTTGATAACCGATGAAAAAGTTTCCGTATTTATCCAAAGGAATGGTTAAAGGCCCCACTTTTAGCCCATCCTTAAAGAAAATCACTTCTTTCCACGGAGTTCGGTAATAAGCTAAAGCAAGGGCGATGCCAAAAGCCGGAACGGAATGTTTGGGGCTGGATAAAAAAGAAGGGATTCGCCTGGCGATACCGTCTGAATCATAGGCCACAACGATATGTCCCAGGCCAAAGGCCCTTTTTTTGAGGATTTTAACGGGTAAAAAGAGGTGTTCAACGAAAAGGCCATGGGTCTTGAGATGGACCCCCGCCGCTTCGTCGGTATACACAGCCAGCACAGTAGGGATCTTCTCCATCACCTTGGCCAAGGCCTTATCTCCAGGTCTTTCCTTATCATATAGGAGGTCTATTCCCACTGCTTTGGCCTGGTCCTGATAGAGAATCTCTAGCAATCGGGCCTGTTTTTCCCTGGGCCAAGGCCAAGGTCCTATCTCCTTGAGGGAAGAATCATCTATGGCGACGATGATCACCTTAGAAGGCTGTCCCTTGGCCTTTAGACGAATCCATTGATCAAGGCAGAAATGATCGATACTCTCCCAGGTACTCTTCAAAAAAGGGGCATACCAAAGGATTAGAGCCACCACTCCCGCCACTATACCTAATAGAAGGCCTCGATACATTTGTGGACCTAATCTGCAACTTTCTTGCCAAAATGATTTTTTATTTTTCTCTCCTAGCATTTTTTCTGCTTTTCAAGATTAGAAAATATATTATTTTTGTCCCTGGGTTTTTATCACCGATCTAGCACCGTGCCCAATCTAAAAGGGACGGTTCCTTCAAGGGTGGGGGACATACATAAAATATCAACTCAGGAGGTAACAATGAAGACCAAGGTTTTCTTGCTGGTTTGTCTCCTGATCTTGGTGATCTCCGGCCTTTCCAAGGCAGAAGTCCATTTCCTTGTAGAACCCCGTCTGGGTCTTTCCACCGAATATGACGATAATATCTATTTCTCTTCTAGTGAGGAAATCTCCGATCTACTTTTTTACTTAAGTCCAGAAATAATAGGCCAACTAAAATCTGACACTGGGTCTTATTTTTTGGACTACGAATATCAAAGGGTGACCTATACCCACCAATCATCCAGGAATTCTGATAGACACTATCTCACTTCTGAGTTCTCTCAAAAACTAGGAGAAAATTGGTCCTTTTATTTAAAGGATAATTTTATGCGTTCCGAAGACCCTATCCAAATTCAAGAATTTATCGGGAATATTAAGTATGAAAAGTTAAAGTATGACTATAATGAAGGAGAAGCCTATTTCAATTATTCTATCAATGAAGATAGCTTTTTTAGGCTCAGTTATCACAATATGATATTCAAAAATCGCTCTTCTATTGTTGAAAATACAGCCAGTCATAATCCTTATCTGGATTTAGTTTATTGGTTTTCTATACCTTGGGGGATTCATCTTCAGCTTGGGGAGAATTTTGGTCTATTTGACTATTCTCCGGATTTTACGGAAACTCACGGGGCTGTTACTTTATTGCACCGTATCTATTTAGATACAGTTTGTAGTTTAAAGTTTTCATTTTCTTCTATGAATTTTGAGGAGCAAAACCCAGATTATGAAATTTATGACTTTAGCCTCGGACTAAATAAGAACTTTTCTGAAACAACCACTCTGGCTTTAGGTACAGGATATTATTACCAAAACGTCCGAAAATTAGATAATGAAGATGGTATCAGTGCCTATTTGACTTTTATTGTAGATAAAGAGAAGTATTATCTCTCGGTAGAATGTAGCAAAGGGTATGATGAAATTTATTTTGATGGTGAAGATTTAGGTTTTTCTCACTATTCTGTAATTGGTAGTATTTTTAACTACTATCTTTCAGATAAAGTTTCTCTTTCTACTAGAATTTCATATCGAAAAGATAAATTTCCACATGTTTCCCCAGAAATTAAAGAAAACACATTTATTTTTGACTATAGTTTAAATTGGAAAATAAATAAGTGGTTACTTTCTTCTTTGTCTTATATGCATTGGAATAGAAGCGCTAATGAAGAGGCCTATGAATATAGAGACAATCGTATTACTCTTAATTTTACAATTTCTAAAAATTTTATCTGGTAGACCTAAATTTCTATTTCCTTGCCTGGAAGAAATTTTTGTTTGGGTTTCTTTCAAAACATGGTATCCTTCTCTTTGAGACACTGAGGGGTCCCTCAGTCTCTCGGAGAAAATTTTTATTTTAAGGAGTCTTTATGCGTAAAGTTAAGTTAGGAGACGTAATTAGCATCCATTGTGAAGGTCGTTTGGAAACAGGTGAAGTTTTTGAAAGTACAGAAGGCGGGCCCCCGTTTCAGTTCCAAGTGGGTTCTCCGGAGATCATTCCTGGTCTTTCCGAAGCGGTCATCGGTATGACTGAAGGAGAGGAAAAAGAAGTTACCCTTTCTCCGGACAAGGCCTTTGGTGAAAGGGACGAACGCCTGGTCAAGATCATTCCCCGCGATGCCCTTACCTTGGATACCGAACCCCGCATAGGCATGATGCTAAATTTAGTCTTCAACACTGAACAGGGGGAGATGACCTTCCCTGCTACCATCACCAATATGGACGAGAAGACCATCACCCTCGATCTCAATCCTCCTCTTGCCGGCCAAACGGTGACCTTCAAGATCAAAGTGGTTGAGATTCAAAACGGCGAATCATCCGAATCGCCGATCATTATTCCTTAGGATTTAAGTTCGGATAAGACCTCGGGGGAGAGACGAAAGGAGTGCTCTTCCCCGGGGAACTTACCCTCTTTTACTTCGTTTACATAGGCCGTTAAGGCTTGACGGGTTTTCGTGGCAAGATGTGCATAGGCCTTGACAAACTTGGGACGAAAGCCCTCAAAAAGCCCCAATAGATCATGAAGGACCAAGATCTGGCCGTCAACCTCAGCCCCGGCCCCGATACCGATGGTCGGCACTGGGATGCGCTGGGTGATCAAGGCCGAAAGCTCCCGAGGGACACATTCTAGCACCAAGGCAAAGACCCCGGCCTCGACCAGGGCCTGAGCATCTTCGAGGAGTTTCTTGGCCGAGTCAAGATCGCGGCCTTGGACCTTAAACCCCCCGAGCATAGTCGCTGTCTGCGGGGTAAGACCAATATGACCAAGGACCGGGATACCGGCCTTGACCACGGCGGCCACGCGCTGGGCCATCTCTTGTCCGCCTTCGATTTTCACCGCCTGGGCCCCGCCTTCCTTAAGAAAACGCCCGGCATTCCTGATGGCCTCTTCATCACTTACTTGGTAAGAAAGAAAAGGCATGTCTCCGACCACCAAGGCGCGCTTAGTACCCCGGGAGACACTCTTGGTAAAGACAAGCATTTCCTCCATGGTAATGGGCAGGGTGTCTTCATAGCCCATCATGATCATGGCTGCCGAATCTCCGACAAGGATGAGATCAATCCCAGCCTCATCCAGCAGCCGTGCAAATTGGACATCATAGGCGGTGAGGGCCACAATCTTTTCTTTGCCTTTTTTGGCCATGAGTTCTGGTATGGTGAGCCTAGAAGAGGGCATGGATTTCTCTCCTCCCAAAACCAAAATATTCGTAGGCACGTTTGGTGAGTACGCGACCCCGACGGGTACGACGCAAGAGTCCGCAGCGGATGAGATAGGGTTCATAGACGTCTTCAAGGGTCCGCGGGTCCTCACAAAGGGCTGTGGCCAAGGTCTCTATCCCTACCGGGCCGCCGTCAAATTTTTCCATAATGGTCCGAATCAGGGCCCGATCAAGGGGTCCAAGCCCAAGGTCGTCCAGTTCCATGAGCCGAAGGGCCTCACGCGCTGCCTTGGTGTCTATCTCTTGGTAGCCGTGGACTTCGGCAAAATCACGCACCCGCTTGAGCAAACGGTTGGCGATGCGCGGTGTCCCTCGAGAACGACGGGCAATCTCTAGGGCCCCGTCATTGGTTATGGTCACTCCTAACACCTTGGCGGTGCGCTTAATGATAAGGGCCAGGTCTTCATGGCTATAAAAATCCAGTTTAAAAGAGATTCCGAAGCGATCCCGAAGCGGGGCAGAAAGGAGTCCAGAACGCGTAGTAGCCCCTACCAAGGTAAAACGCGGAAGTTTTAGACGCAGGAGCCTGGCCCCGGGGCCTTTGCCCACCACTAGATCTAGCTGGAAGTCTTCCATGGCCGGATAGAGGATCTCCTCCACCGCCGAAGGTAGGCGGTGAATCTCATCGATAAAAAGGATATCTTTCTCCTCAAGATTAGTGAGGATGGCCGCCAGGTCTCCTGGGCGTTCAAGCACCGCCCCAGAGGTGACGTGAATTTTGACCCCAAGCTCTTGGGCAATAATATGGGCCAAAGTGGTCTTACCCAAGCCGGGATATCCGGTGAGGAGGACATGGTCTAAGGCCTCGCCTCTGGTCATGGCCGCAGAGAGATAGACCGCCAGGACACGTTTTACCTCTTCTTGGCCTACGTAGTCGGCCAGTCTCAACGGGCGTAATTCCTGTTCAACCCCCATGCCTCCTTAACCCCCTTGAAGATGGCCAGAAAGTCTCTTTAAGGCCTTACGAATGAGAAGGGCTAGGTCATCGTCTTCTTGGTAGACCGCCTCTAAGGCGTTTGAGGCCTCTCCAGCAGAAAAACCAAGGTTTAAAAGGGCAGAGAGGGCCTCTTCAAAGGATTTTTCTCGACGGGTCGGAGTCTTTTTGACCAGGCCCAAACGGGCCCGTAGTTCAACACAGAGCCTTTCTGCCCGTTTGGGACCGATACCCGGGACGCGAGAAAGGCGTTCTATATCGGTCTCTTCGATTATTTGGCGAAATTCATGGGGAGTAAAGACCGAAAGGATGTTGAGCGCTAGGCGCGGCCCTACCCTTGGGATACTTTGCAGGCGTTGAAAGACTTCCCGGGTCTCCCAGTCCTCAAATCCATAGAGCTCAAAGACCTCTCCCCGAAGGCGCAAAACCACATAAAAAGAAAACGGTCTTCCCTCTTCGGGTAGGCGCTCAAAAAGGGAAAAGGGAATCAAGATTTCCAGGGTGATCGGTCCGACCCCAAGGAGTACTTTGCCAGGGAGTTTTTTGAGGATTGTGCCCCTTATTTGGGCGAGCACCAGGCCTCCTCTCGCTTGATATTCTGCAGGTGATAAATGGCTACAGAAAGGGCATCCGAGGCATCTAAGGGAAGCCTTTCCTTAATCCCTAGAAGGTATTTTACCATATAGGCCGTCTGCTCCTTAGAGGCGTTGCCGTAACCGGTAAGGGCCTGTTTTACCTCCAAAGGGTGATATAAATAAACCGGCAATCCATTTTGAGCCGCGGCGAGAATGGCCGCTCCTTGCGCTTGGCCGAGTCTTAAGGCCGCCCGGGGAAAGGTCTCAGGAATTACTTCTTCTAAGACTACGGCTTGGGGACGAAATTCCATTAATAGGTCCGTCACACGAGAGAAGATTTTCCAAAGGCGCTCTGGCAAGGGACCACCACCAAGCCGGATAACTCCCCAAGAAATAACCTCAAGCCCCGGCCCCCCTTCGATTACTCCAAAGCCAGTCACCCGAGAGCCGGGATCAATCCCTAAGACACGCATTACATCTTGGCACTTACGCGCTCCATCAATTCGTCTGGGATATCAAAGTTGGCGTAAACCCTTTGAACATCATCGTGATCTTCCAAGGTTTCCATGAGGCGGAGCATCTGCTGGACGGCCTTTTCCTCCTCAAGCTTGACCGTCGTTTTGGGCACCATGGTCACCTTGGCTGAGTCGATCTTTATCTTGGCCTCCTCTAAGGCCCCTTTCACCGTCTCAAAGTCCTGGGGAGCGGTGATGATCTCAAACTCCTTTTCATATTCCCTTACGTCTTCGGCCCCGGCCTCAAGAGCCACGGTCAGGAGTTCGTCTTCGTCTATCCCGTCCTTAGGTACGACGATGAGACCCTTTTGTTCAAAGATCCAAGACACCGCCCCGGGTTCAGCCAGATTACCTCCGCACTTACTAAAAATATGCCGGAGCTCTCCCACGGTACGACGTTTGTTATCGGTGACGCTCTCGATAAGCACCGCCACCCCTCCGGGACCGTATCCTTCGTAGATAGCCTCTTCCCAACGGGTGCCCTCTTCTTGGCCGGTGCCCTTGCGGATGGCCCGTTCTATATTTTCCTTGGGCATGTTGGCGGCCCTGGCGGCCTGGATAGCGGCTCGAAGCCGCGGATTGGCACTTGGATCACCCCCGCCAAGACGGGCGGCCACCATGATTTCCCGAATAAGCTTGGTAAAGAGTTTTCCCCTTTTGGCGTCTTGTGCCGCCTTTTTCCGTTTGATCTGAGCCCAGTGAGAATGTCCGGCCATAGCCTCCTTACTCCTTGACGGTTGGGTTTTTCTGCCCCCAACCAGGGCGGTTTTAACTGCCGAAAAGATCTTAACTTTTTTTGCCCAAGGTGACTAGCCCTTTAAAATTTCAAAAACGTCATTTATGGCTGGGCCTGCCAAAGGGGATGATTTTAAGCGGAGTATACACCGCCCCAGAGGGTTTAAGGGTGCTTTTGTAAAGGATCAGGGTTTCCACTCGGATCTCTTCCCATCCTTCACCGACCCGGTTGTTTTGTTCAGCAAGGAGTTGGCGAAGCTTTTCCACTCTTCGGTTAGACTTTACCCGCCCCAGAGTCAAATGCGGAACAAAAGAGCGAGATTCGGGCTCAAAGCCGAGTTTGGTCAAACTATCTTCTAACTCTTTTTGAAGTTGAAGAAGGGGCTTAAGATCGCCCTCAAGCCCGGCCCAGATCACTCGTGGTTTGCGTCCAGAGGGAAAGGTCCCCAAGCCCTTCACCCGCAAGCAAAAAGGCCTGAATTTGGCAACCACCTCTTGGGCAGCCTTGGCGATGGGTTCGATCTTCTCTTCAGGAATGTTTCCCAGAAATTTAAGGGTGAGATGGATACCCTCTGGCCTTACCCACCGGACGTCTGCTCCGGCCTTGGCCAATTCTTGTTGGAGGGCCTGAAGCCGCTTCTTAACACTCTCTGATAAATTGATAGCGAGGAAGCAACGTACCATAACGGAGATATCGCCTTAGCCAATCCAGAGCCGTGCTAGCAGCAAAATTTTGAATCAGGTGTCTGTCTCCGGGGAAGAGGAAACACTGGGCATAAGTGCCCTGAGAGCAGGAAAAACCGATCCACACCGTGCCGACTGGTTTTTCTGGACTACCTCCGGTGGGCCCGGCAATCCCGGTGACCGAAAGGCCGTAATCGGTCTTGGCTAGACGGCGCACCCCTTCGGCCATGGCCAAGGCGGTGGGCTGGCTGACTGCCCCGTATTTTTCAAGGTATTCCCGGGGCACACCCAACAAATCCATCTTGGCTTGGTTACTATAGGTGACCACTCCTCGTTCAAAATAAGCCGAACTGCCAGGGACCCGGGTCAGACGAGAGGCAATCAAACCACCGGTACAAGACTCGGCTACGGCTAGAGTTTCCCCCCGTTCATCCAGGAGATGCCCCACCACGGCCTCAAGGGTCTCTTCGTTACGCCCAAAAATATACTCCCCAAAGGATTCTTCTATCTTGGTCAGGGCCTTTTGGTATCTCTCTTCTGCTTCTCTAGAGTTTGACCCTCGGGCAGAGATGGCTAAATGGATCTCCGGGAGCACGGGATAATAGCCAATATTAAGACCAGGCTCTTTTTCTAACTCCCGGAGACGGAGATTGACGTCTGCCTCCCGAATTCCAAAGAGTTTTAGGACCGTGTAGCGAATGACATATTCACAGGGCAAATATCTTTGTAAAAGGGGAATAACCCTATTCTTCAAGAGATATTCGAATTCTTTGGGCACCCCGGGGAGGCAAAAAATGATCTTTTCTCCTCTCAATAGGTAGTAGCCGGCCATGGCCTTTTCATTGGTCAAGAGTCTGGCCCCCTCGGGTAATTGGGCCATTTTTTCCCGTAGGGGATTTGGTTTTAGACCCAGTTCCTTTTCCCTCTTTCTGATGCGTTGGAGTAACTGTTCATCGGTGCTCAAGGGAACACCTAAGGTCTCGGCCACCGCTTCGTTGGTTAAATCGTCGGTAGTGGGGCCAAGGCCACCGCTTAAAAGGACAAAGGAATATCTTTCTAGGAAACGCGAGAGATAGGCCTTGATCAGGGAAAGCTGATCAGGCACAGTGGCCATTTCACAAATTTCGTAACCAAGAGCAAACAATTCCCGGGCCGCCCAAAAACTAGTGGTATTCAAGACTCGACCTTGGACTAGTTCATCACCTACGGCAAGGATGGCACCGTACATAGCACCTTTTTATCACAAATCGGACTTATTCCAAATAGCGAAAGTCCCTCCTTCTGGTGAAAATAGTAACTTGCCTTCAAATAGGCTTCCTGGCGACCGAAAGTTAGCCCCTTTGGAGAGATAACGTTGATCTTTATGAAGAGAGGATAGGGTTAGGCCACAATAAAGTTTAGGTCTGGTTCAACAGGCCTTACCGGGACCCTCACCGGCCCGGGGAACCAAGCCCAACAGTCTTCCTTTTGAAGCAAGGCCTTAAGGGCCTTAAGGTGAAGCCTATGGGAAGAGCGACTAGCCGAGATCTCTCCTAAGATAGGGGCCCCAAGGAGGTAAAGATCTCCCACCAGGTCCAAGGCCTTGTGACGAACAAACTCATCCGGGCGGCGTAGACCATCGGGATTTAAGACCCGTTCTTGGTCGAGGATGATGGCGTTTTCCAGCGAACCGCCTTTGAATATCCCCTTCTTTTTCTTTTCTATGATATCACTTAAAAACCCAAAGGTTCGGGCGTAGGAGAGTTCGGAAATATAGGTCTCTTGTGTTACGGAAAGAGAAGTCTCCTGATGCCCGATGACCGGATGGGGAAAATCTATCTCACAATGGATTTTAAGTTCTGAGGCCGGACGAAAGGCCACTCGACCGACTCCGTTTTTGACCTCAAATTCCCCCAAGATGCGTAAATACCGCCTTAAAGACCACTGAGGCTTGCGGCCCACTTTGAGAATGGCCTCTACATAAGGCCTGGCAGAGCCATCAAGCAAGGGGATCTCCGGGCCATTGACCCGGATAATGACGTTGTCTATGGCGAGCCCGTTTAAGGCCGAAAGGAGGTGTTCGATATAAATAATTTGCCCCTCGCCCTGTCGGATCAAGGTCGCCCCTTCCATGGCAAACACGGTTTCCGGGGAGACACGCATCAACACCGGTGGATCAAGATCTACTCTCTCAAAAATAATGCCCTGATTAGGGGGCGAAGGGATTAATTCCACGGTAATCTGCTTGCCCGAAATGACTCCCTCTCCCTCAAAGACCACCGTATCAGCTAAAGTGTGCTGAAAGAGTTCCATCTTCCAATATCCTCGGCCATTTTTAGAGCTTTTATAGCAAAAAAAATACCAATTAATTTTTGACGTTATAATCATTAGTTATTTTCAAGAAAACAGAATTGTGTCTTTTTCTTCGTGACTCAAAAGTCACAAATGTGACTTTTAAGTCACAGGGAAACCCAATCGCCGGAGGGCCTTCTCCTCCTTGCGCCACCCTTTTAGGACCTTGACCCAAAGATCTAAATGGATCTTTTGACCAAAGAGGAATTCTAGTTCCTCCCGGGCCAGGGTTCCTATTTTTTTAAGCCTCTCTCCCCCTTTGCCAATGATAATCCCTTTCTGAGAATCTTTTTCTACGTAGATAGTAGCCTGAATAAAGAGGATCTTTTTGTCAGGATCTTCCTCAAATTCTTCTACCACCACGGCGGTAGAGTAAGGGATCTCTTGGCGAGTAAGCATAAAGATCTTTTCGCGAATGATTTCGGCGGCCAAGAGTCTTTCCGGTTGGTCGGTAAGCATATCAGGGCTGTAATACATCGGGCCCTCGGGAAGGGTGTCTACTATCTCTTTCAAGAGTTCATCCAGTCCGTCCCTCTCTAAGGCAGAAATGGGAACAATGGCCTTAAAGGGGTAGAGACGGGAGAAAAAATCAATCATTGGCAGCAGTTCGCCCTTTTTGATGAGGTCGATCTTATTTAAGGCTAGGATAGTGGGTTTGTTAGCCTTTTGTAAGATCTCGATAATCTTCTCTTCGGCCTTGGGACTCCTATGAGCGGCATCTACGATAAAGACAACACTATCTACTTCTTCAATGGCGCGGAGGGCTTGTTCTACCATAAGACGATTGAAAAGCATCTTGGCCTCATGGATACCCGGGGTATCGACAAAGATGATCTGATAGTCTTCTCCGGTAAGAATACCTCGGATCTGAAAGCGTGTGGTCTGGGGTTTGGGCGTAGTAATGGCCACTTTATACCCGAGGAGCTGATTCAACAAAGTTGATTTACCCACGTTGGGGACACCGATCAGAGCCACATATCCTGATCTAAATTTCTTCTCTGCCTCATCTTTTGTCTTTTCGGGAGTAGTTTCCATGTCTTCCCTCCAGTTTTTTTAAGGCTTTTTGAGCGGCATCTTGTTCGGCAGCCTTTTTAGACCGTCCGCGTCCGGTGGCTACCGTTTCTCCTCCTAGCTTCAAGGCCACGTAAAAGACTTTGGCGTGCTCTGGCCCGACTTCTTTTAATAATTCATAAGTAGGGGTCTGTTTGAAATGGCGCTGGGTATATTCCTGGAGCACAGTCTTGTGGTCAGAGATTAGCCCCCGGGGGGCATGGGGAATTAAACGGGCAAAGATCTTTTTGACTAGATAAAAGGTCTTTTCAAAGCCCAAATCTAGATAAAAAGCAGCGATAATGGCCTCAAAAGTACCGGCCAAGATGGAGGCCTTTTCTCGGCCTCCAGTGGCCTCCTCACCCGGGCCAAGGAGGATCAAATCAGCAAGCCCTAATCTACGGGCGATCTTGGCCAATCGATCTTCATTGACTAACCAGGCCCTCATCTTGGTCAGTTCTCCCTCCCGGTAATCCTTGGCATAACGTTCATAAAGCAGGTGGCTGATCACCATGGAAAGGATGGCATCACCCAAAAATTCAAGACGTTCATTGTCCCGATAGGGCCAATCACTATATTGGCCAAGAATCGAACGATGGGTAAGGGCCTCCAGATAAAGTCCCAGATTTTTGAGTCGGACGCCCAAGATTTCTTCTAATTTTTGGAGCCGTGCAAATTCCCTAGAGACCACGTCATTTACCATCTTCATACTCCAAACCGGAAATATCCATCCCTTTTAGGAGGGAGACCGTTTCGACTGTATACTAAGAACCCTTTAAGTGGTTTCAAGGTCTGTAGAAGATTTATTCAAGGTTGGAATCCCCGAGCGAGTTTGGTATGAAAGACCAAACCACCTAACCGGAGGTGATATCATGGAGATAAAAGAATTGGTGACCGAGATTGGCCGGAAGGCCAAGGAAGCAGCTCGGGAGCTAACTTCTCTTTCGACCGAGGTAAAAAATAAGGTCTTGCGCTTGGTGGCGGAGAGACTTCGGGCCGAACGGGTCTGGCTTCAGACCGAAAACGAAAAGGACCTTGAGGCCGCCAGAGAAAAAGGGCTCTCCGGGGCCCTTATCGATCGACTCACTCTTTCAGACAAAGTGATCGAAGGCATGGCCCAGGGGCTTGAAGAGGTGGCCGCCCTTCCTGATCCAGTAGGAGAGGTGGTCAAGATGTGGCGGCGACCTAATGGCCTTTGGGTGGGGCGGATGCGCATCCCCCTGGGCGTGATTGCCATGATCTATGAAAGCAGGCCAAACGTAACCATCGACGCCGCTGGCCTTTGTTTTAAGAGCGGAAACGCCGTTATCCTACGTGGTGGTTCAGAGGCCATTAATTCTAACTTGGCCTTGGCCCGCATCTTCCAAGAGGCCTTAAAGGCGGTTGACGCCCCGGAGGGGGCGGTTCAGGTCATCCCGACCACTGATCGGGCGGCGGTAAATGAATTACTTAAGCTCGAAGAATATATCGACCTCATCATCCCCCGGGGAGGAGAAGGACTCATCCGCTTTGTGACTGAAAATTCCCGTATCCCGGTACTCAAGCACTACAAAGGTGTCTGTCACGTCTTTGTCGATCGATTTGCCGATCTGGAGATGGCCCAAAAGATTTGTTTCAACGCCAAGGTCCAACGCCCAGGGGTATGTAACGCCATGGAAACCATGTTAGTCCACGAAGCTATAGCTAAAGACTTCTTGCCCCAGATGTGTGAAGAATTTCGGTCTGCCGGGGTAGAGATCAGGGGTTGTCCCAAGACAAGGGAACTGGTCCCTTGGGCCAAAGAAGCCACAGAAGAAGATTGGGAGGCCGAATATCTGGATCTCATTTTGGCCGTGCGGGTGGTAAAAGACATGGACGAGGCCCTGGATCACATCGCCCGCTATGGTTCAAATCACACCGAGGCTATTGTGACCAAAGATTATCAACGGGCCTTGCGTTTTCTCCGCGAAGTAGACGCCTCGGTGGTCATCACCAATGCCTCGACACGTTTTAATGACGGGGGCCAGCTCGGGCTTGGGGCGGAAATCGGCATCTCTACCACGAAGCTCCATGCCTATGGACCGATGGCCTTAGAGGAGCTAACGACCACCAAATTCGTGGTCTTTGGAGAAGGCCAGATTAGAGAATAACCATGTCTGCCCGGTGGGGTATATTTGGGGGGACCTTTGATCCCATCCATTTGGGTCATTTGCGAGCGGCAGAGGAGGTATACGAAGCCCTAGCCTTAGAGAAGATCATCTTTATCCCCGCCGGGTTTCCTCCTCACAAACATCGTCCTGATCTGTCCCCCTTTTCTCTCCGGTATCAGATGGTGAAACTGGCCATAGAAGGGGTGCCGCACTTTGAGGTTTCGGAGATAGAGGCCCAACTCAAAGGTCCATCTTATTCCCTGCTCACTTTGCAAGAATTAGGGAGGCGTTTCCCAGGGGTGGAATTTTTTTTTATCTTGGGGTTTGATGCCTTTTTAGAATTCGAAACTTGGTATCACTATCAGGAATTGCCACGTATTACCCATCTGGTGGTCATTCCCCGGGGACCAGGGGGATCTGGAGAATTTGACGTAAAAACCAAGGCCCTCTTCCCTAAGGCCTGGAAAAAAGAGGATATTTGGCTAATACCAAAGGGAAAGACCCTGCGGTTCATTTCCGTCACCCGGTTTGATATCTCCGCCACAGCTATTCGAAAGCTGGTCAGGAGGAAATGTTCAATTCGTTTTCTGGTCCCCGATAGGGTCCGGTCCTTTATTTTGGAAAACGATCTTTATCGTAGCCCTTGAGGAGACACGCTCCTCCTCAATTAGCAAGTTCAACCACCGCCGCACTGACGCGCATCACAGCCGAGGAGATCTTGGGCGGTGAGCTCACGGACCTCATCAATCCGAATCCTCATAATTACGTTATGGCCAGCGGCGGGATGATTGAAGTCGGCCAATACTTTATCTTCGTGAATCTCCTTGACCAAAAACATTACTCGACGACCACTAGGGGTCACTTCTTGATAATATTCACCTTCCCTGACTAGATCAGGGTGTTTAAGTTGAGCCAAATCGATTTCTTGAACAAGGCTTTCGTCATAAGGGCCAAAGGCCTGCTCCGGGGGGATAGTCAGGGTTAGTTCTTCTCCTTCTTTGGCTCCGGCAACAGCCTTTTCCAGCAGAGGCATCAAGGGATCACGGCCAAAGATAAAATTGACCCGCATCGGGCGAGCAAACCAATCCGGGGTTTCTTTTCCTTCGATTTGTAAGGAATAGGTCAAGGTCACCATCGCATTAGGAACAACACATTTTCCAGGCAGATTCATAAAAAGGCCTCCCTTTATAATTATTTCAAATAAATAAACAGTAAAGGCTTTTTAATGTCAAATAAAAGAAGAGATTTGATAATTTTACTCTTGCCACTTAGTCTAAATTTAGGTAAGC
>CAZROA010000029.1:0-7279 GCA_964601575.1 uncultured Thermodesulfobacteriota bacterium
TCTTCGGCGCAATTCAATTTGTCCAGGGCATACCGCAGGCCATAGGCAATGGCCGGGGCGGTGTTACGACCAAGGGGCTCAAGGAGGAGGTGATAATCTTCAAGGTCAGACAGGTGACTCTTGACGTGAAACTTGTATCTCTCACAGGTGAGAATGATCAGATCTTCCGGGGAGAGGAATTTTAGGAGCCGATCAACGGTCTGTTGGATGAGGGAACGCCCGCCGTTTAGTTTGAGAAATTGCTTGGGATATTCTTCACGGCTCAAGGGCCAAAGCCTGGTCCCTGAACCTCCGGCAAGGATGATGGCCTTCATAATGCCTCCTTAGTTCTTCAATGGGGGTTGACCAGTGGATTCAAGCACCGACTGCCAGAACCGACTCCGAAGATTGATCTGCTTACGCTTCTTGACCGCCGCAGAAAGTGGTACGTGCACATAACGATCATTTAGATAACTGACCATAAGCCCGGTCTTTCCGGCCATGGCCGCATGTACGGCGTATTGCCCCAGGAATCCGCAATAGATACGGTCATCCACAATGGCCGGTACACTCCTGATGATGTAGCTCGGGTCGATATAGCGAAGATAGATCTCTATCCCCTTGCTCTCAAAGTATTCTTTGATCTTCTTTTTCAGGAAGGTCCCGATATCGCCGAGTTTGACGTTGCCCGAGGCGTCGTATTCTGGTTTTTCCGGTTGGACATACTTCTGCCCTGCCCCTTCGGCGACCACGATCACCGCGTGTCGTCTGGCCTCAAGCCGCCGCTCTAGGGCCGCCAGGAGCCCGTTTGGCCCTTCCAGATCAAAGTCATCCTCTGGTATCAGGCAGAAATTCACCTCTTTGGTGGCAAGACTGGCCGCCGCGGCGATGAAACCGGAATAACGCCCCATGACCTTGACCAGCCCGATGCCGTTGGGGGCACAGATGGCCTCGGTATGGGCACAACGGATGGCCTGGCAGGCCATCTCCACCGCGGTGTCAAAGCCAAAGGTCTTTGAGATGAGATAGATGTCATTGTCGATGGTCTTGGGCACCGCCACCACGGCCATCTTTAACTCCCGCCGCCCAATCTCTTCTTTTATCTTCTGCGCCGCTCGAAAAGTCCCGTCTCCACCGATCATGAAGAGTATCTGGACATTCATCCGTTCTAAGGCATCAACGATCTCATCCACTGGTTGAGGACCACGAGAAGTGCCGAGAAAGGTTCCTCCAAGTTCATGGATATTGGCCACGGTCTGGGGAGTAAGATCAACTACCTCATGGCCGAAGCGAGGGATAAATCCCTGGAGACCATAGCGTATGCCAAACACATGACGAATCCCGTAGGAAAAATGCAGGGTAAGGACGATAGAGCGGATGACGTCGTTTATCCCCGGACAGAGCCCGCCGCAGGTGACGATGGCCGCCCTGGTCTTAGCTGGGTCGAAGTAAATTTTGGCCCTCGGGCCAGCCAGTTCGAGGGCAGGAGGACTCTTTTGTTTCTCGATACATTCCTTGAGAAAATCCTCTGATAAACGAAGACTCACCCTGGCTTCGTCTGAGATATAACAAAGCGGGTCCTTTTTAAGGGGATTGTCTATTTTACAAGGCCCAAGGGTCTCGATAGTGGTATCAAATTCTTCGGTTATTTCATCAAGCATCTCTGCCAAGTTATAACTGCTCATCATCATGAACCTCCTATTTTTATGCTCTGTTTTCTTATCGCCTTACCCACATTCTTCTTAAGCCCTTTGACAAAGGTCTTTTAAGGCCAAAACAAGATCGGGGAATAGAAATTGATAACCCACCTCTGTAAGCCTTCTAGGTAAGGCCTTTACTCCACCGAGGAGGACCTGGGCCATTTCCCCAAAAAGCACACGCAGGACCAGGGCCGGGGCTGGTAAAAAGGCCGGCCTCTTTAGCGCCTGCCCCAAAGTCTTGGCCAGATCTCGATTACGCACGATTCCAGGAGCGGTAAAGTTAAAAGGGCCAAAGGCGGCCTTGTTCTCCGCCAAGAAAAGAGCAGCCCTGACCATATCTTTGATATGGATCCAGGGGAACCATTGCCTCCCGGAGCCCACCGGCCCTCCGAGGCCGAGCTTAAAGGCCAGAAGCATCTTGGCCAACGCCCCGCCGTCTTGCCCCAAGACCACCCCAATCCTCATCAGACAGACCCGAAGGCCATATCTCTGGCCGGCAAGGGCAGCTTCCTCCCAGGCCTTGCACACCTGGGCCAAAAAATCTCTCCCAGCCGGGGCCTCTTCGGTCACCTCTTCCTCACCCCGATCAGCCCCGTAGTAACCCACGGCAGAGGCCTGAAGCAGGACTTTGCCCTCCCCTTGGCCTGGTAAGGCCTCGATAATGTTTTGGGTGGTAAAAAGACGACTTTTAAAGATGAGTCTTTTATACTTCGGCGTCCATCGGGCAAAGATATTGGCCCCAGCCAGATTGACGATCACCTCAGCCTCTTTCAATTCTCTTTGCCAAGGACCGGGCCTCAGGGGATCTCCGAAAATTTGGTGCACCCCTTTCGGTAAGCGAGAGGCCTTTTTTTCAGAGCGGATAAGGGCGGTCACCTGATAACCCTTCTCTAAGAAGGCCCTGATCAAGTGAGGACCGATGAAACCCGTACCCCCGACGACAAAGACGTGAGCCATTAATCAATTTTAGCCTTTAAAACTTCTTAAAAACAAGTCTCAATCCGAAGACCTAATCGATCTGTGCCAGACCTTCCAACTTATTGGCCCAGAAAGTGGTGGCTCGGGGGTAGATCTTGGCGAATTCCACGCGAAAATGGCGGCCATCCCATTCTACATCTCGAATCTCAATCCTTACCTGGGCCGTCCGGAAGTGGGTCAAGAGTTTCCCTAAGGTCTCCTCTTGGCGAAAACGAAGACGAAAGATCTCCTCTATCGGTTGCCCTTGAGCAATGCGCGAGAGGACCCTTTCCATCTCTCCAAAAAGGGCCTGCCCTAATTCATGGTAAAAGGCCTGATCAAAGGGCTGGGAAAGCTCAAAGCGACTAATGGCTAGCCTTACCAAACGATGGACGATGTAGCTGGCGTCAAGCTCGCCGATAAAAGGAAAGGTCACCCGGAGGTCGTTCACATTAGACCTTGAGGTGACGTACTTGACCACCCGGCCCTGATCATCCACCGGTTTAAAGACCAGGCCCTCTCGACCTTCCTCGTCGTAGCGCAGGATTAATTCCCGAATGGCCTCAAGGTCTTTGGCCTGAAAGGGTCCGTTTATCTCCGGGGTGGGGAAACCATAGGCCCTGAGTAATTCGTATTTTTCCGTTGGGGGAAGGAGCTCCCCGGTCCTGAGGTTAAGAAGATCAAAGACAAAGAAGTTTACATCTTCCTTGACGTGTGGCGGCCACTCGGTGACAAACGGGTTTTCCGGGCCGGCTACCTCACAGCAGAGGACCAGTTCCGGGTATGCGTCAAAAAACCGCGGGAGGTCAGGTAAAAAATCCGGCCAGCGATCGGTGGCAAAGGGGCAGACATATCCACGACGCGTAAAGGCCAAGATCTGGCCGAATAGTCTGACGAGCCTGACGTTATAGCCTTCGATCTTTTCTTCGGCAAAAAATGGCCCGGGAAGATAACGCGGGATACCGGTCTTGAGGCAGAAAATACGTGGGATAGAAGGGAAACCAGGGATCAAAAACCCTTCAGCCACTACTGTTCCGGTGGAGAAACCCCGAAAATCGCGTTTAAAACGGAAAACAGGCCCAGGGAGGCCCTCAACAGGCAAAAGCTTTCCCTCAGCCAAGGCCTTTTCCAGATCGTTAAAGGCCACCCGCCGCAGTTTGGACGTGGCTTGATAGACCTTGGCCAGCTCCTCTTTCCATCTGGCTAGCTCTCTAGGTAGCATAAGACCTCTTAATGGAACCTTGATCGGGCTTTGCTGATCTTCGAGTATAAGATAATCATCTCCATCCAGGAGAATATTCCCTAGGGTTCGCTCCTTAAAGATTCAGCGTTATAATTTAAAAAAATTTCATTAAAAATCCTCGATTTAGATCCTAACTTAAAACCAATTCGAAAAAAGGGGTGAAAGGATGTTTACCAACACCTTAAAGACCTTTTTATTCTTGGCGGCCCTTACCGCCCTTTTTGTCGTTGTTGGCGGGGCCATCGGTGGCCGAGGCGGGGCAACCCTGGCCCTTATCTTGGCTGGGGTGATGAATTTCTTCGCCTATTGGTTCTCAGACAAAGTGGCCTTGGCCATGTCAGGCGCCAGACCGGTCTCCGAACAGGAGGCCCCGGAACTTCACGCCATCGTGGCCAAGCTGGCGGCTCAGGCCGGTCTTCCCAAACCGAGGGTCTATATCATCCCGAGTGAGACCCCGAATGCCTTTGCCACCGGGCGCAATCCCGAACACGCTGCGGTGGCGGTGACCGCGGGGATCATGCGTATCCTGAACCGTGATGAGTTAGAAGGGGTCTTGGCCCATGAATTGGCCCACATCAAAAACCGTGACATCCTTATTTCTTCTATCGCCGCGGTCCTGGCTGGGGCCATCGCCTATCTAGCCCAAATGGCTCAATGGGCCTTGTTTTTCGGTGGTTTTAGTCGGGATGACGACGATGGTAATCCTCTGGGCCTTATCGGGGTCATCTTGATGATCATCCTGGCCCCGATAGCGGCCTCTCTCATCCAGCTTGCCGTGAGCCGCAGCCGTGAATATTTGGCCGATGCCACCGGGGCCAAGATCTGTCGGTGCCCGCTCTCTCTGGCCCGGGCCTTAGAAAAACTCGAGGCCTGGAACCAGAGAATCCCTATGAACGTAAACCCCGCCCAGGCCCAGATGTTTATCGTCAACCCGCTGAGGGGAGAGACCTTGATGAGGCTATTTTCTACCCATCCACCGATCAGTGATCGCATTGCCCGCTTGGTCGAGATGGCCAAGAGGGAAGGTCTGTATTAAGCTCAAGACCGGGCTGCTGAAAACCTCGGCAGCCCGTAGCTATATTTATTTGGGAAAAGATCATTCTTGGCCGAAATGACTGGTGAGTCCCCTTTTGAATCAAGAGAGAAAGGTGAAGTCATGACCAAGGTTTGGCTCCTTAGGCATGGGCAGACCGAGGCCAATATAGTCGGACGCTTTGCCGGACGCACCGCCGAACCCCTTACCGAAGAGGGTAGACGCCAGGCAAGAGAGGCTGGCCGGAGACTTCGCGGGGAAGGAATCAGACGGATCTACGTCAGCCCCCTGCCGCGTACCTTGGAGACTGCCCGCTTGGTGGCCCAAGAACTGGAAAAAGACCCGGAAATCATCCCTGAGCCAGCCTTCTTAGAGATCAACCTCCCCCCCTGGGAAGGCAAACGGAAGATCGAGATCCGCCGAGATCCCCGACTGAAATACGAGGTCTGGGAAAAGACCCCGCATCTCTTCCAACTCCCTGGGTGTGAAACCCTGGCCGAGGTCCTTAAACGGGCGGTCAAGGGTTGCGAACGAATCTTTGAGCGTGAAAAGGGCTTGAGCACCCTTATCGTCACCCACATGGTCGTAGTGCGGGTCCTCTTGGTGCACTATCTAGGGCTTCCCCTTTCGGCCTACCGCCAGATACCCGTGCCCAACGCCACTCCTATCCTCTTACAGAAGGAAGGCGAAAGGGTGGTCATAAAGGCCCCATTTGACCTACCTGAGGCCAATGTCGCTTGAAAAAATCTGGTCAAAGACCTCCTCTTTCCTCTCCCCCTTGGGGTTGGTCTATGGTCTTTGTATGCGTCTGCGTGAGAAGGCTTATCAAAAGGGGGTTTTTCCTTCTTTTGAATTACCAGCCAGGGTGATAAGCATCGGAAACCTAACCCTTGGTGGCGAGGGAAAGACCCCGGTGACCATTTCCTTGGCCCGATATCTACACCAAAAGGGACACCGGGTAGCGGTGATCACCCGGGGTTATCGGGGGAGGATAAGGGATGTCTTTTTAGCCAGCCGCGGGAAGGGCCCACTTGCCCCGGCGAATTTTCTAGGGGACGAGGTCTTCCTCATGGCCTCAAGGCTTCCCGTGCCCATCGTAGTTGGCCGGGACCGGGTAGCCGCCGGCCTTGTGGCCATAAGGGAGTTTCAATCCGAGATCCTCATCCTTGATGACGGCTTTCAACACCTACGTCTTAAGCGAGACCTGGACCTGATCCTCTTTGCGGCTAGTAGAGATCCTTTTAAAGAACGCGTCTTCCCGGCGGGAAGACTTCGTGAACCTCTAACGGCCTTGTCTCGGGCCAAGGCCTTTTTGATCACCAAGATCAATCAAGATCTTCAGGCGGGAAAGACTCTGGCTGCAAGGCTTAAGGGCTTTCAAAAACCCATCTTTGAGATTCCCTTTGAGGCCAAAGCTCCATATAAGCTCGAAGACTTTGGTTCTCCTTCGGCCCCTTCTCTTTCCTTGTCAGGCAAGGCCCTGGCCTTCTGCGGTCTGGCCCAACCAGAAAGTTTCTTCAAAACCCTTGAAACCCTCGGGCTTGAGATAGAAAGGGTTGTCTTTTCCGATCATCAGGCTTACACAGAACAAGAAATCGAGTATCTCCTTTCTCGAAAAGAAAAGACCGGGGCCGATTTACTGATCACTACGGAAAAAGATGCTGTGAAGCTCTTGCCCTTTGCCCACAGGCTCAAACCCTGTTTGGTGGTACCGATCGAGGCCAAACTAGCCGGCGATTTTAGGCGTTTTATCGAAGAAAACCTATGACCCAGCGCAAAAGACCCTTGATCATCCTTTCTTCCCTCTCCCTTGGTGGGGCCTTTGTCCTGGCCAATACAGCCTTTTTCATGCCGGTTTACCTCAAGTCCGCCCTTCATTTTTCCGGTCGAGAGATCGGGATGCTTTACGCCGCCTGGAGCCTTACCTCTATCGTCACCTCTTTTCCCTTTGGCCTGGCCAGCGACCGCACCCCGGCCCGCCATTTGGTCGTCACCGCCCTAGTCCTCATGGGGCTTTCCCTCTTCTCTCAAAGTCTCTTGAGGGCCTTTTTGCCCTTTTTGGCCGCTTATTTGGCCTACGGCCTGGGGCAAAATCTCTTCCGGGTAAGCCTTGATGCCCTACTCTTAAAGACCCTGCCTCATCGGGTAGGAAAGACTTACGGCCTCTTTAACGGGGCTCGGATGCTTGGTTTTACTTGCGGAGGGATTACCGGAGGGCTTCTCCTTCAGCACCTTGATTTCGTCTACACCTTGAAGTTGTTGGGGCTCCTTTATCTACTCATGTCATTCAGTTGGTTTGTCCTCCCACCCACTATCCCGGTAAAGTTCGGGCTCAAGACCTATTGGGATGACTTCCGAAACCCGAGG
>CAZROA010000030.1:0-3687 GCA_964601575.1 uncultured Thermodesulfobacteriota bacterium
GAGGTAGTTAATCCTTGAGAAGGAGGCTATTTAATGAAAGTCAAAATGAAGATCCAGGCCATCGCCCTGGACCCGGTGTCAAACAGCCCGGTCATGATCCTAAAAGAAGAAGACGGCGAACGGGCCTTACCTATCTGGATTGGGCTGCTTGAGGCCACAGCCATTGCCACCCGCCTTGAAAATATTCAATTCTCACGCCCTATGACCCATGACTTGATGATCAACATCCTGGAGCACTTGGGCATCAAGATTCCTCGAATCGAGGTCTGCGACTTGCGGGACAACACTTACTATGCCCTGATCACCTTGAACATCGATGGTCGAGAGGTCCAGATAGATGCTCGCCCCAGTGATGCCGTGGCCTTGGCCATTCGTACCGGGGCAGAGATTTGGGTGCATGAAGAGGTGTTGCGAAAGAGCAAGGCCTTAGAAGAGGCGGCTAAGGCCGAACAAGAAGGCGTGGAACAGGATCAAGACAAGGACAAGCTGAAAGAGCTCCTTGAGAAGCTTGATCCTTCGGCTATCAGCAAATACAAGATGTAGGCCATGTTTGACCTGCACTGTCATTCTATCTTTAGTGACGGCGAGCTTGTTCCGGCAGAACTTTTACGGCGTGTCTCGGTCATGGGCTATGAGGCCGTGGCTATTACCGATCACGCCGATCACTCCAATATTGACTTTATCGTCCCCCGTATTTACACCGCGGCCCGGGCCTTAAATCAAATCTCAAAGACCAAGCTTATCCCCGGGATTGAGATCACCCATGTCCCCCCGATCATGATCCCAGAGCTCATCGCCCGTGCTCGGGCCCTTGGGGCTGAGATAGTGGTGGTCCATGGAGAGACCTTGGTCGAACCCGTAGAGCCGGGGACGAATCTGGCGGCCATCAAAGGCGGGGCTGACATCCTTGCTCATCCCGGGCTCATCACCGAAGAAGAAGTAAAGCTTGCGGCAGAGCGAGGAGTCTTCTTAGAACTCTCAGGCCGCAAAGGGCATTGTTTGACCAATGGTCATGTGGCGGCCCTGGCCCGTCGCTTCGGAGCCAAGCTGGTAATCAACTCCGATGCCCATGCCCCAGGAGACTTCATGACTCCGGAATTTGCCTTCAAGGTTGGCCTTGGCGCCGGTCTCACCGAGGAGGAAGTAAAGGCCCTTTACCAAGAAGCGCGAAAGCACTTTCTAGAATGATATTGAAATATCGAATGAAAGCTGGCTTCCCTTTACAGTCTCCTTTTCTTCATTCAGCGCCCTGATCATCATTGTTTTATCTTGCCATCATTCCGCGCCATATCCAATTCGGACGCTTTAATTCACGCTGACAGATCACCAACCTGTCCCCTTAAAACCAAACGCCCAAAGCACAAAACACAAACTTTATGGGACAGGCGAAACAAAGCCTCGCCTGTCCCGTAAGTGCGCCACAAGTATGAAATCGGGGGCAGTCCCTTGCTCCTAGACTTCCTGCTTGTTACGTCTTAACAAGCAAGCGAGACCTGATAAGCCTGCAACAAGGAGGAGCCCACTAGCAGGTTCAGGTATAGGATTTGCGGTGGGAATACTAGCAAATCTGAAGTCACTTATGCCAATATCATCAGGACCAACATCTTCGTCAAAATATATCTTGCTAATAGGATCGGTCGAAATTAAACCAAAAAAGTAAGGATAAGGATCTCCACCATATAAACAATAAGGCAAATCATAAGTAGAACCAAGTAAAGTTCCTCCTTGACCATATACATAAATGTAATCGTAAGGGTCATTATCGTTAATCAAATTGAAAGCAAAGGCATATAAGGGAGGACCTGATAAAATCTCCAATTGCCAATCGTCATTTTCGTAATTGTTTATATCTCCTATAGATAGGACATTAGGCCATACCAAGTATCCTTCGCAATCATTAAATACCAAACTTGCTCCAAGCTGTAGAGCGTTAAGCCGAAAACCCCAAGAGAGGCTTGTATCTGTACTGTAAAAAGTAAGGGTACTTCCCAATTGAGCATTATTAGGAGGGGGAGAAGAAACTTCCTGGGCCTTAGCAATGTTGTCAGCAGTCGTTTCGAAAGTTTCCACTCCTGTTACTGCGGCGAGCCAGGACGATTCATTAGTGAAAAAAATAACTGTAGATTGAACCGAAGAAACAAGTATTCCCCAAAAAGTTAAGATGAGAAAGCTCAGTAAAAGGGTAAAATTTTTCATTGAAACACCTCCTGATTTAAATTGATTTCGTTAAATGCAATTTTTGGGCCTAAGATATAAATCCTACTTTTTTCGAAAAATAGCTAAGATATTTGTTAGATAAGGCTAGATGAGACAAAGAAAGAATGGAAAAAATTTTCCACATGAGAAAAAATTTTCTCTCCGACAATAACCCTTACTTACTACCAAGAGAACCTTTAAAGGGTTTACGCTCTAAAGTAATAGGCCCTGGTTCTATCACTGCAACGCTTATACAAATTTAGTTCTCGGCAAGGAATACAATTCTCTGAGTTCTCTGTTAGAAAGTTCGGTAAGCCATCTTTTTACACTGCTGATAGAGGGCAGCCTGTCTTTCGGTAAGAAAATATCTATCATTTTTTCCGGGAGCAGGCACGATAGAAAAATCTGACTTTTTACGTCTGCGTATACAGGAAGACACAGAACGGCGTCAGATACAAAAGGTCCTAAAAACTAGGAGAGTGCCTTCTTGGATCGAGTTTTAGGCCCGCCAACCGACGCTCGAGCAAGTACCTTCGAGCCTTCCAAGGAAGCCAGACCTATGTAAAAAGAGGTACCCTTCTTGAGAGAGAAGGAATCAGTTCTTCGGGGGGTCTGTCAATACGTTTAAGGAGCTTTTCGAGTTCCAAAGTCATAAGGCCCAGTAAAGTTGACGGTTTCAACCCTACAGACCAAGCGAGTAGCGAATCTTGAGGAAACGCCTTCCTGTTTTTAAAGTATTTTGGATTACAAGAGACTTACGGGAGTAACTTATGATTACCCTGCTTGACTACGGTGCGGGAAACGTGCGGAGTGTGATTAATGCCATCGAAAGTCTAGGGGAGACAGTCAAGGTGGTCAAGAGCCCAGAAGATATCCTCTCGGCGGAAAAAATTGTGTTTCCCGGTGTAGGAAATTTTGGCTCTATGATGCGTATTCTGCACCAAAAGGGCTACGTCGAACCCCTCAAGGCCTATCTTTCGCAAAATCGACCTTTTTGGGGTATCTGCCTTGGACTCCAGGCCTTATTTGAAAGGAGTGAAGAGGCGCCGGAGGTAGAGGGGCTCGGTTTTCTTAAAGGCTACGTCAAACGCTTTGACATTAATCTCTCCGTCCCACACATCGGCTGGAATGGCCTCAAATGCCACCAGCCTTCGGTCATTTTTAATGGGCTTAAGGGGGATGAAAAATTCTATTTCGTCCACTCTTATCACGTAGTCCCGAAAGAAGCCGAAGTTATCCTTACCACTACGGATTACGGCTATGAGTTTGTAAGCGCCATCCAGAGGGGGAACATCATTGCCACCCAGTTTCACCCGGAAAAAAGCGGCCAGGCCGGGCTCAAAATTCTCAAAAATTTCCTCGAAGCCAAGGAAACTCCGGTAAAACCCCCTCACTGTCCTGAAAAAACCAAGCTTGCCAAACGCATTGTCGCCTGCCTGGATGTGCGTACCAACGACGAGGGCGACCTTGTGGTCACCAAGGGAGACCAGT
>CAZROA010000031.1:0-15708 GCA_964601575.1 uncultured Thermodesulfobacteriota bacterium
TGGGGCAACTTATAGAGAGGAGGTTCGGGGTAAAACTTTCAGTGTGGACGGTGGGGCGGTATTTGAGGCGCTGGGGTTTTACGCCGCAGAAGCCTTTGAAGCGGGCCTATGAACAGAATCCGAAGGAAGTAAAGGCCTGGCGGGACCTGGGGTAAAAATTGTGTAAGCACTAGTATGCCTCCTGAAGCTCATAGGTCAAGGCAAACTTCTGCTGGATGAGATAGCTTACCGATTGGATAGAGGGCACCGCCCTTCTCCACCACCTGTCCTGCAAATTGACTACCTGGATAAAAATATTCACTTCTAAAGCCTCTAGCAAGAGACGCTACTACGAGCCGGTGCTCAACATAAGCCAAAAGTGCAGTGCCAGGTGGACGAAGGGGAAAATGCGGGGCATAATCGGCGACCTGGGTCAATCTTATTGACCACGGGTAGGCCAAAAATTTTGGCCATTAAGAAGAACTTAAAAAGAGTAAAATTATGCTGATCTTTTGTTTGACGAGGTTAAAAGGTTTTCATCAATTGGTAGCGATTTTATCTGGTAGCGATTTTGTCAAAAAATTTGGTGGAGGCGGCGGGAATCGAACCCGCGTCCGGAGGTGTTTCAGACTAAACTTCTACGTGCGTAGCCTGGGCTTAGAATCTCGACCGTGAGAGGTCCCCAGGCTGCCTCTCTACGGCCCAGCCTGCTAGATTCTCGCCTAAAAGGTGGCAGGCACACCTTCTAGGCCAGCCCGCTACCCGACGCCCTGGCTCCCCCGCGGGCAGAGGACGGAACCAGGACGGGCTGCTTTTCTATTAAGCAGCCATGGCGTAGCTGTATTCGTCGGCACTTGTGTTTTCCCCACCTGTTTTACGAGGCGGTGGGAACCTCGGCACGCTGTTTAGCCCTACGCACCTCCGTCGAACCCATTTCGCCCCCTATGTGCGTAGGTGCCGACTAACCAGTTTTAAAAGAACTATTTAATGCGACCTTTGTAACGTCGCCTGAGCTCTCGTTCTTGCTCGCGCCGCCGAATCGTCTCCCGCCGATCGTGAAGCTTTTTACCTTTGGCCAGGGCTAGCTCAACCTTCGCCTTCCCGTCCCGGAAATACACCCTCAACGGTATTAAAGTATACCCCCTTTGCTGAACCTTGCCTAGAAGGCGCTTGATCTCTTGCTTTTTGAGAAGGAGCTTGCGCGTCCGCGTCGGATCTAAGAATTGGGCCTCACGTGAAAAAGGATAAGGACTGATGTGCATGTTGTAAAGATAGACCTCACCGTCTCTAATGCGGGCAAAACTGTCGGAGAGATTGGCCCGCCCAAGGCGCAGGGACTTTACCTCTGGCCCAAGGAGGACCATACCCGCTTCAATGGTCTCTTCGATATCGTAAAGATGCCTTGCCTTTTTATTAGTAGTGACCGTCTTTTCCATTTTTCATAACAGGCCATAAGCCTTTATTTTCGAAATTTTCCTCAAAGATAATCAAAAATTCCAAAATGGCCAATTTATCTTTAACCAAGGCGCTTGGGGAAGATCACTTCTGGGGTAGATAATCCGGACGGCAATTAAAGATGGCGTGAAAGATATTTCCTTTGAACTTCGGGTTCATGGGATAAAGCACTTCCTCAAGGAAACGTTCCATCTTAACCCGTCTGGTCTCCTGACTAAGAGGGCAAGGGTTTTTGAAGACTGGCATCCCTTCTCTTTGGGCATAGACCCGAATGAGGTCTTTATCTACAAAGACCATAGGCCGGATGAGATAAAGCTTACCCTTGAACATTTCTTGCTTGGGAAGGAGGGTCGAAAGCTCACCATGATAGCACATATTGAGAAAAAAAGTGACGATGAGGTCGTCCTTGTGATGACCAAAGGCGATCTTGTTAAAACCTGCCTCTCCGGCCAGGCGAAAGAGGTGTTTGCGTCGGTGCCAAGAACAGACAAAACAGGGAGAGATCTTCTTTTTCTGGGCCTCAAGGGCCATGGGGCCACAATCCGTCTGTTTAAAAATGTAAGGCACTTCTAGTTCGCGACAGAAGGCCTCAAGGCGGACCAAGTGTTCCTGGTGTTCCGGCCCGGTGGCAAAGCCCATATCAAGATGAACCGCGGTCATCTCCCAGGGGAAAGGGGTCTTACGGCGCCATTCGGCCAGAAAACGCAAAAGCACCAGGCTATCTTCTCCCCCAGAGACCGCCACCAAGATGCGGTCTCCTTCCTCTAGCATCTCGTAACGATGAATGGCCCGCCCGATCAGGCGTTTCAAACGAGGATAAGGATTGCCCATTTCTACCCTGCTGCAGATACATAAAAGGTTGAGTTAAAATACCCTCCATTCTATGGACTACAAGATCGGACCCTTAATCCTGACTCAAGAGCAATATCAGGCTGCCCAAAATCCGGGCCACACCTTGGTCGTCGCTGGCCCAGGAACGGGAAAGACCCGGACCCTCTTGGCCAGGGCCTTACATCTCTTGGAAGAAGGCCTACCTTCAGAACGGATTATTCTCCTTACCTTTACCTTGAAGACGGCCCAGGAACTGCGCGAAAGACTCAAGACCTTGGGGGCCAAGATACGCGTTGAGACCTTTCACTCTTTGGCCTATGATCTTTGTCGAGAAAAGGGACTAAGGCCTCGGATCCTAGAAGAGAAGGAAAGAGAAGGACTGATCCGGGAGCTCTTGAAAGAGAAAGGACTCAATCCCCGGGAGGTCCGAAAAGTAGCCGAGGCCTTCTCCCTTGCCCCCGAAGGAAAGAGTCTGCCTCAAAAATGGCAGGAGCTTTATGAGCTTTATCAAAAGGTCCTTAAGAGCGAAGGTCTTTGGGATTACGAACGCCTGCTTTCCGAAAGTACCGGACATTCTTTAGAACAAGAACCACTACACTTGCTCATAGACGAATTTCAAGACCTAAGCCCTGGTCTGGTCCGTTTTATCAAGGGCTTTCGAAGGGCCTGCTTTTTCTTGGTCGGAGATCCGGCCCAGGCCATCTACGGCTTCCGCGGAGGTACACCGGAAGTAGGCCAGCAGTTTGTTTCTGAACTCCCCCAAACAAAGATCCTGGCCCTGACCAAGAGCTTCCGTCTGCCGGAAAAGATCCTCTCCTTGGCCGAAAGTTTACGGCTAGATCCCTTTGGTACACCTACTCTTAAGGCTGTCCAGAAAGGCGGGATTATCAAGGGCCATGTCTTCCGCGAGGCCAAGGACGAGGCCAAAGGGGTGGCCAGGCTGGTCGGTGAACTCCTTGGCGGTCTTCAGATGGAAGCAGCCTCTCTCGGCTTAAGCCCAGGAGAGATCGCTATCTTGACCAGGGTGCGGGCTATCTTGCCTCCTGTCTATGAGGCCTTGAAACAAGGCGGCGTCCCGGTACGAGATCAAGGGGCCGAAGGGGCCACGCGTCTGGAAGAGATCTCTAAGATCCTTGAGAAAGGAAGAGATTTTAAGGATCTCACCCAGGTTGAGATCTATCTGGATGATCTTTCTAGCTCCTTGAGGGAACAGGTAAAGTCCATCTTGCTCTGTTCCCGAGACGTGGAAGAATTCATCTTTCGGCTCTCTCTTTTAAAGATTACTGACCTCATCGCCAAGGATAAAGACGCGGTCTCTCTCCTCACCATCCATGAGGCCAAAGGGCTTGAATTCCAGGCGGTTATCCTTATCGGAGCTGAAGAGGGGCTCCTACCCTTTACCCTCATGCCAGAGGTTAACAGGGAAGAAGAAAAACGCTTGGCCTATGTGGCGGTGACCAGGAGCGCCCAAAGATTCTATTTTACCTTGGCCCAGAGGCGCTTCCTCTTTGGTAAAAAGCTCAATGGGCGAGTTAGTCCCTACTTTGCTTCCTGCCCCTTTGAAAAAAGCCCTTCCAAGGTGCGTCAGCCCAGACAGAAAGGGCTCTTTTGAGTGTAGCCTTTTAATACTTCTGTATCCTCTTTGATACACTTTTCCTGGAAATCAATGTTTTCAGACCGGTTTTTGACTTTTTAGGATCCGGAGTAGTTATAAAACTACAGACTATTTCTCTCCCCCTTTTTCCCTCCCCCTTCACCCCTTGAAAAAGGGCTCTTCTCTCTAACCCTTGATAAATAAGGCCTTTCACAGACCCCAAAAGGGTTTTTAAGTTTTGGCACGCTTTGTGCTTTTCTTAAATAACTAAAAGACATTAAGAGCTACTCCGAGAAAGATCTTATTGAAAAAGTGAGGCGGCGTAGCCAAGCGGTTAAGGCGACGGTCTGCAAAACCGTTATTCCCAGGTTCGAATCCTGGCGCCGCCTCCATTCGTAAAGAGAGGCCTATGCGTTTACCCAAGTTTCCAGAATTCAAAGATTTAACCTTGGAAGATAAAGAGATCTTGGCTCCTCTATTTAGACAGATGAAACCGGAGATCTCTGACTGCAATTTTACTAATCTCTTTATGTGGCAAGATTTTTACCAGATCAAGATAGCCGAACATCGAGGAAATATCTGTCTGTTTGCTTCGGCTAATACAACTCCTGAAAAGGAATTCTTCTTTCCTCCCATAGGCCATAATGAAATAGCAGAAACAATCAATGACTTTTTTGATTTTTTGCGTTCCAGGGGTTGTCAACCCATTATTAGACGTGCCTCTGAAAAATTCGTCACAGAAAATGCCGAAGCCCTCAAAGAATTCAACGTACAACGTGACGAAGATATCTCGGATTATGTCTATACTTCAGAACACCTCATTAACCTGAGGGGGCGTCGGTATCACGGACAACGCAATTTTATCGCCAGGTTTAAAAAGAAATATCAATACGAAATCGAAGAAATCACCCCGGCCAATACCGAAGAATGTATAGCCTTTTGTGAAGATTGGTTGGCCAAAAAAATTAAGGTCTTTGAAGAGAGAAATATGCCTGAGGAGGCCTTTGTCTTTCTTAAGGCCGAGGTAGCCGCTACCAACAAAGTCCTCAGGCACTGGGACAAACTAGATGTGCGGGGAATGATCGTCCGCATAGACGGCCAGATCGTCGGCCTGACCATCGGTGAACTCCTCAATCCAGAGATGGCGGTCATTCACGTGGAGAAGTGCAATCACGCCTATCTAGGCGTGAGTCAATTTATAAATCAGGAATTTTGTCGGAGGTTTTGGGCTGATTGTAAGTTTATTAACCGGATGGAGGATTTGGGGTTAGAGAGTCTGAGGAAGGCCAAGATAGCCCTTGGTCCCCATCACATGGCTTACAAGTACAACATCACCCCGCGCTCATGAAAAGAAGACCTAAATCCCTAAAATTTTTTAAATACAGTGCCTTGGGGAATCATTTCTGTCTGATCGACGAGACCGAAGGGGTCATTATCCCCGAGGAGGATAAGCTCTTTTTTGCCCAGGAATACGCCAATCCCCAATATGGCATAGGTTGTGATAGCATCCTTTTTATTCAGGCTCCAGGGCCTGAGGTCCTTTCCCAACTTCGTCAAAGATTCGGAAAAATCTGGTCTCAAAACAAGGTAGAGAAAAAGATTGCCCAGATCATCGGGGAGAACAAATTCAAGGCCCAGGCCATCATGCGTATCTTTGAGCCCTGCGGTCAAGAATCAGCCATGTGCGGGAACGGCATCCGTTGTGTGGCTGATTATCTCTGTCATAAATGGAACTTAAAAAAAGTAAGGATCCTGGCCGAAGTAACCACCCTTGAACCTAAGATTTACGAAGTGAGCAAGGGCTTTTATCCAGGTTATTACCGTTTACGTACCGAAAGGCCAGGCATCATCCCCTCACAATTCAAGGGTCCCAAATACGACCAATATGCTCGGCCAGTGGACAACTTTGCCGAAGTGCTTGAAATCCCAATAGCCAAAGAACTTTCGGGTATCTGGTCGTCTGATAAATTGATTTGTTACGTCATCTATACCGGAGAGCCTCATTTGGTCTGTTTTGTCTCTTCTGATCAGGCGATTCAAAAACGTCTTGGTCTGCCGAAGAACCAATTCCCAGACTACTTTTCCCGGTCTGAAGGCTATCGAACCAGGATCTTGCAGACCTTGGGTCATTACCTCAACGATCGAGAACCAGTGAATTCCTCCCTGGGCCTGGTCAACAAGGCCGAAGGCATAAACGTGAACATAGCCGAGGTCCATCCGGAAAAGGCCCTGATCAACATGCGTGTGTACGAGCGAGGAATCTGGGGTAAGACCAAGGCCTGCGGTACCGGGGCCTTGGCCGTAGCGGCGCTGGCCATGTTTCTCGGTCTGGTCAAGGAGAATCGTGTCCGTGTGCTACCCGAAGGCTCCTTTTATTGTAATCAAGGCTCGGTCCTGGTCCCGGGTTACATCCGTCGGTGTGGAGAATTGATCATCGAAAGGGAGGATAAGGACTGGTTCTTGATCGGGCCGGTGGAAAGGGTCTACCAGGGACAAATTCGTTACTGGCAAGAGGCCTTAAAGAGACGGAGAAAAGAAATTGAAATCTATTCCGCGCGTGGTGAAAGGCTTGACCAAAAGATCTTCGAACAACTTGCTGCTTGACGGTCTGGACGTAAGGCGTCTGGCTCAAGAGTTTGGGACCCCACTTTTTGTCTTCTTCGAGGGAAAGATCATCGAAAACGCCCAGACGGTATTGAATAGCTTGCGCCTGTTGGGTCCCAAACACCGAGTCTTCTACGCCTGTAAAGCCAACTCTAACCTTGCTATCCTGAAGACCATCCGACAGGCCGGGCTGGATCTTGAGGTCAACAGCGGCGGAGAGTTGTTCAAAGGACTAAGGGCCGGCTTTAAACCAGAGCAGATCATCTTTAACGGCGTGGGCAAGACCGAGACTGAATTGATCAAGGCCATCTCTGTAGGCCTCCATTGTATTAACATCGATTCCTTCTCGGAACTGGATTCTATCATCGCCATCGCCAAAGACCTGCGCCAAGAAGTCTCGGTGGCCTTGCGTCTGATACCGGAAATCAAAGACGGCGGACATCAAGGTCTTGAGACCGGACATTCTCAGGGTAAGTTTGGTTTTCACCCCACTCAACTGGAAGAGGCCTGTCAGAAGATCAAAGAAGCCCAGCCCTGGGTACAGCTCAAGGGGCTCCATGCCCATGTCGGTTCTCAATTGGTAAGTCCCTATTCCTATCAGGCGGCCCTCAAAAGGCTCCTGGATCTCAAAAGAGAGATAGAAAATCGATTCGATTTTTCCTTGGAACACCTCAATCTAGGCGGGGGGATCCCGGTCAATTATTTGCGGGAAGAACTGGAATACCCCCACGGATGTAAGGGGCCTTCGGCCAATTTTGCCCAAAATTTCAAGGCCTCAGACCTGGCTAAGGTCTTAAAAGGGATGCTACCCGAGGGCCTTTCCCTTTACATGGAACCCGGGCGCAGCATCGTCGGAGATACGGCCTTTCTCCTCACCCAAATTATAAGGAAAAAATTTATCCGTCCTGGCTCCGCCCCTTGGCTCATCATTGACGCTGGTTTTAACATTCTCCTTGAGGCCCTTTCTTATCAGTGGTATTTCCACCTCATAGCCGCTGAAAGACCTGAGGCCCCACATGATACCGGCTATTTTATTGGTGGCCCCCTTTGTGACGGAGGAGATATCTTTCCTATCCCCGGGAGCGACTGCCCTTACTATCACCGTCTCCTACCCCGAGACATGGAAGAAGGAGATCTCCTGGCCTTCCTTGATACCGGGGCCTATACCCTTGAACAGATGACTTACTACAACGGGCGTTTACCAGCGGCGGCGGTGATGGTCACCCAGGAGGGTGAGATAAGACTCATCCGTCGACGTGAGACCTACGAAGACCTGATCGCCCAGGACGTCCTTTAGCTGAGACTTCTATCTCTTCAAGCACCGGGGCCCGAAACTGGCCGTGGTTGGTAATCTCTTGGAAAGAGACCACACAACGGATCTCTGGCCGCACAAAATAAGCCCCCTTGGGTAAAGAACCACGCATCTTAGGCGGTGTCTCCACCCTAATGCCCTTAAGACGTGAAAGTAGTTGATCTGACCACTGATTGGTAAGTCCACTGGCCACCCGCCCTCGATAAACAAGGCCCTTTTCTGTTTTCTCAGCCACAAGAAGACTCTTGAGCGTCCCGTCCTCACGCAATAGATAACCCACCACCACGCATTCCCTGCGCCCCCTGGGCTTAAACTTGAGCCAAAAATCTGTGCGTTTCCCGGGAAGATAGGGACTTTCAAGGTCTTTGGCCATCACCCCTTCAAGGCCTCGGGAGACCACTTCTTCAAAGAAGGCTATTCCCTTCTCATGTACATAAAGGGATTCCGCGACAAAGGAACTTTGAGGAAGGTTTTGGCGCAAGATCTCTTTTCGTTCTTTAAGGGGCCTTTCAAGTAAGGGCTGGCCTTCGAGATAGAGAATATCGAAGACGAGATAGGTGGCCGGAAGGCGTTCGGAAAGGGCTTTAATTTTTAGAGGACTAACCACGTGCTCTCTTTCTTGTAAGAGACGAAAATCTGGTTTGCCCTCCTTTAAGACCACGATCTCACCGTCAAAGACGATCCCGTCTTTAGAGAGCTCCTGGGGTAAATTCCAAAATTCTGGATAACGATAAGTGATGTCCCGCAAGCGGCGGTTCTGAAGCCTGACCTTGCCCTTCTCGATAAAGAAAAGGCACCTGGTCCCGTCCCATTTTATCTCGTAGATATGTCTTGGTGAATCAAAAGGGGTGGAAAGCTTGGCCAGCATAGGCTTAATGGTGGTCGGAAGCATCAGGCCACTCTTTTCTCCCTTGCTGCCCTGACGCTGGCCTCAAGGGCCTCCATAAGACTGACCACTTTGGCCTTCTCTTCCGCGGCCTTTAGTTCAAACTTCTCACCCCGGGCCTTGGCCTCGACCAGTTTCATTACCGCCTCAGCGTAATGATCGACCAATTTTTCAGGCTCGAATTTGGAAGAAAGGGTCTCGATCAACATTTCCGCCAGCTCAAGGTAGCGTTTATCAAGACCTTCGGGGAAGGTAGCCCGCAGGTCATCGGCCTTGATCACATCCTGATGGAAATGAAGGGTTGAGGCCAAGAATTTCCCTTCATAGGGCTTGATCAAAAAGGGATACTCCCTTTGTCTGATCACCGCCTGACCAAGGGCCACTTTGCCCTTTCGTTCCATGGCCTGATAAAAGACGGCAAAGGCCTCCTCCGCCCCCTTCCCCTCGGGCAGGAGATAATGAGCATCGGCATAGTATACAGGGGCAATCTCCCGTTCGTCTACAAAGCCTTGGACCTCAATGGTATCGCTTGAGGCCAGTTTAAGACTGGCCAATTCCTCGTCGGTGATCACTACGTAGTGTTCTTTGTCCAGAAAATAGGCCTTGACGATCTCTTCGTCTTTCAACGTCCGGTCGCACCGAGGACAATATTTAAGGTATTTGATCCGGCTCCCACACTGGGCATGGATCAAGTGAAAGGAAATGGCCCGTTTGACCACCGCTGGATAGAGTTTGACCGGGATGGTCACTAGGCCTATTTTTAAAAAGCCAGACCAGGTAGCCTTCATTTCGTCTCTCCTTTTGGGCGCTTTTTGACCTTTAAATCCCTCAATCTTTTTACCCCAAATACAATAGGCAGGGCCTCCTCTACCTTAGAAACAAAATGAAAGATAAGTTTCTCCCGGGCCTCTTTAGGTACTTCCAAAAGATCTTTTTCGTTTAGTTTGGGCAAAATGATCTCTTTGATCCCGGCCCTTTTGGCGGCCAAGACCTTTTCCTTGATCCCTCCCACCGGGAGCACCAACCCGCGTAGGGTAATCTCTCCGGTCATGGCCACTTCATGACGCACGGTGCGGTCCAAAAAAAGGCTTACCAAGGCAACCAGCATGGTGATCCCGGCACTTGGGCCATCTTTGGGAATGGCTCCGGCGGGGACATGAATATGAATATCGACCTTGGAGAAGAGGTCCTCGTCGATTCCGAGGTCTTTGGCCCGAGACCGCAGATAAGAAAGGGCCGCCTCAGCGCTCTCCCGCATCACCTCCCCGAGCTTTCCGGTGAGGATGAGCCGACCTGAACCCTTCATACGCGTGGCCTCGACAAAGAGGATCTCACCCCCTACCGGGGTCCAGGCCAGACCTATAGCCACTCCAGGGACTTTTACCCGTTCGGCCATCTCCGGTAGATACTTCGGAGGCCCTAGGTACCGTTCAAGATCCTTGACCCTGACGGTAACCGGTTCGGCCCGACCTTCGGCCACCTCCCGAGCCACCGCCCGACAAATGGCTCCGATCTCCCGTTCGAGATTCCGCACCCCGGCCTCCCGGGTGTAATAAGTAATGAGCCTGGCCAGGGCCCGATCGGTAAACCGAAGTTGTTGTTTGGTCAGACCGTGGGCCTCAAGCTGGCGGGGAACTAGGTAATACTTGGCTATCTTTAATTTGTCCTCCTCGGTATAGCCCGGAATCTCGATCACTTCCATGCGGTCAAGGAGTGGAGGGGGGATGGTATCTAACATATTGGCCGTGGCGATAAACATCACCTTGGAGAGATCAAAGGGAAGCTCAAGATAATGATCAGAGAAGGCTTGATTCTGTTCGGGATCAAGGACCTCGAGTAAGGCGGAGGCCGGATCACCCCGGAAATCGGCCCCGAGTTTGTCTATTTCATCAAGCATAAAGACCGGGTTGTTGACTCCTACCCGCCTTAAGCCCTGGATGATGCGCCCAGGCATGGCCCCTACATAGGTACGCCGATGCCCGCGGATCTCGGCCTCATCCCGGACGCCGCCGAGGGAGATGCGCAGAAATTTCCGCCCCAGGGCCTTGGCAATAGAGCGCCCAAGGGAGGTCTTCCCTACCCCAGGAGGACCGACAAAGCAGAGGATAGGTCCTTTCATGTCAGGTTTGAGCTTGCGTACCGCTAAATACTCAAGGATACGTTTCTTGACCTTTTCCAGGTTATAGTGATCCTGGTCCAGGATCTCTCTGGCCTTCTTAAGATCCACTTCATCTTTGGTACTCTCAAGCCATGGAAGCTCGAGCAACCAATCTAGATAATTACGGATAACGGTGTATTCCGCCGAGGTAGGATGGATACGCGAGAGACGATTTAGCTCCTTTAAGGCCTCTTCGCGGACATGGTCTGGGAGATTCTTTTCTTCGATCTTTTTCCGCAGTTCTTCGACCTCAGCCTCGACCCCTTCAGCCTCGCCCAATTCTTTACGGATGACCTTAAGCTGCTCCCGCAGGTAGTATTCCTTTTGAGCCTTTTCCATCCGATCCCGTACCTGGGCCTGGATCTTCTGCCCGAGCTCAAGGATCTCTACCTGGCGGGTCAAGGCCTGTAAGATCTTGTGCAACCGCTCACGAATATCTAAGGTCTCAAGGATTTCCTGTTTTTCGTGATGCGGGACGTTAAGGTTACTGATGACCATATCAGCCAAGGTCCCTGGCTCGTCGATATTAAGGGCCAGGGTCTTCAGTTCCCCGGGAAGCTGGGGTGAAAACTCTAAGACCTTGCTGAAGAGGATCCTGATATTGGAGACCAGGGCCTCTATCTCGACGTCATGGGTGACATAGTCTTCAAGTACCTGGACCTTGGCCCGAAGATAGGGCTCCCTGGCCGTGATTTCTAGGATCTCAATCCTTGAGACACCCTGGACCACGATACGAATCTGATCCGGTTCAAGACGGGTGGCTTTTAAGATCACCGCGGCGGTACCGACATCAAAGAGTTCCTTTTGATCGGCCTTGGGCTCTCTTACCGCCACCACCGCTACCATCCGATCAGAGGACAGGGTGTCGTCGATGAGCCTCAAAAGCCCTGGCTCGTGGATCATGAAGGGCATAACCATGTGGGGAAAAAGCACAGCATCACTAGGTATGACTGGTAATTCCTTATACGTCTCCTTTTCTTCCGTCTTGGCTGGTAAATTGGCCTCCGCTCTCTCGATCTCCTTGGTCTTTTCACTCATCGCTTCACCTCTTCTCAACTCTACTCGGAAGTTAAACATTCACCGATAAGATTCAAAGCCCTGAAAAAGGCCTTTAAAACTCAAAAAATTCAAAATTTTTAAACCATATTCAAAGGTTCACGATAAGTAATGGAAGAGATTCACCGGTGAGGGAAAAGATGGCTATCACGGTGAGGCAACTGGAAATATTCCTAGCCGTAGCAGAGACAGGCCACGTCACCGCCGCCAGTCGCCGTGTCTTCCTTACCCAATCAGCCGTAAGCATGGCTATCTCTGAACTAGAAAATCTCCTAAACGGCCCGCTTTTTGATCGACACGGGAAAAGGCTGGTCCTCAACGATCGAGGCCGTCTCCTCTTACCCTATGCCCAAGAGATCGTCTCCAAGATAAAAGATATCGAAGCATTGCTCACTGAAAACGAAACCGTCTCCGGTAATCTATATGTAGGAGCCAGTTTTACCATCGGCAACTATCTCTTACCTTATATAGTCAGCGCTTTTACCAAGAGGTACCCCCAGGCCCAGATCAATATGGTCATTGGACACAGCCGCCAGATCGAGCAGGCGGTGGAAGAAAGCAAGGTTGATGTAGCCCTGATCGAAGGCTTGGTCCACAGCGAAAAAATCGACGTCATCCCTTGGCTCACCGATAAATTGAGCATCATTTCTTCTCCTAATCATCCTTTGGCCCAAAAAGAACAGCTCTCACCGGAAGACATCCAAGATGCCCCCTGGATAATGCCGAGAGAGGATTCAGGCCTAGCAGAGATCTTCAAGGGCGAACTCTCCAAATATTTGGACCGAATTCACGTCTTTATGGAGCTTGGGCATACCGAGGCCATCAAACGGGCCGTAGAGGCCGGCCTTGGCCTTAGTTGTATCTCCACCCTTACCATCTGCCGAGAATTAGAAAGGGGTTGGTTAAAGGAACTCTACATCCCAGAACTAAAGATTACCAGGCAACTCCTCTTAGTCTTGCGTAAAGGGAAAATCCGCACCAACCTCCTCCAAAAATTTATCTCTTTTTGTGACCTCCTTCGTACCTACCATACTATGATTGACGTCTGTCTGGCCTCCCCTTGGAAATTGGTCGAGTTATTAAACCAAGAATTAGAAGAAGAACAGGCCTCCGCCGCTTGATCTTTGGGGATTCTTTGGGTATGAGAGGACCAATTCAGAAAAGGGGGAGGTTATGTCTAAGATCATTCTACCGGAAAGCGAGTTACCAGAGGCCTGGTACAATATCATTCCGCGTCTGCCTAAACCCCCGGCTCCACCTTTAAACCCCCAGACAGGAAAACCGGTAGAACCCCATGAATTGGAAGTCATCTTTCCCAAGGCCTTGATTGCCCAAGAGATGAGTCCAGAGCCCTGGATAGAGATTCCCGCTGAAGTGCGTGAAGTTTACAAACTTTGGCGGCCGACTCCGCTTTGTCGGGCAAGGAACCTGGAAAAGGCCCTGGGCACCCCGGCCCGTATCTATTACAAGAACGAAAGTGTAAGCCCTCCGGGGAGTCACAAACCCAATACTGCCGTGGCTCAGGCCTATTACAACAGAAAAGAAGGCATTAAGCGCCTGGCCACCGAGACCGGGGCCGGACAATGGGGAAGTGCCCTGGCCTTTGCCTGTAAACTCTTTGGGCTTGAGTGTACAGTGTACATGGTCAAAGTAAGCTATGAACAAAAGCCCTTTCGCAAGAGCCTTATGCACATCTGGGGAGCAGAGGTCTATCCCTCACCTACCAATCGCACCAAGGCCGGGCAAAAGATATTGGCCGAGAATCCAGAAAGCACCGGTAGCCTGGGTATCGCTATCTCTGAGGCGGTAGAAGACGCCGCCACCCACGAGGATACTAATTATTCCCTTGGAAGCGTCTTAAATCATGTCCTCCTCCATCAAACCATCATCGGTCTTGAAACTCAAAAACAACTGGCCCTGGTAGAAGAAAGACCTGATATCCTCATTGGTTGTGTGGGTGGTGGCAGTAACTTCGCTGGCTTTGCCTTTCCCTTTATCGGCGAAATATTAGAGGGAAGGCTCTCTGCAGAGGTCGTGGCCGTTGAGCCGACCAGTTGCCCCACCTTGACCAAGGGTCTTTATCGTTATGACTATGGCGACACTGCCGGTCTCACCCCTCTCCTTTTGATGCATACCCTGGGGCATTCCTTTGAACCGCCGGCCATTCATGCCGGCGGCCTTCGGTACCACGGAGACGCCCCTCTCCTCTGTCAATTGGTGAACGATGGTATTATTAAACCCAGGGCCTATCCGCAAAATCCGTGCTTTGAGGCCGCCCTTCTCTTTGCCCAGACCGAAGGGATTATCCCTGCCCCGGAGACCAGTCACGCCATTCGGGCAGCCATTGACGAGGCCTTAAAGTGCAAAGAGACCGGCGAAGAAAAGGTCATTGTCTTCAATTTTAGTGGACATGGTCACTTTGACCTGGCCGCCTATGATGCCTATCTCGCTGGTGAACTACAAGATTATGAATATCCTGAAGAAAAGATCCGCGAGGCCTTAGAACGTCTTCCCAAGTTCCCTACCGGTCTATAATCATAACCGAGGGAAGGGCCCTTCCCTCGGTTATGAGATTATTTCATAAAGCAAATTCGATTTAGGGCCTGACAAACGAAGATGGCCACGATAATTTTCACCCAATGAAGACCAAAGGAACAAATCTTGAGGAGAAGGCCTTTCTTTCTCTCCTAAGGCCAATAGAGTTTGCCGCCCGTCACCAATTTGCCAATCTAGAAAAGATCAAAGACTTGGAAGGGACTTTGAAGAAGGCCCTTAAAGGCCTCAAAGACTTGATTCCAGATGAGACCTTTAAGGATTTAAAAGGACTGATTGAAGGTTTAGAAAGGGCTCCTTTTGAAGAGAAAAAAAGACGCCTTAAAAAAATCTTAGACCTAATCGAAGAACTCCAGAGCGAAGATCAACAGCCTACGGTCGAATTTCCTCCTTATCCGGATTTGGCTACCTATCGAACCTACCGCAAGGAGCTAGAAAGACCAGTCCAGTTTCTCAAGGGAGTGGGGCCTAAACTCGGGGCCAAGCTAGCTACGAAGGAAATCCGTACCGTAGAAGACCTACTTTATTTTCTCCCCAGGGCCTATGAAGATCGCCGAAGTTTTACCCCTCTTCGGATGGTCAAGGTCGGGGAACGGGTGACTGTACGGGGAGAGATTGTTTTGGCCGGGCCGGTCAGTTTTAGGCGACGCAAGGTCTTTGAAATGGTAATTTCCGATGGAGAGGGTCTACTGGCGGCCAAGTGGTTCCATTTCAACGAGCGTAAGTTCAGAGAACTTTTTAGACCCGGCAAAGAGGTTATCCTTTCCGGGGAGGTCTCCTTTTTTGCCGGTCGGAAGGAAATCATCCACCCGGAGGTAGAATTTCCAGGAGAGCAAGAAGACCTTTCTCTGCATGTCGGGCGGATTTTGCCTATCTATCCCGCTATCGAAGGTCTCTCTCCTAAAGTCTTACGCCGCATCATCGCCCGCGCGGTCAAAGATTTTGCCCCTAAATTAGTCAGCTTTATCCCTCATAAGATACTCAAACGGCGAGGCCTTTTACCCCTTTCTTTGGCCATAGAAGGGCTTCATTTCCCTAAAGAGAAAGACGATCTCTCCTTGTTAAACGAAGGTCGAAGCATCTATCACAAAAGCCTGGCCTTTGATGAATTTTTCTTCTTAGAACTGGCTATGGCCCTGCGTAAATCCCGAGTGGCCAAAAGCCCAGGCATTTCCTTCCGCATAGATTCAGAAAAAGTAAGACTCTTTTTAAGGGCCCTGCCCTTCAAACTCACCCGCGCTCAGGAACGGGCCTTTGAAGAGATAAAACGCGATATGGCC
>CAZROA010000032.1:0-11950 GCA_964601575.1 uncultured Thermodesulfobacteriota bacterium
TGGACGGCCAACTGTACGGCCGAAGCCGTCACCGCCCAGCCAAACAACAAACCTAGAAACAACGCTAACCAAACACTCTTTCTCATCGCCCTTACCTCCTCTCCTTAAATTTTGGATTTTGTTGTGTACTTAGACCAAACATCGAGCAAAGACCTACTAGATAGAAAACTCTTTCTTTCAGGACCGCCTCCTATCACCACTACTTCTCGACAAAATAAACATTAATCTTTAGTTAGCAACTCACTTGAACTAGCAACTCGATCCTAATGCCAAATAGATTTTCTGTCTAATGCCAACTAAGGGGTTATTCAGACAAAAAACCAGGATTTTTTGCCCCTTTTGACCCAAAAAAACTTTTTGTACAAAAAATTTCACTCTCTTGTCCATCTATTTCATTTTTGGCTAACCAAGACAAAATAAAAGGTGGCGCTTCGCATGAAGGCCACCTTTTTTTAGAAAACATAGTCTTTTCTTTACACGCAACCAGTAGGTTTGGGTAAACCAGCCATCTTACAAGCGCCCTTACCAGGGCCAGAGGGGAACAACTCGTAAATCTTCTTCAACGGAAAACCAGTTACCTTGGAAAGAACACGAACCATCGGGGCAACGCCATTCTTCTTGTAGTAATCCTGAAGGACCTTGATCACCTTCCAGTGCTCTTCCGTAAGCTCTTCAATACCCTCAAGGTGCTTGACGTAATCAACCCACTCCTGACACCAAGCCTCAAGACCACCAGCAAGGAATCCGTCTTCATCAACCTCAAAAGTTTTCCCTTTGAATTCTACTGTTGGCATATTGCCCTCCTTTTGACAAAAATTCTCTTTGTGAGAGGTACCTACTATACACTTTCCCGCTTGTCAACCCAGTATAGCCCATAAGACCCGGAGTTAATGGCTTTAAATGGATTTTTACGGCTGTTTTCTTGCAATAAATCCCTCTGCACTCAATTATCGAGAATAAGCGGTAAAAGAGCCCAATGGGTCTTGTCTAGCCTGGAAAAACCCAATTTTCGAGCCATCTCTACCGCTTCTTCAAACTCCCTACGCCTAAGGGTACGATCTAGGGGAGGATAACGAGAGGCCTCACCCGCCGGGTGGTAATGCCCCATGAGGTTCAAATAAGTATCAGGGGAGATTTCCTCCTTGATAAAGCGTAAAACCTGCTCAGTCCCAGCCAATCCTTCGGGCAAGACTAAATGTCGGACCAAGAGGCCCCGCCTGGCCAGGCCGTTTTCATCGAATTCTAAGTCACCCACTTGGCGGTACATCTCCTTCAAGGCCTTGCGGGCCACCAAGGGATAATCTTTGGCCTTCAAGAGACGGGCGGCTATTTCTTCGTCCCAGACCTTAAAATCAGCCAGGTAAATGTCTACGATGCCCTCAAGGGCCTTGAGGGTCTCGACCTTATCATATCCCCCGGTGTTAAAGACTACAGGTAGACGAAAGCCGCGCTTAAAGGCCATTTCTAAGGCCTTCAAAATGGCCCAGACCTGATGGCTCGGGGTAACCAGATTGAGGTTGTGGCAGCCCTTCTCCTGGAGCCCAAGCATGATCTCTGCAAGACCTTGGTAAGAGATCTCCGTGCCGATCGCTTCGTGGCTGATTTCATAGGTCTGGCAAAAGACACAACCAAGATTACACCCGCTAAAAAAGATGGCCCCTGAGCCCTTTTCCCCCACCAGACAGGCCTCTTCCCCAAAATGGGGCTCATAACCAGCCACCTTGGGTAAAAGCCCGGTCTTACAAAGCCCCTGCTCTCCCTCTCCACGATTTACCTTGCATTCCCGTGGACAGAGGGTACAGGGATTGAGATGCGGTTCCAGAGTGGCCAGTGCTTGCGTAAGGGATCGCTCTTTATCCTTCAGGGCTTTTTTTCTCCCGACATATAGGCTTCAAAGTGGGGATAGAGCCGGCGATAGGTGGCGATGATGTGTTCCGGGACCACCCGGACCTCGGCAAAGACAGTCATGAAATTCACGTCTCCATCCCACCGAGGGACCACTTGAACATGGAGATGTTCAGGAATCCCGGCCCCAGCCACCTTGCCTAGGTTAAGCCCGACGTTAAATCCGTCGGGCTTCATCACTTCACGGAGGATGCGAATAGAAAGCCGCGTGGTGAGATTGAGGGCCAAGAGCTCTTCATGGGTGAGGTCTTCCAAGTCAGGGACGTGCCGCCTGGGAGAGATCAAGAGGTGCCCAGTATTGTAAGGGAATTTGTTCATGATCACGATGGTCAGGTCGTCTACATAGAGGATGAGCCGCTTTTCGTCGGGCAATTTGATCTCTGGCGGGCAAAAGGGGCAGCCCGGTTCCCTCTCTCCCAGGATGTATTCCATACGCCACGGGGCCCAGAGGACCTTCATTTCTGGCCTCCGTTACAAAGGACCTCCAGGGGAAACTTTACCACGGCCTTGGTCCCAGAAGGTTCTACCGGCCTAAGCTCGAGGGAGCCGCCGTGTAATTCAACGATTCGCTTGGCCACCGAAAGCCCCAGACCAGAACCGTAGACCTTGGTGGTAAAAAAGGGCTCGGTGACTCGGTTTATATAATCCGGTGGAATACCAAGGCCTGAATCAGTGATGGTGATCTCCACTTCATCTTCTATCTTGACCGCTATCCGCAGGACCCCTCCTTCGGGCATGGCCTCCAGGGCGTTCTTCAAGAGATGGATGAGGACCAGTTGCATCTCCTGGAGATCAACGCAAATGACTGGTTCCCTCTCCGGCACCTCTAAAGAGACGTGGATCCCGGCCTCCCGGAAATCCCCCTGAAGCAAGGTCAAGGCCGTTTGCAGGAGGCGATAAAGCCCTATGGGCTGGGGCTCGATCTTTACCGGCTTGATAAATTCAAAGAGATCCTCCAGGGCCTTTTCCAGACGCTCGGCCTCCCGAATAATAGAATCCAAATAGGTCTGGACCTCCTGGGCCAGACCCTTTTTGAGCAGGAGACGAGAAAGCCCTCCAACCGCCGAGATGGGGTTGCGAATCTCATGGGAGACCTTGGAGGCCAACTCGCCAAGGGCCGCCAGACGTTCGGCCTCGACCAGGAGGAATTTCTTTTCTTCCAATTCACGATACACATTTAGACGATTGAGGGCGAGGCTGGTGAGCGAGGCAATCATTTCTAAGAATTGAAGATTCTCCTCACCAATGGGCTCTCTGGTGACAAAGTTATCCACGAGGATAACCCCGTAGACATTGGGCGGCACGGCCAGAGGGACCGCGGCCATTTCTTGCACGCCGAGTTTTTCAAATATCTCCGAAAGAGGGCTCTCTTCCCGTCTCAAGACCACTGCCCGGTGTTTCTCAATAGAAAGCCTGATGGCTGGATCAAGATCAAGGGAGAGATGAAGGCTTTGGGCCAGAGTACTCAGGGGGGCATCTCCCCTTCGCATCTCTTCCCTCACCCTGGTGACCATCTCCTGAAAAGAGGGCTTCTGGGCCTCAATGGTCCCCCAGATCTCCGCCGCGGCCTCTGGGGAAGGTGGCCCCACGCCAAAGACCCCTCTAAGTTCGTCGGCATGGGGGAGCTTCTCTAAGATGAAAGCCCGGTTGAAGGCCAGGCCTTCTCCAGCGGTGACCGCCACCAAGACCGTGGCCAGGAGGTCTTCTTCGTCCTCGGCCTGGAGGAGATGGGTCGAAAAATTGAAAGACAGGTGCAAAAGATCCCCAAGACGACACTTATCCGGGCTACAAGGGGAAGAGAGGAGGGCCTGCTGGATATAACATCGTGTCTTGTCAAAGGGGATGTTCCATCTTCTCTTAAAGGGCAGTATCTCTACCCGTTTATTCATGGCCTCTGAAGCTACCACAAAGATGGATTTAAAGAAAGTGGATTAGAAACTGATAATAGACATTTGTCGCTTGAAAAACTTCCATTTTTTACCGATCCCGCATAATCCTTCCGGTTGGAAGACAAGGATGACCATAAGGATGAAACCGTAGATGATATCTTTATATTCCTCAAAAAAGCTCAGGATTTGGGGCAAAGGGGTCAAAAAGGCCGCCCCAAACACCGCCCCCCAAACACTACCCATGCCCCCGATCAAGACCATGGTCACCACTTCGATAGAATAGAAGACGTCAAAGGTCTTCGGGCTGATAAAGGTGAGATAATGGGCGTAAAGGGTGCCGGCCAGGGCGGTTAGAGCGGCGCTCAAGGTAAAGATAGCCACTTTATAACGGGTCACGTTGAGGCCCAAGGCCTTGGCCGCGGCCTCGCTGGCCCTGATGGCCTTAAGCTCACGCCCTGGGCGGGTGGCCACCAGGCGTAAGGCCAAGAAGATAACCGCTAAGGTCACCGCCCAGATCAGATAATAACAGGCCCGATCCGTGACCAGGCAATAATCTCCAAAACAAAGGGGCGGAATCCCGGGAAGGCCAGAGACACCTCCGGTAAGGCCATCGAGTTCGACCAAAAGGAGATAGACGACTAGGTTAATGCCCAAGGTAGCCATCACCAAATAGTGTCCCCTGAGACGCAAGATGAGCAGACCAAGCCCCCAGGCTAAAAGGGTGGTTAGAGAAATGGCCAGGGGTATGGTCACCCAAGGCGAAACCCCATAACGGGCACTAATTATGCCGGAGATATAGGCCCCAAGGGCATAGAAGGCCCCGTGGCCCAAGGAAATCTGGCCGGCATAGCCGATGAAGAGACTGAGGCCCACGGTGACCATGGCGTAAAGACCGATGAAAGCCAAGACATTGAGATAATAAGGATTCTTGACCAAGAAAGGAATGAACAAGACCAACGCGGCAAAGGAGACAAAGGCCCTCATAGACGTTCTTTCACACCAAAACCCAGTATCCCTTGAGGCCGGATCAAAAGGACCAAGACCAACAAGGCAAAGGCCAAGATATTCTTGTAGGCCGAAGAGACAAAATAGGCTGAGAGCCCCTCAAGCACACCTAAAAGGAGGCCTCCGAGCAAGGCCCCACCGAAATGGCCATAACCTCCAAGGATGGCTGCGGCAAAACCTTTAAGCCCCATCATCACCCCGCTTTCAAAGGAAAGAGGGGTAACCGGAGTTATGAGCACGCCGGCCAGGCCACCCAAGGCGCCAGCCATGGCAAAGCTTAAGGCCACCATCCAAGGCACCGGGATCCCGACCAAGGCCGCTGCCTCAGGGTCCACCGCCACCGCCCTCATCGCCCTCCCCCATTTGGTTCGATGGAAGAAGAGGTGTAAGAGGGCAAAGGCCAAAAAAGTCACCCCTAAGATCCAAAGGGTCTGGGGCATAATAGTCAACGGACCGAGTTTAAGCGGAGTATCTCCCCCAAAAGGTGGGAGGGAAATGGGCCTCTTGCCCCAGATTTCCTTGATGAGCCCGCGAAGAAAGATAGAGGCCCCCACGGTGATAAAAACCAAGATCAAGATTTCTCGCGAACGGGCCCGTGAAAGGACCACACGATCAAGCAAAAGACCGACCACGGCGGCAAAACAGACCGCCGAAAGAAAGGCCAAAGGATAAGGAAGATGCCAGCTGGCCAAGGCCGAATAGGCCCAAAAGGCCCCGAGGACCAAGAAATCTCCTTGGGCAAAATTGACGATCCCGGTGGCGTTTTCAACGACGCCAAAACCCAGGGCAATCAAGGCATAAATAGCCCCGGCCGAGAGCCCGGAGAGCAAAAATTGAAAAAAGACCACAGCTTCCATGAAATCAGAAACACTATAACCAGCTAAAAAGAAAGGCAAGCTTATAGATCAAGGACAAGCTCGGAAAGAGGCCTCTTGGGCACGTGGTGGACGCCCTTTTCGTCACGCCAATAGCGAATGTCACCACCTTCAGGGAGATCCTCGATGACCACCTGCTCCGCCGGCTTTCCAAGGGCAATGACATGGAGGATTTCAAAACGCTCGGGGATCCCAAGGGCCTGGCGAAGGCCTTCTCGGTCGACCGAGCCGATGATACAACCCCCAAGCCCTTTTTCCACTGCCCCAAGGAGGATATTTTGGGTGGCCAGACCGGCATCTACCCCAAAGACTTGGGCAATATCCCGATCCCCCAAGACGATGATGTAGGCCGTTGGGCGTTCCCCGGCCCCTGGCCCAGGCCAGTCTTTCAAATAGGCCGCCCAGCGTAGACAAGAAAAGATCTTCTGATTCTTCTCTGGCTCCCAAGAAAGGATGTACTTCAAGGGTTGAAGATTTCCGGCCGAAGCCGAAAGCCGAGCCAGACGGATAAGGGAAAGAAGAAGCTCTCGATCCAAGCGGAATGACTCATTGAAACGACGATAACTCCGACAACGACGAACTAGCTCAGATAAGTCCATGGATCTTTTCTCCCCTCTTGGCCATTAACACTCGACAAAGGGTATCATGAAATTGATGAAGAGAGAATGGCTTGATCAAGATCGTGTCCACCCCCATCTTTCTTAGACGTTCGTATTCACTGGCATCGACCTTGCCGGTGGCGATCAGGATGGCCACCTCGGCATAGCTTTCTTTGATAAGTTTGGCTATTTCTACCCCTGGAAGACCAGGCATATTGAGATCGATCACCACCACGTCTGGATGATAACCCCTCTTTAAAATGGCCAGGGCCTCTTGCCCGTCTTCACAGGTATGCACCTCGTAGCCTTGTTCTTCCAGATATTCTGCCATTGAGTCTCGGATCATCTCTTCGTCCTCGATGATCAACACCTGGGCCTTGTTCATCTTGGGGGCTGGAAAGGGGAGCAGGTCCTCGAATTCTATCTTTTCTACCAAAGGTAAATAAATGATAAAGGTGGTCCCCTTTTTGGGGGCCGTCTCGACTACGATTTTGCCATCGGCCTGGGTGACGATACCATAGGTCATGGCCAGGCCGAGCCCGGTACCGGATTGGCCCTCCTTGGTAGTAAAGTACGGATCAAAGATTCGGGGGAGGACCTCAGGACTGATACCGCAACCGGTGTCGCTGATCTTGACCCAGGCAAATCTCCCGTTTAACACTTCCGAGGGGCCTACCACATAGCCTTCCGGACGGTAATCTTTATACTCCCCTTCTCCGGTCTGAATGGTGAGGGTCCCGGTATCACCCATGGCCTGAACGGCATTAAGGCAAACGTTCATGATTACCTGCGAGAGCTGCCCGGCATCGAGGTGGACCAAGAGGGGGCGCTCGGCCAGCTCGAGCTGCACCCGGATCCCCCGAGGGATGGTCTCCTTCAGAAAATTGATCGCCTCTCGGACCTGGACATTGAGATTGGCCAAGGCCGAAGGATGAACCGGTCGGCTGAAGGAAATGATCTGTTTGACCACCTGGGCCGCCCGATCGCAAATGGCGATAATGTCCGAAACATAATGACGATAACCATTTTGAAGCTTGGCACTCAGGAGCTCGGCCTTCAGGCGAATGGCGGCCAAAAGATTGTTAAAGTCATGGGCAATCCCCGCAGCCAGGGTGGCAATGGCCTCCATCTTCTGGATCTGGACCAGCTTTTTCTGCCACTCCCTCTCCTGGGTGACATCTTGGACAAAAAAGACCAAACCAGCGACCCTTTCCTGGTGCAAAAGGGGTTTTACCGTGAGCAAAAAGATCTCTTTGCCCCTTGGAACTTGTACCTCGCAAGAATAACGGCCTTCACGGGTAACGACCTTTAGGATCTCTTCCTGATCAACTTCACCCAAGATGGTCTTTAAAAATCCTTGGAAATCTCCTGTCTCAGAGATACGGAAGAGCTCCTGGGCCTTGGGATTGGCAAAGAAGGGTTCCATCCTCTCGTTGGTGACCACGATACCCATTTCCGCCGCCTGTTCTACTACGATCTGCAATACCTTCTGGATACGTTGGAGTTCTTCGCTAACCTTTTCAAGCTCCTTGGTCTTGGCCCGCAAGAGTTCCTGCCCGATAAGCAAGGCCTTTTCTTGCATCTCCCGTTGGCAGAGATAATGAAGATATTCCGGTTCTCCAGGCCAGGGGATGACGTGTCTTGCCCCTTTGAGGACAAAGACAAAGGGACTGGCCAGGGAATCAGGCAAGAGCAAGACGATGAAGGAGGTATGCGGCGATATTTGGCGGAGTTCTAGGAGGTCATCCGGGCTAAATTCGGAGGTAAAAACTGCTAGGTGAAAATCCCTTTGATGTAAGGCCTCCCGGGCCTCTTCAAAACTATCGACCTCGGTGACCTGAAAGCCGGTTTGTTGAAGATATTGCAATAATTGCTCCCGAGGAAAGGAAGCCGAGGAGGCAAAAAGTAGAGGCAAGACTTCTTCTTCCTGAAGGGCTGATCGCCCGGCAAGCAAATTCTTTACCTTCTCGACCAAATCTTCCTTTTTGACCGGTGAGGGTAAGAAATCGTTGACCCCTAGGGCCTTTAAGAGATCGGTGATCTCCTTGTAGGTAAAAAAGGCCGAGACGACCAAGAGGGGAATATTAAGCCCCCGTTCCCTGATCTCGCGACAGAGTTGCCAGCCATCGAGCCGAGGCATATAAAGGTCAACGATGACCAAAGAGGGCTTGAGCCCGTTCTCGATCTGTTCCAAGGCCATGAGACCATCTTCAGCCTCAACGACCCGATAGCCCTCCTTCCTCAAGATGGAGGCCATCCGATATCGTTGGACTGGTTCATCGTTGACGAGTAAGATCTCCGGTGGTTTCATTTGCAAGCATCAAGAGCACATGTTAGATTCATTCTAAACTAAAACGTGGAGGCTTGTAATGACAAGCTCCTTTCTCTTAAGTGTAACCACTTTTGTCTACCTTGCGGCGGCCTTCTTGTACATCATGCACTGGATCTTTCGTTGGAATAAGTTGGGCCCGGTAGCCACGGTTACCTGTGCCGGTGGGTTTGCCCTTCACACCGCAGGTTTTGTCATGCGGTGGTGGGAATCTCATAAGCTCGGCTACGGGCACATCCCCCTCTCTAATCTCTATGAATCTTTAATATTCTTCGGTTGGGTTACTATTTTAGTTTACCTCTTCGTCGAATTTAAGACCAAAAAGAGGATTATCGGGGCCTTTGCTACCCCTTTTGCCTTTTTGGCCATGGCCTATGCCTCTTTTGCCACTAATCAGGAGATCGAACCCTTGGTCCCGGCGCTACAGAGCAACTGGCTCACGGTACACGTCATTACTTGCTTCTTGGGTTATGCGGCCTTTGCCATCGCCTGTGGTTTGGGGATCATGTACCTCTTGCGCCACCATGCCCAGTCGAATACTGGTATCTGGGCCCACCTGCCGGATCTGCGGACCTTAGACGACCTTATCTACAAGACCATTCTCTTCGGTTTCTTCTGGCTTACGGTGGGTATCATCACCGGCTCGGTCTGGGCAGAACAGGCCTGGGGTTCTTATTGGAGTTGGGACCCAAAAGAGACCTGGTCTCTAATTACTTGGTTCATCTATGCCACCGCCATCCATGCCCGTCTGGTGCGCGGTTGGGCTGGTAAACGGATCGCCTTTTTGTCCATCCTGGGTTTTCTTTCGGTGATCTTTACCTATTTCGGAGTGAACTTCCTCCTCTCCGGGCTTCACAGTTATGCCTCCGGCTAAGATATGCCTCCTTGGTGTGAGACAGCCGATGAAGATTGGGCCCGGTTTAATCTGGAGCGGCTAAAAGACCTTCATCCGGATTTTCCTTGGGCCTCTCTAGAAAAAGGGCCTAACTTCCCCTTGCTCCTCCGGGTCCTGGGCTTTTCTCCCTATGCCACGAATATCCTGGCCCGGAGACGTGAGGTCTTGGACCTCTTTCTTAAAAGCCCTTTCCCGCGGGCTCGGGGGCGGGCTGCCCTAAGGCGTGAACTCCTTCAAAGGTTATCTGAGATCAGAGATTGGCGGGAGGCTGCCCTTTATTTACGTCAAATCAAACAAAGAGAAATAATAAAAATTTTGGCCCATGATCTGGCTGGAGAGGGATTTCTCCGGACGGTCTTTGCCCTTACCGCCTTGGCCGAAGCCTTTTTAGAGGCTGGGCTCTTTTGGCTTGAAAAGAAATCCCCCGGCCTTACCTCCTCTTTTTTGGTCTTGGGCATGGGTAAACTCGGGGGCCGAGAACTCAATTACAGCTCAGACATCGATCTCATCTATTTCTATCACGGATCTTTGGCCAAAAAAGAAGCCTATATCCGCCTAGCTCAGGAGCTCACCAGGTTGATTGACACCCTTCTTGAAGGTGAACGTCTCTTTCGGGTTGACCTACGGCTAAGACCCGGAGGGAAAGACGGAGAATTGGTCTATTCTCTCAAAGGAGGAATCGATTATTACTTTAGCCAATCCCACCCCTTTGAACGCCTGGCCTTGGTCAAAGCTCGGGGCTGTGCCGGAAACAGGCTCTTGGGGAAGAAATTCCTCCGCGCCCTTAGGCCGGTAATTTATCCTAGATATCTTGATTATACCTATCTTGAACACATCCTCGATCTCAAAAACCGAATCGCTAAGGAAGCCGCTCGTTTAGGGGCCGAGCGCGACATCAAGATCGGCCCCGGTGGTATCCGAGAGATTGAATTCTTCGTCCAAGCCCTCCAAATGATCTACGGGGGGAAATTCCCAGCCCTACGTACCCGAAACACCCTCTGGGCCATAAGTCGCCTGGAAAGGGCTGGGCTTCTCAAGTCACCTGACCAGAAAATCCTCAAAGAGGCCTATGTCTTCCTGCGCACCTTAGAACACCGTTTGCAGACCGTTCACTTTCGTCAGACCGCCAAACTTCCAGAAGAACAGACTGCTCTTGAGAGACTGGCTCGGGCCATGGGTTTTTTCGGAGACGAGGCCGTGCCCAATTTTTTGACCACCTTGGAGAGACATCGCCAACGGGTAAGAGAGATCTTTGAAGAACTCCTCTCACCGAAAAAAAAGATCCCCAAAGAAAAGATCGAGGCCGCTGTCTCAAGCCTCTTGAGTGGTGAACCCTCGTTAGAAATAGCCAGAGAAACCGGCCTTCCCCTCGACCTCCTGAAAAACATCCAGACCTTTCTTCACAGCCAAAAACACCTCCCCAAAAAACAGAAATTGATCGCCGCCCTCCTGCCCGAGATCTTGGAAGAGGTCCTCAAGATCGAAAACAAAGAAGAGACCCTGGCCAAATTTCTCTCTTTTCTCCAACGCCTTGGCGGGCGTATTTCTTTTTTCCATGCCTTGAAACACCATCCAGAAGCGGTGAGCGACCTCTTGCTCCTCTTCTCAAAGAGCACCTTTCTGACCAACCTCCTTACCGAGGCCCCGGTGGCGGCGGAGGCCCTGTTTGAGCCCGAACCTCTTGAAAAAGAGATCAGGCGTGCCATCCATGGTAGCCTCTACGAAGAGGCCCTCTCCCTCCTGAGGACCTACAAAAACGAATCTCTGTTTCGTATCGGATTTTCTGACCTGAAGGAGGGACTCAAACTGGAAGAACTCCTGGAAGACCTTTCCACCTTGGCCCTTTTTGTCCTTCAGGAGACCTATCGAGTGGCCTATCTGCGTCTACAAGAAGAGACCGGCCACCCCTTTCCCGGGCGCTTTGTGGTCTTGGGCCTGGGTAAACTCGGGAGCAAAGAGCTTGGTTATCGTTCTGATCTAGACATGGTCTTTGTCTACCAAGGCGAAGAGACAAGGGCTGTGGTCTATGCGGCCAAGCTTGCCCAACGGCTCCTTTCTTACCTTACCATGCCACTTCCCGAAGGCCCTGGCTACCAAGTAGACACCCGCTTACGGCCTGAAGGGCGCAAAGGCCCGCTAGCTGTGTCAGAAGAGGGATTTTTACATTATTACGCCCACGAGGCCGGCCTCTGGGAAAAATTGGCCCTAGTACGCCTAAACTACGTGGCCGGGGATCAGGAGCTGGGCAAAAGGGTCTTACAGGAGATCAAGAAACTCTTGGCCCAAGGTCCCTTCGGCCCCAAAGAGGCGCAAGCCGTGCGCAAGATGCGTCTCCTCATGGAAAGGGAACGTACCCAGCCGGGAAAGATCAACCTCAAAGTGGGTTACGGCGGGCTGGCAGACATCGAATTTATCCTCCAATGGCTGATCTTGAAAAATCTCTCCAAAAGCCC
>CAZROA010000033.1:0-42165 GCA_964601575.1 uncultured Thermodesulfobacteriota bacterium
AGGGATTGAGTCTTTTCAGTTGATCCAGGTCTGTTACGACCTTTCTGATGAGGCCACTAAAAAAAGAGAATTTTCGGCTCTTAGAAAAGCCGGCAAAGAACTTGGTATTTCCGATTTACTGGTCCTTTCCTGGGATGAAGAGGGAGAAAGTACATATAGGAACGCGAAGATCTCGATTCGTCCTCTGTGGAAGTGGCTTTTCACATCGGTTTCTTACCTTGATTTTTAATTTTTCATTACTTAAACTCGAAAGTAAGACTAAAAGCTTGGAGTAAGCTATGGAAGCTTTAGCAAAGATTACTTCTAAAGGCCAAGTTACCATTCCCAAAAAAATTCGGGATTTGTTAGGGACGGATGTGGTACGGTTTAAAGTAGTAGAGGGCAAAGTAATCCTCGAGCCTGTAAGAGACTTAGGAGGGATCTTTAGAAAGTACGTCAAAAAGCCCCTTTCTTATGAGCAAGAACGCGAGATTGCTTGGCAAAAGGTAGCTGATGAGTACGGTGATCTTTCCTGATACCAATATCCTTCTGCGTTATCTACTGGCCGACAATGAGGAGCAGTATCGGAAAATCTTACCTTTCTTTGAATCTTTAAAGCAAGGGCGTCAGAAAGCCGTTTTTCTTTCCGAAGTTTTACTGGAAGCTTTTTATGTCCTTACCAAGACGTATGGTGTTCCTCCAAAAGAAGCAGCCGAAGCTTTAAAAGATCTCCTTCTCTATAGAGGCGTGGCTAATAAAGACAAATCATTGCTTTTAGAAGCCTTTAATTTCTTTATCGAAAGTGAGGGATTGAGTTTGCTTGACTGTTTTCTCTGCGTAAAAACCAAAAAACAAAAAGGAGAGCTTCTGACTTTTGACAAACGACTTAAGAGAAGATGTTAACGATTAGAATCGATCGAAATTTCGCGGCTAAAACCGCTCCAACAATCCTTAGTCGAAAGTTTTGAGTATCTTATTGACCAGGTTCTGTTGTTTGCGCGGAAGTCTCTGGATCTTCAAATCAAGGGCCTCGGCATAATGTGGCTTCACCACGTTGAAAAACACCCACCGGGCCTGATCAAGGTCCTTTTGGGCTTTCCCCTCTTCCCTTCTTCTATGCACAACAAGAATTTTGTGGATCACAAAGTCTGCCGGATGAGGAACCAGAATACGGCCCTCTGGTAAAAGCGAAGGTATCTCAAGCCATATAGGTGAGGAAAAAAGAATTCGCAGGTGATTTAGCGCCTGAAGGACCAACTCGAGCTTTGGTACCCTGACCGGACGTTCCTCTCCTCTAAAAGAGGGCGTTAAAAAGTCTACCCTAAAAGGGCCCTTTTTGAGCCTAATGGCTCCGTTTGCTAGAAAAACGATCTCAAAACCCCTCTTTTCAAACTCGCTTACCAAAGGAAATTCCTTGCCGCGATACGGCCTTTCCAGAGCAAAATCCACATCTGTGGTAGAAAAAAGGGGCAAAGGGACATTAAAGGCCTCAGAATAAAGCCTCTGAACAAAGCTTCCCATGAGGAGGAAACCCTCTTCAAATAGACCATTCTTTACGAATACGTCCAAAAGCTCTCTAAGAAAGGCCAGGACATCCTGATCTTTTTCCATCCTAAGAGCCTTTTGCTTTCGGTTTACCTCTTTCAGCCGTTGTTTCAAAAGCCGATGTTTTTCAGACAACGATCGGACCTCTTCAAGGAGTTGGTGCGGTATGTAATCCGTGAATACGTTCTTCGGCGACTTTCTGTAAAGCAGGTAGTAATAAATCTTTCCGTTGATTTTTTTCTGAATAATCCGTCCTTTTAGGCTCAGGGCTAGATCTCGCAAAAGAAAGGCCTTTTCTTCAAGAAGGGATTCTCTGAGTTCGCTTATGGCACTCTTTAATTCCGGCAACTCTAAAACCGCCATGTTTTTACCATACAAAATGATAAAAATTGGTCAAGATGTATGGTAAACCTCTTGATTTTCGAACGATTGTTTGATACGAATGTTCGTATGGAATCAGGCTCTCACGCCAAGGCTGATCAGGATACCCGCCAGAAAATTCTTACTGTGGCTGAGAGGCTTTTTGCCGAAAAAGGATTTCATGGGGTAAGTGTACGCGAGATCACTACTCTTGCCGGAGTACATCTTTCTGCGGTGAACTATCACTTTGGCTCGAAAGAAAATCTTTATCTTGTGGTCTTTCGGGATCGCTTTCTTGAGCGTGCCCGACGTATTCGAAAGGATTTCCGAAAGCGCCTCCAAAAAGCCCCTTCCGCGGCAGAGGCTGTCATCCAGGCACTTTCCGAAGCAGTCCTCTTCGGCCCCATGAGTGACGAAGAGCGAGTGATCCATTACCAACTCCTGGTGCGGGAGATCACCGAGCCTACCAAGGCCTTTGAGATCATCTCCGAGCAAGCGGTAAAACCCCTGGTCGAGGAAGTAACCAAGGCTCTTAAGCCTCATTTTCCAAAAGTTTCCGAAGAGAAGCTCCTCCTTGCCGTGTTAAGCCTTTTTGCCCAAGTACTCTACTTCAACTTTGCCCGCCCGAAGATAAAGGCCCTGAGCGGGCGAGAATACGACGAAGCCTTCAAAAGGGCCTTGGTGGAACATATCGTCCGTTTTTCCCTAACGGGTCTGGAGGGGCTGGCATGAAGGCTTTAGGTTATCTCCTGGCCTTTTTGGTTTTGTTTTCCGCGGCAACATCTCTCAAGGCCCAAGAGCTAACCCTCGAGGACGCAGTCAAAAAGGCCCTTTCCGCCCACCCGGGTCTTAAAGCCCGGCAAAGGGCGGTGGAGGCAGCCTCTTACGCTAGGCAGGCCACCGCGGCCAACCGCTGGCTTAAGGCCAATTTCGTAGCTCAGGCCGAACGACATAGTGACCCCGTGGCAGTCACCGCTATCAAAGGGCCCGGGGCCTTTCCGGCCTTCAGTCGGGACATCTACCTGTGGGAGGTGGATCTTTCCTTACCCCTCTATGAAGGAGGGCGCGTGGCCCGCGAAGTAAGGCTAAAAGAATTTGAGACCAAGGTGCAGCAAAGCCTTTTGCGCCAATCTGCCGAAGACCTCATCGCCAATGTAGAACAGCTCTATTACCAAATTCTCTATCTCAAGGCCCTAAAAGAGACCCAGGAAGAACTCCTAAGACTCCTGCGCAAACAATACCAAGAAGCCCGTCTTAAGTACCAGGTAGGAAAGATCGCTCGGCTCGACCTCCTTTATTTCAAACGGGCCCTCCAGGAAGAAGAGGCTGCTCTGTTGGCCACCAACGATAATTTGAAGTTGGCCAAACACCTCCTGGCCCTGCTCATGGGTGAGGACAAGCCGCATTTTGAGCTCAGGGGAAAGCTCAACAAGCCCGTAAACATATCCTCTGAGGTGACCTCAAAGATCGAGGCCCATCTTTCGAATCGGCCAGACGTCAAGGCCGCCATCTTCAAGGTAAGGCAGGCCGAGGCCTCCCTTTCCCGTGCCAAACGAGCTTATGCCCCAGACTTATCCCTCTTTTCTTCCTATGGCCACCGGGCTGGAGCCGGACTCCAAGACGAGGAAGAGGTATGGGTGGCAGGCGTACGCTTTCAGTGGCAAATTTTTGATTCCGGTGCTCGCCATCATCGGATACGGGAAAATCGAGCCCTGGTCCTAGCCGCCAAAGAAAATCTACGAGCCGTGCGCCTAAAGGCCCGGCAAGAGATCCTTTCCGCCTTGACTCGCGTAGAGACCGCCCTCAGCCAAATCAAAAAGTATCAAGCAGCCGAGAATTTTGCCCAGGCGGCCTTTGAACGTGAATCCGTCCGTTACGAGACCGGAGCAGGGGCAGTAACCGATCTCCTCTTGGCCCAAGAGGCTTGGCTGCGGGCCAAAAGTGCCTTGTTAAAGGCCTATTATGAACTCCAGAGTGCCAAGGTGGCCTTTGACCTGGCCACCGGTGAGATCGCCAAGGGGTATCTACATGAATAAACTCAGGCCGGTCTTTATCGTCTTAATGATTTTTCTCTTGGGGATAGGGGCTGTAGGCCTAGTAAAAACAAAAAGGGCCGTCCTTAAAAAGACCCCTTTACCAGCCAAGGCCCCCTTTCCAGTGGATACGGTCCTCGTACGCCAAGGGCGTCTGGAATTGCGTGAACATTATCTAGGCGCCATTGAGCCCCTACAAAGGGCCACCGTTTCTACCCGACTCACTGGATATCTCCTCCGTGTCACCAAGTACGAAGGAGATCCAGTAAAGGAGGGAGAATTACTTGCCGAAATAGAGGCGCGGGATCTTCGGGCCCGACTGGCCAGGTTAAAGGCCGAGCTTGAAGCCGCCAAGAGCGAACTCTTCACTCGTAAGGCCATCTTTGACCGCGATAAAAAACTGCTTGCCCACGAGGCCATCTCTCAAGAGGCCTATGATCTCTCCAAAAACGCCTTACAAACCGCTGCCTCTCGGGTGGAACAATTGCGCCAGGAGATCAAGGCCATCCAGGTAGACCTTTCCTATGCCCGGATCTTGGCCCCGTTTCCCGGGGTGGTCACCAAACGTTTCAAGGATCCCGGAGATCTGGCCACGCCCGGGGCACCCATTCTGAGCCTAGAGAACCCCGAAGGCGGCTATCGCCTATTGATCAAAGTGCCCCAAGAAAGGGCCCCTCGGTTTGTCCCAGGCACCAAGGCTTATCTCCTGCTGGGACAGAAACAACTCATAACCCACGTCTACCGTGTCCATCCTGCGGTGGGGCCAAGAGCCTTGGCCACTGTAGAGATACGCCTTCAAAGTCGTCCCTTTGGGCTTCCCTCTGGCTCGAAAATAGGCGTAGAACTGGTCTCCGGAGCTCCAGAGGGTTTTGTCCTCCCTTTGAAGGCCCTGGTACACGGCAAAGAACCTGCCGTCTATACCGTCCGAGAAGGGCGCTTGGTGCGTGTACCGGTAAAGGTCTTGGGCCAAAGCAGAGATCAAATCGTTGTCTACGGGGATCTAAAGCCTGGAGAGCCGGTGGTGGTGGGAGATCCCGGGCTTCTCTTACGCCTTTACCCAGGAGAAAGGGTCCTGGTGAGGGGTTCATGAGTTTCGTCGAACGTTACTTACGTTACCCCCATCTGGTCCTGGCCCTCCTTTTCTTAGGAGTGGTCCTCGGGATAAAGAGTTTTCGCGAGCTTCCCCTGAATCTTTTCCCCGATGCTAATTATCCCCGTATCGTGGTGGTCCTCCAATTACCCGGGGCCTCGGCCGAAGATGTGGAACGTCAAGTGACCATACCCGTGGAAAAGGAATTAGCCACCCTTTCTCTGGTGCGTAAGGTCCGCTCGGTCTCCCGTGACGGCGTAGCGGTGGTCTCAGTGGAATTTGACTATGCCAAGGGGCTTTCTGCCGCCCAAGTAGACGTCTCCGCCGCCCTTGATCGCATCCTTAGCGACCTACCCCCAGGGCTTCTTCCCCCACGCATCTTCAAAGTAAGTGACGCCACCACACCGGTGATGACCGTGGCCGTGACTCCAAGCCCTGGAACGGAGTTAACCCTTTCAGAAGTTCGGCGCCTGGTGGAGGAGTATCTAAAACCCGCCCTCTTGAATGTCCCCCAAATCGGTGACGTGGAAGTATTTGGAGGGTACCAACCCGAAGTACTGGTGGAGATCGACAAGGACGCCCTCGCGCGCTACGGTCTGAGCTTAGCCGACGTAACCGCAGCCCTTTACGCGGAAAACGCCAACCTACCGGCGGGGGTCATTCGTACCAAACCTCACGAAATCTTCATCAAGATTCCCGGTGAAGTAACCGAACCAGAGAGACTGGCCTCCCTGGTGCTTCCCCACCAGGGCAAGGCCCTGCATCTGAGAGACATAGCCAAGATAATCCTTAGCCATGCCGATCGGGAAAGCCTGTTTCATGGAAACGGGACACCTGCTATAGCCCTCAACATTCTGCGTCCAGAAAACGGGAACGTGATGGCCACCATCAAAGCGGCCCAAACGGCCCTGAAACACCTGGCCTCTCAATATCCCATGCTCTCCTTCTCCATTGCCGACACCCAGGAAAAAATTATCCAGACCTCGGTCTCAAACTTGATTGGGGCCCTGCGTGAGGCCATCATCCTGACCGTGGTAGTGATCTTCCTCCTCCTGGCCAGAGTGCGGGCCACCTTGCTCGCCGCGGTCTCTATTCCGGTAACCTATTTTCTGACCTTTTTTCTCATGAAACTCTTTCACATGGAACTCAACATCGTCACCATGACCGCCGTAATCCTGGCCGTGGGGCTCTTGGTAGACGATTCTATCGTGGTGGCGGAAAACATCGAACGCCATCTGCGCGAAAAGGGTCTTTCCCCCAAAGAGGCCGCCATCTCCGGTACCAAAGAAATCATGCTCGCCGATCTTTCCGGCACCTTCACCACCATCCTGGTGCTCATACCCATCATGTTTGTCGGGGGCTACGTAGAAAAGATCCTGAGGCAGCTTGCCATGGTCCTTACCATGGCCCTTTCCGCCTCCTATGTAGTCTCGGTGACCATCATCCCCCTTCTTGCCCCCTATGTGCTGCGCCGCGGGGAGGGCTCCCGGCTGGAGAAGGCCCTTTCCCGAATAAGTGAGGTCTTTCTGGAAAGACTTCGGGTCTTTTATCTGGCTCTCTTTCGCTTTGGTGTACGCTATAAATTGCTTCTCATCATACCGGCTATAGTCTTCTTGGGCTTTAGCTCAAAGAAGATCATGCCCTTGGTGGGGCGAGACCTTATGCCTCCAATGGATACCGGGATCGTGAAGGTCACCTTTGAGGTGGCGCCCAACACCCCTATAGAAACCGCCGAAAGAATCGTCTCCCAGATGGAAAACAAACTCAAAAACGTCCCAGGCTTTATCTGCATGGCCACGGTCATGGGTTCGGAACCAGGGGTAATCAGCTTCGGTACCGATCGTACCCCGCGTCAAGGCACCATTACTGTACATTTCGTAGATCGTTTTCACCGCCAAAAGACTATCTGGCAGATGGAAAACGAAATTTACCGTGAATTTTCAAAGATTCCCGGGCTCAAGAGCCTGCATGTATTTGAATTTGGCGCCACACCCCTTTCCTCTATCGCCGCTCCGGTGGACGTGATGATCTCTGGAGCTGACCCCCAGCTCTTACACCAACTGGCCTTACAGGTGGAAAAAAGGCTCTATCATGTACGTGGTTTGGTAAGCCTCTCCCATACCTGGGACTTTGATCGAGAGGAATATTTCATCCGGCCAAACCTTGAAAAACTTCTTGGTTATGGGCTTTCTCCAGCCACGCTGGCCCAAGAGCTCTCTGCCGGGTTCTCCGGGGTACGGGCTTCACTTTGGCGTATACCTGAAGAACGCCCCTACCCCATACGCCTGCGTCTAGCGACCAACCAACGGACCTCTTTGGAAAATCTTTTAGATTATCTGGTCCCCACTCAGGAAGGCCCGATCCCCTTAAGAGAGTTGGCTCGGGTAGAAAGACATTTCGTACGCGGGCTTATCGTGCGACAAAACCTCTCTCCGGTCATCGACGTCCTGGGTTATCGCCGCCAAAGCGCCATCAGCCACCTCCAAACCGGGGTAGAAAAGGCCCTCAAAGGGCTAACCATACCTGCTGGGGTTAAGATCTCACAGGAAGGCGAGATCAAACCCATGAAGGAATCCTTCGGTCGGTTAAAAAAGGCCCTGGTGCTCTCCTTGATCCTCCTTTATTTCTCTCTGGTGCCCACCTTTCATTCCTTTAGGCACCCGGTGACCATCATGGTGGCCATCCCCTTGGCCCTCATCGGGGCCATTTGGGGGCTTCTAATTGTGGGAAGACACTTTTGTATGCCGGCCTCCATGGGCATGATCTTGCTTTCTGGTGTAGTGGTAAACAATTCCATCTTGCTACTAGACTTTATCGAAAAGGCCCGCAAAAAAGGAGCAGATCTTTATCTGGCTATTGAGGGCGCCATTCGTGCCCGGACACGCCCTATCCTGATGACGGCGCTCTCCACCATTGTGGGTATGCTTCCTATTGCCGCCGAGCGGGCCATAGGGCTTGAGAGGCTCTCTCCGCTGGCCGTGGTGGCCATCGGTGGTCTTCTGGTGGGGACCATCCTCACCCTGGTGTATGTACCCATCTTCTACGTGCTACTGGATAGGCTTGCGAGCCTTTTCCGCCACCCGCGCAATTAATTTTTGGAGCTTTATTCCTTTTCTTTCAAGGAGATTTTACGAGCCAAAAGACCCGGCAAAAGCCTCCTGAGCTTCCTTAAGCGTTACGCACCGAAGAGGGCCTTCGTCTTTCATCAGGGCCAGGCCTTTTCCAAAACTCACTCGAATCCAATATCTCCCCTGCTATGAAGTAGGAAAAGTTGAGTCGTTCCTTGAGGATGGGTAAATTGATCGCTACTCAACCCTTTGGAGAGGTCTTTTTGATGGACGGAAAGGTTTTGTCACTCTGGATCCTTACCCTTTCCTTCTGGGGTTCGGCCCCGCTTTTTGAAAAGCTTGCCCTTCGGGCCTTAGAACCCCTCCTGGCCCTTACCCTGCGTACAGGCATTGCCGCTTTGGTCCTGATCCTGGCCACCATCTTGACCGGTAAGACTAGTCAGATACGTGACCTTACCTGGCAGGATGTTGGGGCCCTTGGGGCCAGCGGTCTTCTAGCCGGGGTGCTTGGTATGTTTACTTACTTTTCACTCTTAAAGACCGGCGTGGCCTCAAAGGTCGTCCCCCTTACCGCCGCTTACCCCTTGGTCACCGCTATTTTGGCCCTGCTCTTTCTAGGAGAAAAACTGACCTTTATGCGCCTTTTCGGTATCTTGCTTACCATCACCGGTCTTGTTATCCTTCAGCGTAGTTAAGGAAAGGTTTTTACCTTATGCATTTAGGGCGGGTTTTATACCCGCCCTCTCTTTTTATTCCTCTTTTTCCTTCTCTTTTTTCTCCTTTGAATTCATGTATTGATGCATTTCTGACTTGGTTTCTTGTTTCATTTCCTGAGTAGTAATCTTCTTTTCTTTTTCGGCCTTTTGCCCCATAGCAAACAAAGGACCAGCAAATACCAAACTAAATACAAAGATTCCACCAATTAGTATCTTCCCTACACGTTTCATCTCTTTCCTCCTTTTTAATTAAATAATTTGTTTTACTGCCACCCTCTTTTCCCACCTCCATCCCTCATTTTGAATATCTTTTGGAGGGAGGCATTTATTTTTATCTGCACATTGTATGCCAGTTTCTTCTATTATCTTAAATCCTTGCTATTTATAGAAAGAAAGAGATGAGACTAAGTGAGATAAATTATAAGAATTGTATGTTTTCGCCTACAAATATACCCTCTCTTTAAAGTTGTCCCTTGAATGGTCATTGAATTTGTGTCCCCTCGCTTCTGGCCCGCCCCGACTCAAGGTTGTAGGTATTCCCCTACACCATAAAAACCTTCTTGTAGGTTCCTTCGTTGCTTCTCATCCGGTTTGGGTTAATCTTGGAAAAAATCCCAAGGGGTGGTCTATGGCCGATTTTGTCCATCTGCACTTACATACGGAATGGAGCCTCTTGGATGGAGCAATCCGCTTAAAAGATCTTTTTGTTCAGGCTCAAGAATTTGGTTATCACGCCCTAGCTATTACTGATCACGGCACCCTCTTTGGGCTCATCCATTTTTATGAAAAGGCCCTTGAGGCCGGGATAAAACCCATCTTGGGCTGTGAGGTCTACGTGGCCCCTGGGTCGCGTTTTGAGCGCAAGGCCAAGAGCGCCCATGAGGCCGGTTATCACCTCATCCTCCTTTGTGAAAACGAGGTTGGCTACCGAAATCTCCTAAAACTGTGTACCTTGGCCCATTTTGAGGGCTTTTATTGGAAGCCCCGGGTAGATAAAGAACTCCTCCGGCAATACCATGAAGGTCTCATCGCCCTTTCGGCCTGCTTACATGGTGAGGTCCCGGCGGCCATCATCCGCGGTCAGATGGATAAGGCCAAAAAATTGGCCCAGGAATACGCCTCCATCTTTCCCGGGCGTTTCTATCTGGAACTCCAGGAAAACGAACTCCCCGAGCAAAAAATGGTCAACGAGGCCCTGGTGGAACTGGCTAAGGACTTAGGGCTTCCGCTGGTGGCCACCAACGATTGCCATTATCTCCGCCCGGAAGACGCCCGGGTCCATGATGTGCTCCTCTGCATCCAGACCAACAAGACCGTCCATGATGAAAACCGTATGCGGTTTTCCACCGATAAACTCTATTTTGCCTCCCCAGAGGAGATGATCACCCGTTTTTCCTGGTGCCCGGAGGCAATAGAAAATACGATAAAGATCGCCGAGCGCTGTAATATCAAGATTGAACTCGGCAAACACCATTTCCCCCGCTACCCCATCCCCGAGGGCTGTACCTATGAAGAGGTCTTTGAGGAAAAGGCCCGGGCGGGTTTTGAGAAACGCCTGGCTGAACTCAAAGAGTTCCCCGGGCTTGCCGCTTCGGAAAAAGAATATCGCCAACGCCTGGAATATGAACTCGAGATCATCAAGAAGAAGGGCTTTGCCAGCTATTTTCTGGTGGTCTCAGACTTTATTGCCTGGGCCAAGGCCCAGGGTATCCCCGTGGGGCCTGGCCGTGGCTCAGCCGCCGGTTCCTTGGTGGCCTTTTCCATGGGGATCACCAACCTTGATCCTATTCGCTATGGCCTCCTTTTTGAACGCTTCTTAAATGTCGAGCGCGAAAGTCTCCCGGATATCGACGTTGATTTTTGTATGCGCCGCCGAGAAGAAGTGATCCGCTATGTGAGAGAAAAATACGGCGGGCAGGAATATGTGGCCCAGATCGCTACTTTTGGTCAGATGAAGGCCCGGGCCGTGGTGCGGGACGTAGGCCGTGCCTTGGGTATGCCTTATCCCGAGGTAGATCGCATCGCCAAGCTCATTCCAGAGACCGCCGGGATTACCCTGGATCAGGCCCTGGCCCAGGAGCCGCATCTAAGGGAGTTGGTAGAAAAAGACCCGCGGGTGGCGGAACTCATCGCCATTGCCCGGGTGCTTGAGGGGCTTCCGCGGCACTCCTCTACCCACGCCGCCGGGGTAGTAATCTCCGATGCCCCGCTCACCAATTATTGCCCCCTAATGAAGGGTGAGGCCGATGAAATCGTCACCCAGTTCGATATGAAGGCCGTGGAAAGGGTCGGCCTCATCAAGTTCGACTTCCTGGGGTTGCGGACCCTCACCATCATTGATCACACCGTACAATTGGTAAAGGAACACTACGGGGAGGAGATTGACCTTGAACGTCTTCCCCTAGACGATCCGAAGACTTACGAACTCCTGCGGCGAGGGGATACCGACGGCGTGTTCCAATTGGAATCTTCGGGGATGAAAGACCTCCTCATCCGGATGCAACCCTCTAACTTCAACGACCTCATCGCCATCCTGGCCCTCTATCGCCCCGGGCCACTTGAATCCGGTATGGTCGATCAATACATCAAGGCCAAACACGGTGAGGTGGAAGTCACTTACCTCGTACCAGAGCTTGAGCCCATTCTGAAAGAGACCTACGGCGTAATCGTCTATCAGGAACAGGTAATGAAGATCGCCCAGGTCCTGGCGGGCTACAGCCTGGGTGAGGCCGACATCCTGCGCCGGGCCATGGGGAAGAAAAAGCCTGAGGTCATGGCCGCGCAAAAGGAACGCTTTGTCCGCGGGGCGGTGGAACGCGGTATCCCCGAAGACAAGGCCATCCAGATCTTTGACTTGATGGAGAAATTTGCCGGCTACGGCTTTAATAAGAGCCACTCGGCGGCCTATGCCCTTGTCGCCTTTCAGACAGCCTACCTCAAGGCCCATTATCCCTTGTGTTTCATGACTGCGCTTCTCTCCTACGAAATGGAAAAGGCCGAGCAGGTGGTCAAATATGTCCATGTCTGTCGCCAGATGGGCATCGATATCTTGCCTCCGGACGTAAACGAAAGTGAAGTAGCCTTTACCATCTCCGGAGAGAAGATCCGCTTTGGGCTGGCGGCGGTGAAAAACGTCGGTGAAGGGGCCATTGAAGAGATCCTTAAGGCTCGGCGGGAAGGGGGCCCGTTTAAGTCCCTTGAGGACTTTTGCCTAAGGGTGGATTTGAAAAAGGTCAACCGCCGGGTGCTTGAGGCCTTGATCAAGAGCGGGGCCATGGATTCCCTCGGGGCCACCAGGGCTGCCCTCATGGAAGTGCTTGATAAGATGCTTGATTGGGTGCAGGCCAGACGTAAGGCCAGGGAGATGGGGCAGGTCTCGATCTTTGATTTGGCTGTCCAGGACACCGCGCCCCGGAGCCCGATCAAGGTCCCTGATCTTCCGGAATGGCCTCCTTCAAGGAAACTTGCCTATGAAAAAGAGGCCCTGGGGTTTTATATCAGCGGCCATCCCCTTGAGCCCTACAGAGAATGGCTTACCCAGCTCACCCCTTACACTATTGCCTCTTTGGAAAAGGTCCCGGAAAGGACCAAGGTGGCCTTCGGCGGGGCGGTCTCGGCCCTAAAGGTCGTCAATACCCGAAAAGGTGGTCGGATGGCCTTTGTGCACCTGGAAGATGGGGAAGACACGGTGGAGGTGATTGTCTTTCCCGATCTCTTTCGCCGTACACGCGAGCTGCTCGAGGCCAAGGAATTGGTCTTTGTGGTCGGGACTTTAGAGAAGGAAGAGGGAAATTGTCGGGTGCTTGCCGAACAGGTCGTCCCTATCAAAGAGGCCCCTAAGATAGCCCGTGGGCGGGTGACCTTGGTCTTACACGGAGAAGAACTTAGGCCTGAACAATTGCGGGTGCTTAAAGAAATCCTTTCTGAAAGCCGGGGGAATTTTCCGGTAAGTCTACTCCTTAAGTTTACCGAAGGAGAAGTGGCCATTGATCTATCGAATTATCAGGTCGAACCACGGCCAGAGCTCAGCAAGACCCTGCAGGAACTCTTTGGTTATAACTCCTTTAAGGTAAATTTGGAAATCTAGCCCTTAATTGGACGATTCCTGAAGTAAGGTTAGAGATGGATCAATCATTGTTGTCCCCGAAGGTGAGGTTGGGTATGTTCTGCCTATTATGGCCCGACTCGCCATTCGGGTGGAAAATCTCACCAAAAGATACGGTTCTATAGAGGCCTTAAAGGGCATCAATTTTGAGATCGCTGCCGGCGAACTCTTTGCCCTCCTCGGGCCCAATGGGGCCGGGAAGACGACCACTATCCGCATCCTCTCTGGTCTTACCCGTACAAGCGGAGGGCAGGCCTATTTTTTCGACCTAAACATCTTTGAAAGACCACTTGAGGCCAAGAAGATGGCTGGTCTGGTCCCGCAGACCATCAATCTTGATCTTGAGCTCACCGTCTGGGAAAACCTCCTTATCCACGGCCTCCTCTTTGGCCTTAGTCGAAGGGAGATTCGGGAACAGGCAGAAAGGCTCCTTCGGTTTGCCGAGTTATACGAGAGACGAAAACACAAGGTGCGCACCCTCTCCGGGGGGCTTAGACGGAGGCTCTTGATCACCCGGGCCCTGATGCATGAGCCTCGCATCCTCTTTCTCGATGAGCCTACCGTGGGCCTTGATCCGCACATCAGACGCCGGCTGTGGGCCTTGATCAAACGTATTCAACAACAGGGGACCACGATCCTTTTGACCACTCACTACATCGAAGAGGCCGAGTTCTTGGCTGACCGGGTGGCCTTTATTGATCAGGGAGAGATCGTGGTCATTGATACCCCGGAAAGCCTGATGAAACGCCTTGGAGAATTCGCCTTGGACATCGTCAGTGAGACCGGGCTTGAGACCAAATATTTCCAGACCAGGGCCGAGGCCGAAAGGGCCATGCTTGAATTGGCCAAAGGGGATAAGAGCGTCACCCTGCGCCGGGTCAATCTGGAAGACGCCTTTGTCTATTTCATCGGTAAACGGGTATGAAGGGATTTTTGGCCGTCTATCTCCGGGAGATGTTGATCATCTGGCACCGCCTACCGCGGATGCTCCTTTCCTTTTCCATCTCCCCGGCCCTTTATCTGGTGGCCTTTGGCTTTGGGCTGGGAAAACACATGACCGTGGGCGGTAGACCTTATTTGGAATTTCTCGTCCCCGGACTTATCGCCGCCTCTTCCATGACCCAAGGCTTTGGGATAAACGTAGAGATAAACGTGGCCCGTTTTTACTTCCGCGTCTTTGAGGAGATCCAAGCAGCCCCGGTCTCAAACCTTGCCTATGTTTTAGGGGAGATCCTTTCCGGGGTAACACGGGCCCTCCTTTCCGTGGTGGTCATCCTCCTCATCACCCATTTGGCCGGGGTCAAACTCTCTTATGGGCTACCCCTTTGGTTGGGAGTACTCCTTAATGCCTTTGTCTTTTCTGCCCTGGGAGTGGCTTCGGCCATGATCATCAAGTCCCACGCGGATCAGGCCTTGATCACCAACCTCATCATTACCCCGATGGCCTTTTTGGGAGGGACCTTTTTCCCGGTGGAAAACATGCCCCATCTGGTCCAGATCATGTTAAAGGCCCTACCCTTGACCCATGCCTCGCACCTGATCCGCCAGGCGGCCTATGGTCGGGGGCTCATTCTTAATTCCTTGGTCATTCTCTGTATCCTTGCCCTAGGGGGGCTTCTCTTGGCCTATTGGTCAGTAGACAAGGCCAAGGATTGATGAGCTCAATTTGTCACAGAAATGTCACAGTTTAAAAACTGACATCAGTCTCAAAATCCGCTAAGGATTGGATAGCCTTTTTTCCGAGGTCCAGGATGAAGGAACCGGCTCCCGGTGGTCATCTCAAATACGACCTTGCCTTCCAAAAGATAGCCACTGGCATGGGGCTCCTGGTGGTGGTCCTGGTCGCTGGGATCTTTGTCACCCTGGTGATTGAATCTTGGCCTTCAATCAAGGCCTTTGGCCTGCGTTTTCTCTGGACCACCACCTGGGACCCGGTATCCCTCCAATTCGGCGCCCTCCCCTTTTTGGTAGGCACCTTGATTACCTCCTTTTTGGCCCTGATCATTGCCGCTCCTTTTGCCCTGGCTGGGGCCATTTTTTTGGGTGAGATCGCCCCTCCCCGGTATGCCAATCCGGTCTCTTTTGTCATAGAACTTTTGGCCGGTATCCCCTCGGTCATCTACGGCCTCTGGGCCTTGTTTTACCTCGTCCCCCTGGTACGTTGGTTTGAGATGAAGATCGGCGCCCCACCCTTTGGCCTGGGGCTCTTCACCGCCTCTTTGGTCTTGGCCATCATGATCCTGCCCTATGCCCTTTCGGTGGCCCGGGATGTCATCCGTCTGGTGCCCGACGATCTCAAAGAGGCGGCTTACGGGCTTGGCGCCACCCGGTGGGAGACCATTCGCCATGTGATATTGCCTTACGCCCGTTCGGGGATCTTTGCCGGTATCGTTCTGGCCTTGGGGCGGGCCCTGGGGGAGACCATGGCCGTGACCATGGTCATCGGTAACCGTTCGGCCATGCCGCAAAGCCTGTGGGACTTGGCCAATACCATGGCCAGTGTCATTGCCAATGAATTTACCGAGGCCACCGAAGACGTTCACCTCGCGGCCTTGGTGGAGATCGGGCTCTTGTTATTTATCATCACCGTCATCGTCAATCTCCTGGCCAGGATAATCATCATCAGGCTGAAGGTAAAATGACCGGCGAGACCTATCCTACCCACGAAAAGAGACGAGGATTCAAAAACAAGGTTATTATCGGAGTCATTGTCATCTTGGCCCTGCTACCAGCCATCCCCCTCTTTTTGATCCTGATCAACATTCTCAAAGAGGGCCTAAGGGCTTTAAGCCCTGGGTTTTTATTCCATTTACCAAAGCCTCCGGGAGAGGAAGGGGGAGGCATCAGTAATGCTTTGGTGGGGACCTTTTTCATTGTCGGCCTCTCGGTCATTATCGGGGTACCGATCTCTATCTTGGCCGGGGTCTATCTCTCCGAATACGGAAAGGATTCCAAACTGGCGGAGGTCATTCGCATCTCCGCCGATGTCCTCCAGGGGGTCCCTTCTATTGTCATCGGCATCGTGGCCTACGCCTGGGTGGTGCGACCCATGGGGCATTTTTCCGCCCTTTCCGGGAGCGTAGCCCTGGCCTTGATGATGATCCCAGTGGTGGTGAGGACCACCGAAGAGGTCCTGCGCCTGGTCCCGGACATCTTGCGGGAGGCCTCCTTGGCCCTGGGGGTCCCTTACTGGCGAACGGTCTTAAAGGTGGTCTTGCCCACGGGCATGGTAGGGGTCACCACTGGCATCCTTATCGCCGTGGCCAGGATTGCCGGGGAGACGGCCCCTTTGCTCTTTACCGCCTTTGGTAACCAATTTATGACCTGGAATCCGATGGAACCCATGAATGCCTTGCCTTTGGTCATCTTTAATTACGCCACTAGCCCGTATGAAGATTGGTGGCGTCAGGCCTGGGGGGCGGCGGTGGTGCTGACCTTTATGGTCCTTGGGCTAAACGTCCTTTCGCGTCTGCTGGCCCGTCGCATCGCTGGCGAGAAATAGGAGGCCGGAGCATGGAGACCCTACCGATCATCTTTCGGACCGAAGACCTCTGCGCCTACTACGGTGATTTTATGGCCATTAAACACGTCACCATTTCCATCCCTGAAAAACAGGTGACCGCCATTATGGGGCCTTCGGGATGTGGAAAGACCACCTTTATCCGTTGCCTTAACCGTCTCCATGAACTGACCCCAGGGGCCAGGATCTCTGGAAAGATATTTCTCAGGGACGAAGACATCCTCAAGCTCGATCCCATCGTTGTCCGCCGAAAAGTGGGCATGGTCTTTCAGCGCCCGAACCCCTTCCCGACTATGACCATCTACGAGAACGTCTTGGCTGGCTATAAGCTATTGGGCATCAAGATTCCCCGCCAAGTGGCGGATTTCATCGTGGAAGAGGCCTTACGCAAGGCGGCCCTGTGGGACGAAGTCAAGGATATCCTTCACCGCCGGGGGACCTTTCTCTCTGGTGGTCAACAACAAAGGCTCTGTATCGCCCGCGCCCTGGCGGTCAAACCCGAGGTCCTCTTGATGGATGAACCCACCTCTGCCCTTGACCCCAAGGCCACCCTTCAGATAGAAAACCTGATTGTTGAACTCAAAGAGACGGTTACCATCGTGATCGTCACTCATAATATGCCGCAAGCCGGTCGTATTTCAGACTACACGGCCTTCTTTTACCTCGGTGAACTGGTCGAGTTCGGTCCCACAGCCGAAGTCTTTACCAATCCCAAAGATCCCAGGACGGAGGAATACCTCACCGGTAAGTTTAGTTAGGCCGCAAAATTGTAGAATTTTGAGACTAAATCAGGTAAAACCTATCCAAAAGCGAGGGGGATTATATGAGTGTCCTTCTACAAAAAGACCTACAAGAGATAAAAAGGTATCTCTTAGAAATGTGTCGTTTGGTCATGGAATCGGTAAAGACGGCGGTCAAGGCCTTTGAAGAACAAGATACCGAATTGGCCAAACGGGTCATTGAACAAGACGAAAAGATAGACGCTATAGAGAATGATATTCTGCATTTCTGTCTCAAGATCTTGGCCTTGCATCATCCTTTGGCCATCGATCTGCGCTTTATCACCTCGGCCATGAGTATGATCCGGGATCTGGAACGTTTGGGAGATCAGGCGGTCAACATCGCCGAACTGGTCCCAGACCTGGCCCAAAGGACACGCATCTTCACTTGCCCGGTGGATCTGAAGGACATGGCCCATGAAGCCCTGGCCATGCTTGAAGGGGCCATTGATGCCTTTGTCACCCAGGATACGATCAAGGCCTGCGATATCTGTCTTCGAGATGAGAAGGTCGATCGCTACAAAGAGATTGTTATTAACGAAGCCATAGAATGCATGGAACACAATTCTCGGGTCATAAGAACAGGGGTTGATTATATCATTGTGGCTCAAAATTTGGAACGTGTAGCGGATTTAGCTACTAATATAGCCGAAGAAGTAATCTATATTGTTGAAGGGCAAATCGTAAGACATCAGTTGATTTGTCACCAACTTATCTGCGAAAAAAAGGCAGAAAAACAAAAGAAAAAAGAAATAGTTGATCAAGAAGAAATATTTAAAAAGTCTCCCAAAAAGGAACTGTTTGAGTGTTTGGAGAACCATGCAAGACATGTTCTAACCTGTACTGAACTCTTGCCAGATGCTTTGATAGCTTATTTCAGGCAGGATTATACTAGTTGCCAAAAGATATCTCAAGAAATTACTAATATTGAACGGGAAGCCGATCGTATCAAACAAAATATTCGGGCACATTTACCCCGCGGCATTATTATGCCTGTAGATAGATTTGAATTGTTTCTTTATTTGAAAGAACAGGATGCCGTGGCTGATGCCATTGAAGATATCTTAAAATGGCTTACTTTCCGGCGCACCAAAGTTAATGATTCCATAGCTCAACAAATGCTCACTTTGGCTAAATTAAATATAGAAACCTCTAAACTTTTGATCCCTCTCATTGAACAGGCCCGAATATATTTCTCCTCAGCCGACGAAAGGGCCCGGGAAGAGGTCAAGCAGGTGGTACGTACTATTAGGACCAGAGAACACGAAAGCGATGTCTTTGCCACAGAATTAAAGCGAAATATCTTTGCCCTGGATCTTGATGCCCTTTCTATCTATCACCTATTGCGGATGACCGAGTTTATTTGTGATATCTCCGGGCGGACGGAAAATGCGGCTGATCTCATGCGGGCCATGATTGCCAAACCATAAAAGAAGGAGGGGGCCTGGCCCCTCCTTCTTTTTTAGGCCTTGACCATCCTCTTTCGGGCCACAAGACCAACCAGGAAGAGACTGCTCCCAACCAGGAGTAAAGTGGCTGGTTCAGGAGCGGCTTGGAGCCGGAAGGTCCCTTCACCTTGACCCTTTAAGATGAGTTGACCATTCGCGTCTGTACCCCAAATGATTTGGCCTCCGGGAGAAGAAGAAGTCATAGCACTGAAAAGAAGTTCCTTCCCTACCAGCTCGCTTAGATCATAGGAATCACTATCAAGATAGGGAGCCGTGGTATTATCAATCACCGAGATGACCTTCAAGGAAAAGAGAGACCATTTACTGGTCGTAAAGTTAGGTGAGGTTGGATAATAGCTAATGCAACCATAACCAGACTGAAGCTCGGCCTCTAGGATCTGAACGGTATCGGTATCAGGGCCAAAGCCGGTATCATCCGTGGGATCGGAAGCGGTGCTGTTTTCATTGGCGTCCGGGCTGGTGTCTAACAGGAGATAAAAATGAGCACCGGGATCATATTCAACATACTTGGTAATGGTTCCAAAGGGACCGATGGTGGATTGATAGATACTTCCTGTAAGCCCAGACCAGGTAAGGGTCAATTCCCAACTACCGGCGGGTGTCTCGTTTGTATCTTTAGCCGCTTGGTGAACCATGTTTTCGTCATCAGCAATGGCGGCTTGGTTTAAATCCTGTAATTCCTGGACAATGGCATGACCTTCCTCGGAAAAGGTAACCCCAGCGGTGAGGGCGTTTAGGTCTGTGACATTATTAAAAGTAAGATAATGATAATCATCTAGATCAAATAGACCAAATCGGCTGGTTTGGGTGTCTAGATCGGTGGTGTCGTAGTTTGTTCCCAAATCAAAAAACAGATCCGAAATGGTGACCAAGGCCGTTAGACCAGTCCCCACCCATCCCCATAAAAAAATGATTAGAAATAGGACTCCTAGCTTTTTCATTTTAAAAACCCCCTTCAATCTTTTGACTTATTTCTTTAAGCAACTTGAATGCCAATTTATTTGAAATGAAATTTTGGAATTATTAATCGTAAAAAGAAGCTATTTAGAGTTTTTTAGAAAAATCAATTAATAATTTACTATATTTGTCCGAAAAATCTGTAAACATTTTAAATTATTTGACGATCAAAAGTTTGAAGAAAAATTTTTCTCTTTTTTTTGAGAAAAAGATTTCCCTTTCTGAAAAATTTTTCCCTATTGGGTGGGTAAATTTTTTCATAAAAAATTTGGACTCAGGAAAGGCTGAATAGGGTCTTCTTTTTGACCAATCCTTGGCAAAAAGGGGTTTGGAGCTAAGATAGGCGGACAAAAAGAAAAAGGGGAGGCCATGTCTGGGATAATAGTCATCTGCGGGGCCTTAGGGGCGCTTTTATTGGGCTATCTCGTCTACGGACGTCTTGCTGTCGGTTGGTTTGGTCTTTCTGATGCAGATCCAACCCCTGCCCACCGGAGAAACGACGGCCTGGATTATGTCCCCACGCCCCTTTCTGTGCTTTTCGGTCACCACTTTGCCTCCATCGCCGGGGCCGGACCAATCATCGGGCCTATCTTGGCCGCTTCCTATGGCTGGGTGGGTATCCTCCTCTGGCTGGTGCTTGGAGCTATCTTTGCCGGGGGCATCCATGATATGGGGGCCATAGCCGCCTCCACTAAACACGAAGGGCGTTCCATCGGGGAGATCATCAAACGTTACGTAAGCCCCGCGGGCCAAAAGATCTTCCTAGCCTTTGCCTGGGTAACCTTGATCTTGGTTATCGCTGCCTTTGACGTGGTAGTGGCCAAGACCTTTATCGCCTCCCCGGAGGTGGCTACGGCTTCGGGGCTCTTTCTCATCCTGGCCTTGGCCTTTGGGGTCTTGCGATATCGGATGAAAATGCCCCTCGCTCCCCTGACCCTTTTGGGCCTTTTGGGCCTGGCCGCAGCCCTTTGGCTTGGTTTTCAATATCCGATCAGGCTCCCGGAGACTACTTGGCGCTATATCCTGTTTATCTACGTCTTTTTGGCCGCGGTGACCCCGGTCTGGGCCTTGCTTCAGCCCCGGGATTATCTAAATGCCTTTCTCCTCTATGGTCTTTTATTTGGCGGACTTATTGGGCTCTTCATCAAGGCCCCGCAGATCAGGCTACCGGCCTTTACCGGTTTTCAAAACGAATACGGCCCGCTCTTTCCCCTCCTCTTTGTCATTGCCTCTTGTGGGGCCATCTCTGGCTTTCACTCTCTGGTGGGCTCTGGGACCACGGCCAAACAATTGGATAAAGAGACCCATGCCCGGGTGATTGGCTACGGGGGAATGCTCCTTGAGACCGTGCTCGGGCTGGTGGCCCTTATGTCTGTGGCCGGGCTCAGCCTCTCTGCCTATCACCAACTCCTGAAGACCAAAGGCCCCATCGCCGCTTTTGCCCAGGGGGTAGGCGGTTTTCTTACCGCCCTGGGGCTTTCGGAAAAGACGGGGGTGGCCTTTGCCGCCCTGGCGGTCTCGGCCTTTGCCCTGACCTCCCTGGACACCGCAACCAGGGTGGCCCGTTTTACCTTGGAAGAACTTACAGAACAGACCCAGGCCAAAGCCAGTCGCTTTTGGGCCACGGCGGTGAGCATCGGGGCCGCGGCGGCCTTGGCTCTTACTGGGACTTGGAAGGCTATCTGGCCCTTGATGGGCACGGCCAATCAACTCCTGGCGGCCTTGGCCCTCTTGGCCTTAACCGTCTGGCTCAGATCTATCGCCAAAAAGGCCTCTTTTGTGGCCTGGCCAGCGGTCTTCATGTTTGCGGTCACTTTGACCGCCTTGGTCCTTCTCTTTCTAAAAAACATCCAGGCCAAAAAACCGCTTTTGGCCCTCCTCTCATTGGCCCTTTTGATCCTGGCGGCCTACCTTTCCTTCTCCGGGGCAAGGGTTATTGCTCATACCCCACGACGATCACCCCAGAGGAACTTATGAAGTTGGATCTGGAGACGGACCGGAAGCCGATCTTCAAGTATCCAATGGGCCAATTTCTGTGGGGCCAGTTCACCGTAGGCCGGGGATAGGAGGACCTGGGTAAAGACCGGCAAATAGTGCCTTTCGATGGCCGCCTTGGCCCAGAGATAGTCTTCCCTGTCGGCGATGACAAACTTGACCTGGTCTTTAGACGACAGATAGGCCAGGTTTTCCCAGCACATGAATCGAGACATCCCAGAAGAGGGGGTCTTAAGGTCCATGATCTTGACCACTCCTTGGGGCACCCGATCGAGGAGAATGCTCCCGTTGGTCTCAAGAAGGACGGTAACTCCTTCTCGGAGAAATCTTTTCATTAAGGGATAGACCCCTTCCTGGAGCAAGGGTTCTCCTCCGGTGATCTGGACCCAAGGAAGTCCCCCTTCAGCCTGCCATCTATGGAGAATATCTTCGATACTCAGGTCAAATCCAGGTTCTTCTCTGGCGTATCTTGAATCGCACCATCGGCAGGCGAGATTACAGCCGGCCAAACGGACAAAAAAGGTAGGGAGTCCCTGATGAACTCCTTCTCCTTGGAGGCTGACAAAGATTTCGCAGACCTTAAGTCTCATCCGCCAAAAAGCTGGCGCAGGAGCGCTCTGTCTCGCATACCGTGACGCGGTAAAGTCTTACCGGGTGGGTGGCCAATTTTTCAGACATCTTTTCAAAGATATACCGGGCGATATTTTCTGAAGAGGGGTTCTGATCTTGAAAGGCCGGGTGTTGGTTAAGATCTCGGTGGTCTAATTCTTCCAATACTTCCTTAAGGTAACGTTTGAGGTCTTTGAAATCGATAGCCACACCGATTTCGTTTAATTCCTTGGCCCTTACGCAGACCTCCACCTTCCAGTTATGGCCGTGAGGGCGTTCACAAGCTCCAGGATAATGACGCAAATAATGAGCCGCTGCAAATTCATCGCACACCGTTAATTCATACATGGGCTTTTAGGAAATGGAGGCGGCGCGGGGATTCGAACCCCGGAATAACGATTTTGCAGACCGTCGCCTTAACCGCTTGGCTACGCCGCCCTTGATTTGTGGTGGCGGTGCAGGGACTCGAACCCCGGACCATGCGGATATGAGCCGCATGCTCTAACCAACTGAGCTACACCGCCAGTGTACTTAATTAGTTCTAAATTGTGCGCCGATTGTCAAGAGTTAAGCTCGGGCTAAGTAAAAGAAAAGGGTCTCCCCCGGGGCCAAGCTTGCTCCTGGGAGCTTGGCCATCGAAGCCAAGAGACCTCTGACCTCGGCCTTAAGGCGCCAGGCCTCCACTCTTGGCCCGGAAGAAGTCTCTTCCAGTCTTCCCTCGATCAAGGCCTGGATCTTTTGGTTCCCTTCTGGGGTATCCCGAAGACGTCTCTTTTCCAAGACCGCTTCCGGTAAATCTTGCCACGAAAGCGGCTGGATGGCCATGGAGCCAAGCCGCTCTTTCTCTGGACAGACATCCAGCAGGTTTTCAGCCACCTCTAGCTGATCGGTGGTAATCATTGAGGGGAGGTCTGGCAAAAGGGGTGTTAACACCGCGTAGGCCTTTATTCGTTCCGAAAGCCCCTGAAGCTCCCAATTGGGCTCTCTTCCCTCGACTACCCATTTGGGGAAACGTGGTTTGACTGGGTCGCTTCCAAGGACAAAATCGGTGAGCTTTAAGGCCTTTGCTTGTAAAGCCTCGTATTCCTGATCCAGCTCTTCAAGACGCTTATCCAGATCAAAGGCCAATTGCAAAATGACCCGGGCCCGAAGGATGGGATCATCTTCGACCTTTTTTCGGCCTTGGAGTTCGGCCTTGATCTCCGAAACACTCTCTTCTACCGCCTCAGGCCAGGCCTTAAACATGGAGACGTTTTCCGGCCAACGCATCATAAGGCCCCATTCTTCATAGCTCTTGACCAGGCGTTCAAACCAGATCAACCGCTCACCAAAAGGAGGCGGAGAGACGATTTCTATCAGCCCTGCTTCTATCAGTTTGGCAAAGGGGGCTTCGGGTTTCTTTTCGCTGGGCTGAAGGAGGACCAAACGATCAAAAAAGGCCAAGGCCAAGGTGGCTAGATCCATTCGTATATAAGTGTGTGGTACGAGTAAGGCCCTAAGTTCCAAGACAAGCCCCCTTTAAATTTTAATAGGCCTCTTTAAGTTAGCGGAGGAAGAAAAAGAATCAAGGAAGAAATAATGGCGGAGGGGGTGGGATTCGAACCCACGGTGCCCGGTTAAGGGCACACTCGCTTAGCAGGCGAGCACCTTCGGCCACTCGGTCACCCCTCCGGCCTCAGGCAAGATTACCTAAAAATTTTTCTTTCGGCAACAGCGGAGGGGGAGGGATTCGAACCCCCGGAGGGCTTACGCCCTCAGCGACTTTCAAGGCCGCCCCCTTCGACCACTCGGGCACCCCTCCTCATTGCTATTTTTATAATTTACTATTAAACAGAGTCTAATTCAAAGACAAGGAGGTTCCTATGACCGCTGAAGAACTCTATGAAGAGGGTGCCTTTCTCCTCTTTAAACAGAGATTCGACCAAGCCTTGGAATATCTTAACAAGGCTCTGGATCTGGAGCCCACGATGGTCAAGGCCTTACATGCCCGGGCGGCTATCCATCTGCGCTTTGATCGCCTAGAGGAGGCCAAGGCCGATCTCTTGGCTGCTCTGGAAGTAGAGCCTAAAAATGCCCGCCTTCACTATCGTCTCGGTCAGGTCTACTATCGTCAAAAGGATCTCGATAAGGCCTTGGAATGCTTTAACAAGGCCATTGATATCGAACCCCTGTACGCCGCTGCTTTCATGGCTCGAAGTCAGGTCTACCGAGAGATGGGAGAAGAGGACCTGGCTGATTTTGATCTCGACAAGGCTGTGGCCATACAAAGGGCCACGGCTCAAGCCAAAAAGATCATTGATTTTTAACCCACGGGGCCGTTTTCTATCCCTTGAATAGAACGGCCCCCCTCCCTCCCCACGAACAAAGTGAAAAATTTTTCCATCAAAAGGACCAAAGTTCCAAAAAATTTCCCAATAAGTGAAAAAATTTTCCTTTTTCCAGACTTCCTTTCTCTAAGAATGCCCTCTTTTAGGGATTTTTTGTCTATTTTTGAGCCACCTTTGCCTCTCAAAGAGGTATCAAATTTGCATCTTTTATAAAAAATGGAATAGTTTGCTTAAGTGTTTATTCAATTTTATCGAATTATTTTTTGTAAAGGTTAGGCAAATTGTGATAGTCAAACGCATAAAGGTTAAAGAAGTTTTTCATGGTACCGTCTTTTCGAGAAAATTAGGATGTTAAACGTCTATTTATTATCCGGAGAAGAAGGTCTTGAGCGTTATGTTACCCATCTCTTAGAGTTAGCCGGTCTTTCGGTCAACAAACGAGAAACGCCTCAACTGTTGCTCCTCCTTGAGCCCCAAAAGATCGACCAACGGACCTTAAAAGAGCTCTCTTATAATGTTTCTCCCCAGACGCCGGTCTTATGTATCGGGACCATACGAAAGATAACTGGTGTCTCTCACTTTAAAAAGATTGCCTATCTCAAACGCCCCTTTTTGACCGAGAGGTTTTATGAAATCTTGGAAGAGACCTTGGGCCGAAGATTATCTCTTAATCCAGAAGAACGAAAAAATCCCTTTCTGGGGGAAGACGAGAAGATAGAAAGGCTCAGGAAGGCCATCCCCTTCTTGGCCAAGATCCCCAACCCCATTTTCCTTGAAGGGGAGCCAGGCACCGGGAAAGAACTTTACGCCCATCATCTCCACGCTTGGATTGGGGGCCCTTTTGTCAAGTTTGCCGCCTCTGCCCTCCCTGAGGAGATGATCGAGCCCCTTCTCTTCGGCTTTGGTCCCAAAGTGATAAAAGAGATCAAGCGTCCCAAAGAAGGCGCCCTATCCCGGGCCAGAAACGGGGTCCTTTATTTAGAAGGCCTTGAACATCTGCCCATCTCTGCCCAGCAAAAGCTCCTCTATTTTTTAGATACCGGGAGCTTCTTTCCCTTGGGCATCCACGAACCCTTAAGCCCTACTCTGAAATTGATCGTCTCGGTCAATACCTCTCCTGGTCAGCTCATCAAGGAAGAAAGGCTTTTGCCCTCCCTTTATTTCCGTCTGACGGAATTCAGTGCCCATCTGCCTCCTTTACGGCGAAAATTTATTGATCTCCCCCTTTTGGTAGAGCATTTTTTGGAAAACTATGGTGCCCTCTATCGTCAACCCTACCGTTCTCCTTCTCAAGAATTGCTCGAGAAATTTTTGCTTTATCCCTGGCCCAAAAATGTCCTCGAATTAGAAATGGTGGTCAAAGACTTGATCCTCTTTGGTCAAGAAAAGATTGCTGAAGAGATATTTAGACGCCGGGAAAGGTTACCGATCAGCCTTCGTAAACTCGAAGAAGAACTGGATCGTCGTCTGGAAGAAATCCTGCGAGAAGATGAGCTTAAGGCTCTACAAACTGAATCCAGCCGTAGGGGTCAGGGCGGTCACCATACTGAATCCCAGTAAGTTCGTCAAAGAGGCGTTTGGCCAAAGGCCCTGTCTGACCATTATTGATAATGTATTCTTCGCCTTTATAAGCCAGCCAACCCACCGGAGAAATCACCGCCGCCGTCCCGGTGCCAAAACATTCCTTAAGGCGACCTGACTTGATCCCTTCAATCACCTCGTCGATGGAGATCCGCCGCTCCTTGACCGGAAGCCCCCAATCTTTGGTCATCCGTAGGACGGAATCCCTAGTAATTCCAGGAAGGATGCTCCCGGTAAGTTTGGGGGTGACCAATTCGTCTTCAAAATAAAAAAAGATGTTCATCGTCCCCACTTCTTCGACGTAACGATGCTCAAGGGCATCAAGCCAAAGGACCTGGGTATAGCCAAGCTTTTTGGCCTCTTCCGAGGCCATAAGGCTGGCCGCATAATTACCCCCGGTCTTCACATCCCCTACTCCTCCGGGTACAGCGCGTACATATTTATCAGTGACAAAGATCTTGATGGGATTAAATCCTTCGCGGTAATAGGCCCCGACCGGGCTCAGGATGATAAAGAAAATGTAACTATCGCTGGGTTTGACCCCTAAAAAGGCCTCGGTTCCCATCATTAAAGGGCGGATATAAAGGGCCGAGCCCCTCTCCCTGGGTATCCAGTCTTTTTCGATAGAGACCAGTTTTTTGATGGCCTTTAAGACAAAGGCCTCGTCTACCTCTGGCATACACATCCGCCGGGCAGAGTGATTCAGACGGGCCATGTTCTGGTCTGGCCGGAAGAGCCGGATGCGACCATCGACCCCGTAGTAGGCCTTAAGGCCTTCAAAGATGGTCTGACTGTAGTGAAAGACCACCGCCGCCGGATCAAGACAGATGGCTTCATAAGGTTTAATACAGGCCCCATGCCATTCCAGGCCCTTATCATATTCCATGTAGAACATGTGGTCGGTGAAGAGACGACCGAAACCGAACTCCAAGCCGGGCTTAAGAGAACGCCTCTTCTCTGGGGGTAGGAGTCTAAGTTCTATATCCAAGTCCATAGCTCAGTTGCAAAGATATAAAGCCTAAGATATCAGTAAAAGCGTCTCTGAAAGGCACTTTTTAACTCAAGGAGCGATGATGTTCAAGTGGTTCAAAAAGAAGTCAGAAGAAAGGGGCGAAAAGGGGCCGGAAGAAAATAAAGCTTCGGAAAAGACGGTCTGGCAAAGGTTTAGAGAAAGGCTTTCGCGTACCAGAGAGCGCCTTAAAGAGGGCTTGGGCGAGCTCTTTGTCATTGAACGCATCGTTGACGAGGAATTTTTTGAGGAATTGGAAGAGGCCCTGATCACCGCTGACATCAATCTCGATACGGTGAAGGCCTTGCTTTCTCCCCTGCGTCTTCGAGTGAAAGACGGGCAATTACTCAAGTCAAGCGAGTTTAAGGCCGCTTTGCGCGAGGAGATGCTAAAGATCCTTTCCCTTGAAAGCCCCCCCTTCCCTCCGGCGGCCAGACCAGCCGGGGTCTTTCTGGTCGGTGTAAACGGGGTGGGTAAGACGACGACCATCGCTAAATTGGCCTATCGTTTGAAAAAAGACGGACATCAGGTCCTCTTGGTGGCGGCGGATACCTTTCGCGCAGCGGCCATTGAACAATTAGAGTCCTGGGGAAAACGTCTTGAGGTACCGGTGATTAAACAGACCCCAGGGGCTGATCCCTCAGCTGTGGTCTTTGAGGGGCTTAAAGCCGCTCAAAAGAGGGAGATAGACGTGGCCTTGGTCGACACCGCCGGGCGGTTACATACCAAATATAACCTCATGGAGGAACTCAAGAAGATGGCCCGGGTGGCTGGGAAAGTCCTTCCCGGAGCACCGCATGAAAACCTCCTGGTCATCGACGCGACCACCGGGCAGAACGCCATCAACCAGGTCCGTCTATTTGGAGAGGCCTTACCCCTTACCGGGCTTATCATCACCAAGATGGACGGGACGGCCAAAGGGGGGATTGCCCTTACTTTGGCCCATCTCTTTAAGATCCCTATTCGGTTCATAGGGCTGGGAGAAGGGCTTGAAGACCTAGACGAATTTAATCCCGAAGCCTTTGTGGACGCCATCTTGCCCTAACCATGCCACAGAGACTAAAAGGAATCTTGCTCCTTGGGCCGACCGGGGTGGGCAAATCCCCCTTGGGGGATTTGCTTGAAGAACGTGGTCTTTATGGTCTTCGTCTCCTTCACTTTGACTTCGGTCACGAGCTACGGGCCATTGCCCGGGGCGAACAAAGAGACGGAATCCTACCCTCTGAACGCCTTTTCATCCAAAAGGTCCTGGAAGAAGGGCTCCTTTTAGAGGACGAACATTTTTATTTAGCCATCAAGATCCTCAAGGGTTTTTTGCACCTAAAACAGGCCCGAGGAGACGAAATATTGGTCATGAATGGCCTTCCCCGGCACCACGGTCAGGCCCGATCCCTATCTCCGATCATCCACATCCCTTTGGTCGTTGTCCTTGAGGCCTCCTTTGAAGAGGTCCTTGAGCGCATTCACAAAGACGTCGGCGGTGACCGAAAGGGCCGCACAGACGACAAGATCGAACTCATCTATAAGAAATGGCTCACCTATCGGGATCGTACCCGCCCATTGATGGAATTCTATCGAAAACAAGGGGCCAAGGTCTTGAAACTTTTGGTCGGAAGACATACAAAACCACAGGAGACCTATCAGGCCCTAGTGGCTGTCCTTTCTGAGGAGGGATTTTTGAAGAGTTTTTGGGCTTAAGAATTTCCTGCCGAATTTCGGATTTTTTTGCTATTCTTAATTCTGTCTGGGCCTTAGGGAAAATGATTATAGTTTTGGGCGAGAAGATCAGATGGAGGGACCCATGGGCAAGTATTATGTGGGCCTGGATGTCGGTTCGGGGACGGCAAAGATAGCCGTCCTTTCTCCTGAGTGCAAGATACTTTATCACGACTATCGTAAGACCCACGGTCAACCGGTAGAAACGGCCAAAAAACTCTTAGAAGAGGCAGAAAAGCGTTACGGGGAAGACCTCGACGGCCTCACTTGTACCGGGACGGCGGGCAAGTTCATTTCCCAGATCCTCTCGGTGGCCTTTGTCAACGAAGTCATGGCCCATGCCCGGGCAGTGGAACACTTTCACCCCGAGGCCAGGACCATTATTGACATCGGTGGCGAGGACTCAAAGTTGGTCTTTATTGCCCATGAAGGTGGGCGCTTTCGCCTCCAGGACTTTGCCCTAAACACCATGTGTGCTGCTGGCACCGGGGCCTTCCTTGAACAGCAGGCCGCCCGTTTGGGTTACACCATTCAGGAATTCGGTCAATTGGCCCTAAAGGCCGAACATATTCCACGAATTGCTGGGCGTTGTACCGTCTTTGCCAAGTCGGACATGATTCATCTCCAGCAGGCCGCCGTGCCGGACCACGAGATTATTGCCGGGCTTTGCTTTGCCATCGTCCGGAATCTCAAGAGTAACCTGGCCCGGGGGCGAAAGATCCATCCCCCAGTGGTCTTCCAAGGTGGGGTGGCTGCCAACCCTGGGGTCAGGCGGGCCATTAAGGAGGTCTTTCGGCTCAAAGAAGGCGAATTGATCATCCCGAAGTATCATTTCATCATGGGGGCCATCGGAGCGGCGCTCTATGGGCTTGATGGTCGTTTTACCGCTCCTTATCGAGGGTCAGAGATCCTGGCCGCCTATCTCAGAGAACGTAAGCCCGCACCCAAACGTCTGCCCAAATTAGGTCCTTATATCGTGCGCAAACCGGAAGAAAGGCCGTCTCCCTTAAGGCTAGACCAGAAGGCAAAGATTTACCTGGGTATTGACGTTGGTTCGGTGAGCACCAAACTGGTGGCCATTGATCAAGAAGGTCGGCTTTTGGCCAAGACCTATGCTCTTCACCACGGCAAACCTTTAGAGAGTGTAAAGGAAGGGCTCCTGGCCCTGAGGGAAAGGCTCCCTCAAGAGGTCGAGGTCTTGGGAGTGGGTACGACCGGGTCTGGGCGGTACCTGGTAGGGGACTTTGTCGGGGCTGACGTCATCCGCAATGAGATCACTGCCCAGGCCAAGGCCGCGGCCTTCCTTGACCCGGAGGTAGACACCATCATCGAAATCGGTGGACAGGATTCAAAGTTTATCCGCCTTGAGAACGGGGCCATTGTTGACTTCACCATGAACAAGGCCTGTGCCGCCGGCACTGGTTCCTTCCTTGAGGAACAATCCGTGCGTCTCAACGTGCCCATTGAAAAATTCGGTGAGTACGCCCTGCGCTCAGAGGCCCCGCTTGAAATGGGTGAGCGCTGCACGGTCTTCATGCAGTCTGACCTCTTGCATTATCAACAACAGGGGCTCCCCAAAGAAGACCTCATCGGTGGTTTATGTTATGCCATCGTGCATAATTATCTGAACAAGGTCGTCGAGGGGCGGAAGATTGGCCAACGCGTCTTCTATCAAGGGGCTACGGCCTTTAATGCCGGCATTGTGGCTGCCTTTGAAAAGGTCCTCAATCGTCCGATTATCGTCCCTCCCCATCACGAAGTAACCGGGGCCATTGGGGCAGCGCTCCTGGCCTTAGAAGAGACCAAAGGAAAGACTCGTTTCCGGGGTTTTGATCTTTCACAGGTCCGGTACACCATTTCTACCTTCGAGTGCCAGGGCTGTCCCAACCGGTGCGAGATCAGGAAGGTCTCCATTGAAGGTAATCCGCCTTATTTTTACGGCGGGCGGTGTGAGCGCTATGAAGTAGACCATCGCAAGCCTCCGGCCGATCTGCCCAACCCGGTCCTTGAACGGGACCAAAAGCTATTTTCTTACCTCAAAGAAGACTTAGAAGGCCCCCGGGGAGAGATCGGCCTACCCCGAGCCCTTTTTAATTTTGAGAGGCTCCCCTTCTTTGCCACCCTCTTTCAAGAACTAGGCTTTCGGGTAGTCGTCTCTGAACCGACCAACAAACAACTGGTAAACGCCGGTTGCGAGATCATCGCCGCTGAGACCTGTTTCCCAGTCAAGGTCTTTCACGGACATGTCCTAGATCTCTTGAAAAAGGGTGTCAAACGCCTTTTCATCCCCTATATCGTCGATCTACCTTCAGACCACCCCAAACTCGAGTTCGGGAAGATCTGTCCCTATGTCCAGAGTGTGGCCTCGACCATCCATGCCTCTTTTGATTTTAAGGCCCAGGGAATAGAGGTCATAAGCCCGGTCTTTCATTTTGGTCGAGGGGGAAAGGTCCTTGAGGAAGAGAAAAAGACCCTGGCCAAGCTCTTAGGAGTTAAGTTCAGCGCCCTAAAGGAGGCCTGGGACCGGGCCCTTGAGGCCCAGGAAGAGTTTGATACCTGGTGTAAGGAGCGGGGTCGGGAGCTCTTAGCCAGGATAAGACCCGGGGAGCCAGCCTTGGTCATTGTCGGGCGGCCTTATAATGCCTGCGATCCAGGGGCCAACCTGGCCATCCACAATAAGATCCGGAGTCTCGGAGTCTTGGGTATCCCGGTAGACATGTTGCCCCTTTCCGAGGTGAAGGACCTCGACGGCTTGGAAGGGATGTATTGGCGATACGGACAGCGTTTCCTCCTGGCCGCCCATATCATCAGGGATCATCCAGATCTTTATCCCATCTTCCTGACCAATTTCTCCTGTGGGCCGGATTCCTTTATTATTCACTTCTTTGAAGAATTATTAGGGGGGAAACCCTATCTCGAGCTGGAGATCGACGAGCACAGCGCCGACGCCGGGGTGGTGACCAGGATCGAGGCCTTTTTAGACAGTGTCCGGGGGCGTCGGTTGGCCCCACCAAAGCCAGAAAAGAAGGTTCGAAAAAAGGTCAGACCTGAACAACACCGCATTCTTTATATCCCACCCATGTCTGACCATGCCTATCCCTTGGCTGCAGCCTTCCGAGCCTGTGGGGTCCAGGCCGAAGTCCTGCCGGAGTCTGATGAAGAATCTTTGCGTCTGGGGCGCAAATATACCTCGGGCAAGGAATGTTACCCGGCGGTCCTTACCACCGGAGACATGCTCAAGATGCTCAGACGCCCGGACTTTGACCCCAAACGGGCGGCCTTTTTTATGCCCTCTGGCGATGGCCCTTGCCGCTTTGGGCAATATAACCGCCTGCACCGCAAAATCCTCGATGAGCTAGGTTATCAGGATGTCCCCATCTATTCTCCCACTCAAAACGTCGAGTTTTACAAGGACCTGGGCATGATCGGCGGGAACTTCACCAGGCTCTCCTGGCAGGGGATCGTCTGTGCCGATATCCTCGACAAACTGGTTCGGGAGGTGAGGCCTTATGAAATAGCCCGTGGGGAGGCGGATCGTGTTTATCGCCGAAGTCTTAAGCGGCTTTGTGAGGCCATCGAAAAGGGAGAAGACCTGCTTTCGGTGATGCTTGAGATAAGAAAGGCCTTTGAGTCCGTTCCGGTAAAAGACCGTGGGAGCAAACCGGTGGTGGGCATAGTGGGTGAGATCTATGTTCGGGCCAATCGTTTTGCCAATGAAGATCTGGTGCGTGTCCTGGAAGAGATGGGGGCCGAAGTCTGGCTTCCGACCATCGGGGAGTGGATCTATTACATCAACTATACCTCCAAGCGCTGGGCCAAACGTATGCGCCGCTTCCGCCTGCTTACCAAACTCATGATTGAGCATCACGTCCAGGTAAAAGACGAACATCGTTTTGCCGCGGTGGTGGAAGATCTACTGCGTACCGCTAAGGAACCACAGGTAGATGAAATTATCGGCCTGGCCAAGCGATATGTAAGCGATGAATTCGAGGGTGAGGCCATCCTTTCCGTGGGAAAGAGCTTAGATTATCTGCGCCACGGGGTCCACGGGATCGTAAACGTCATTCCCTTTACCTGTATGCCGGGTACGGTGGTGACCATGTTGCTTAAACGGGTACGGGAAGAACACGGCCTGATTCCAGTCCTTACCGTCTCTTGTGATGGCCAGCGTTCCATGGGGACTAGGATGCGACTTGAGGCCTTTATGCATCAGGTGCATGAACATTTCGAATATCAACGTCAAAAACGGGAAGCCGCCTAGGGACTTTACTTCCGAGAGATTCCAGGGAAATAATGCTCAAAAAGGAAGGAGTATAGGTCTTGCGCATCAAACACTGGATGATCAAAGACGTCATCACTATCAACCCAGAGGCCACGGTGGAAGAGGCTATCCAGTTGATGAAGAAGCATTCTATTCGTCATCTCCCGGTGGTTGAGGGAGATAAATTAGTTGGTCTAGTAACCGAAAGCAGCATCCGCCAGTATGCCCTGCCCTCGGTCATGGACAAGCTTCCCATTCGGGAGGTAATGATCATCAATCCCATCACCATCGATGCTGAGGCAACCATCGACGAGGCCGCCCGTCTTATCTATCGCTACAAGATCGGCGGGCTTCCGGTCACCCAGGAAGGACAATTAGTCGGTATCCTTACCGTTACTGACCTCCTTGGGGCCTTTATCGAACTGATGGGCATCCTCCGCAGTAGTTCCCGGATAGACGTGGTCCCTACTTCGGCGGAGAGCTTTGACGAGATCATCGAAATTATCCGTCAACACGGAGGAAGGATTATCTCCGTGGGGATGGATGTTCATCATTCCGGGAAGCGGATCTATTATATCCGATTGGAAAAATGTCCCCTTGAACCCATTGCCGCTGCCTTAGAGATGGCCGGGCATCAGGTGGTCTCTTTGGTGGAGTAGGAGGTCCTTATGTCTTACAAAGTGCGTAAAACCATCGACGAGATCAACGAAAAGATCAGACGTGGAGAGGCGGTGGTGGTGACTGCCGAAGAGATGGTCAAGATTGTCAAGGAACACGGGCCAGAAGAGGCCGCCGCGGAGATAGACGTAGTGACCACCGGGACTTTCTCTCCTATGTGTTCCTCCGGGGCCTTTATCAATTTTGGTCATAGTGTGCCGGGGATCAAGGCCCACCGGGTATGGTTGAACAACGTCCCGGCCTATGCCGGGGTGGCGGCGGTGGATATTTATTTGGGGGCCACCGAGCCCTGTGAGGACGATCCCTTGAACAAGGTCTATCCCGGAGAATTCCGTTATGGCGGCGGACACGTCATCCAAGATTTGGTCGCCGGGAAGACTGTGTACCTCAAGGCCACTTCCTACGGGACCCATTGCTACCCGCGGAGATACCTGGAGAAAGAGGTTACCCTCAAAGATCTACCTTACGCCGTGCTCTGTAACCCGCGAAATGCTTATCAAAACTACAATTGCGCCATAAACCTCTCGGACAAGACTATCTATACCTATATGGGGGTCTTGCGTCCGCATGCAGCCAACGCCAATTATGCCACCTCCGGGCAACTTTCTCCCTTGCTCAAAGATCCTTATTTACGCACCATTGGTGTGGGCACGCGTATCTTCCTCGGTGGAGGGGTGGGTTATGTGGTCTGGGCCGGAACCCAGTGTAACTTCAAGGTCAAACGCACGAAAAAAGGCGCCCCTTTGACCCCTGGAGCGACCTTGATGGTCCTGGGTGACCTAAAACAGATGAGCCCTCGTTGGCTGGTAGGGGTAAGTATTTTGGGTTACGGTTGTTCCTTGGCCGTGGGCCTTGGAGTGCCCATCCCCATTCTAAACGAAGAAATAGCCGCCTTTACCGGGCTTTCCGACGAAGATCTCTTCACCCAGGTGGTGGACTACGGCCATGATTACCCCACTGGAATCAAGCGTTCCTATGGGACGGTAAGTTACGCTGAGCTCAAGAGCGGAAAGATCAGGGTCCTTGACAAAGAGATCCCCACCGTGCCGCTTTCAAGCTATGTCCGGGCCAAAGAGATCGCCGAGACCTTAAAGACCTGGATCAAGGAGGAAGGATTCCTCCTCACCGAGCCCCAAGCCCCTTTACCTGGCACAGAGCTTTATCCCTTCCGTTAAGTCACTCACTTTAAGCCTCGTTAGGCCTCAACCGATCTCAACCAAGAGAGACGGAAAGGGCCTAATATGTCCCAAAGGCTGCTAAAAACCGCCCTTTCGGCGGTAAATCAGGTCATTAAAGGCAAAACCGAGGTGGTCAAACTCTGTTTTGCCACCCTCCTGGCCCGGGGGCATCTCCTGCTCGAAGATCTGCCAGGCACAGGCAAGACCACCCTGGCTGTGGCCATGGCCCGGGTCATTGGTTGTCAGTTCATTCGGGTCCAATTCACCAATGATCTCTTGCCTGCCGACATCTTGGGGACCGAGGTCTATGTCCCTTCCCAGGGTTCCTTTCGTTTCCGCCCTGGGCCCATCTTTACCAATCTCTTTTTGGCCGATGAGATCAACCGGGCAAGTCCCAGGACACAGAGCGCCCTCCTTGAGGCCATGGGTGAGGGGCGGGTCTCGGTTGGAGGGCAAACCCTTGAGCTCCCAAGGCCCTTTTTCGTCATCGCCACCCAAAATCCACTCGATCTTTACGGGACCTATCCCTTGCCGGAGTCTCAGCTAGATCGCTTTTTGATGAGGCTTGAACTCGGTTATCCAGCCCGGGAAGAAGAGGCCTTGATCTTGGCCCATGACGGCTATTATGAGACGGCCAAGGAGCTCGATGAAGTCATCACCAGGGAACAAATCTTGGGCATCCAGGAGGAGGTCAAAAGGGTCCATGTCGCCCCAAAGATCTTTGAGTATCTACTGGATATCGCCCAGGCCTCGCGTATGGAACGGAGTTTTCGTTTCGGTTTTTCCACCCGGGGGCTTTTGGCCCTCAAACGTTCGGCCCAGGCTGTGGCCTATTTAGAGGGCCGGGATTATGTCGTGCCCGATGACGTAAAAAAGGTCTTTGTCCCGGTGGCTTATTATCGATTATTAAACACCGAGGAGATAGGCTCCAAAGAACATGAACAATGCCTCAGGCTCTTTCTGGAAGACATTCCCGTCCCGGTATGATAGGGTGGTTAAGGATCTTCCGAGGCCCTCACCTGAGAATTACTAATACCGGGGCCTTGTTCTTTGTCTTTATTAGCCTGGTGGGAATGGTAGCGGCCATCTCTGGAAACGTCTACCTCATCCTGATAGCCTGTTTTTTGATGGCCACCCTGCTGCTCAGTGCCTTGGCCGCCTGGTTAAACCTCTTCGGTCTAAGGGGCTACCTAGAGCCACCCGAGGAAATCTTTGCCAGACAACCAGCCAAGTTTAGACTCATTATCAGGTCTCCCTTCCTTTCCTTTGCCCTTTGGGCCAAGACCCCCTTTGGTTCTCTGAAGATACCGATCCTTCGAGGGGAAAAGATCCACCTTTTGCCCCTTCGTTTTCCTCAACGAGGAAGGACCAAGATCCGGGTAACTTTGGTCTCGGCCTTCCCCTTGGGGCTCTTTGAAGCCTTATTAGAGATCGTCTCTCAAGAAGTCTTGGTCTTTCCTTACCCCTTGTTTGGTACCCTTTCCGAATTTAGCCTGGCCCCTTTGTATACCGATCTCAACCCTTTGGCCACAGACAGCGAGCTTCCAGGGGAAGAGCTTGGAGAACTTACGCCTTATACCGAAAGGGAGCCCCTTTCGCGTATCGATTGGAAGGCCACGGCTCGCTCCAAAGAGCCCATTGTACGGAACTTTGAGCCCTCTTCTCGGGCCTATCTCCTTGATCTTGATCGTTCTTCCGGAGATAGAGAAACACTGCTGTCAAAGGCCTGCTATCTCGTGTTTGAGGCGGAAAGGAAGGGAATCGTCCTGGGGCTTATCGTCTCTGGCCGGGTGATCAGGCCAGACTATGGGGCAACCCATCGGCGAAAACTCCTTGAGGCCTTGGCCCTTGCTTAGGTTAAAGAGCATCCATATTGCCATCATTTTTACCTATTTGGGGCTGGCCCTCTCTCTTTCGGCCATTATCGAAGAAATACCCCTACCCTTTCTGGTCTTGGTCTATGCTGGTCTCTCTTTTGGAATCATAAACGGCCTCAGAGAGAGACCTTGGGTCATTCCCGAGGTCATCCTTTCGATCATGGTCATCCTAGGGGCGGCCTTACTCTTTTTTAACCTCCGCATCGAAAATTTTTGGCCCAATGTGGCCTCCTTTTTACTCTTGATCATCACTGCCAAGGCCTTTGGTCCCCATCGCCCGCGAGATCTACTCCAGCTCCAACTCCTGAATACTTTAGTCCTGATTATGGGAGCAGCCCTTCGGGGCCCGGAGATCCTGGGGCTCTTTTTCTTTGAGGGCCTTCTTTCTTTAATCACCTTGGTCTTTCTCTATTTTGCCCATCTAGAGCAGGACCTTCTTTTCCGAGAGGCCCTGCAGGCCGGGGCCTATGCTCTGGCTTTTTCCACCGTAGTGATGGCGCTTACCGGAGTATTTTTCGTTACCCTCCCCTGGCCGAAAAAATCCTTCTTTTTCTTTCCGGAACCAGCGCTCCAGAGTTTTATGAGTGCCCCGCTTGCGGTGGGGAAACTCGAACTCCCTTCTCGGCCTGTCTTTCGAGCCGTTTGGCTTCACGGAAAAAGACCCCGCTTACCCTATTGGCGATGTGTCTCCTACGATACCTATTATCAGGGGAGATGGTTAAAACTCAGGCGTCAAGAGATAAAGAGCTCTCCTATTAAGGGAAAATCCCTAAAGTATCGGCTAATTTTGAGGTTACCCACCGATGCCTTACCCATCTTAGGTCTTCCCCAAGAGATAAGACCAGCCCAAGGGCTCAAGCTCCTCCCGGGGTTTGATCTAGTGACCTCTAAGTTCTTCCTCGGGCGTTATGAGGTCTGGGCCGTTGATCCCCCTTTGCTGCCGAAAGATTTGGACCCAAAGCTCTATCTTCAGGTCCCGTCGGAGATCAAGGAGCGACTAAAGGCCCTGGCCCAGAGACTCAAACGCCCCTCGCCCTTGGCCACGGCTTTGACCATTAAGGCCTATCTCACCAGCCATTATACCTATAGCCTTGAACCGGGTGAGCCCAAAGGGGATCCGGTCCTTTACTTTCTCTTTCGCCGCAAAAGCGGGCACTGCGAATATTTCGCCTCGGCTATGGCCCTCTTATTACGGACTGCCGGTATTCCGGCCCGAGTAGTGAGCGGCTATCTCGGGGGAGAGTGGATCCCAAGGGGACATTATTTCCTCGTCCGCCAAAGCGAGGCCCATCTTTGGGTCGAGGCCTGGATCAAAGATGGCTGGCAGAGATTCGATCCCACCCCAGCCATTCCTCCAAAGCGGGGTCTGCGAAATCTACTAGAAAGAAACCTCGATTACCTGTTTTTTCTGGGTGAGGACCTGGCCTTTTCCCTCAAAGAGGGCCACTTTCTGAAGGGTCTTTTCCCTAAAATTAAGATTAGAAATTTTCAAAAAGCGTATATATTCTGGTTTATTATTGTCTTGGCTGGATTTTTCTCGATTTTTTTCCTTTGGAAGAGGTGGTTTTTTTCTCCTGATCCGGTAGAAGAATTTTTGGCCCTTTGGCCACGGTATGGCCTTAAGCGCAAACCCGGAGAGACCTTGGCGGAATTTGCCAAACGAGCGGGAGGAAGATTTCCTCACTTGGCAGGAGAAATCAAGGCCTTTGTAGAAGAATATTACCAGCTCGCTTATGGCCAAAGAGGAAATGAAGAAGCACTTAAAAAGGATCTGCAAAGGCTCAAGCAAAAACTTCGGCCAAAAAGATGATCTCTTGGTCCGTATCCTTTGTTCTTACGAGCGTTTGGCCATTGCCTTCTCCGGCGGGCTTGACAGCACCGTGCTCCTACACCGTAGTGTTACCCTCCTTGGGCAGGAAAATGTCTTGGCCCTCACCGTGGTTTCACCCATTTTCCCCAGAGAGGATCTTTCCCGTGCCGGGGAGACGGCCTTCGGCTTAGGGGTCAGGCTAAAAGGGGTCTTCTTTGATCATCTCAGCCTGGATACCTTCGTCCACAATCCTCCTAATCGTTGTTATTATTGCAAGAAGGCCATGTATGAAAAACTCCTGCCCATCGCCCGTAAAGAGGGCTTCTCCCTTCTGGCTGATGGGACCCAAGCCGATGATCTAAAGGTTTATCGCCCGGGGCTTAAGGCCATCCGCGAGTTGGGTATCCTTACCCCTTTGGCCGAGGCCGGGATCAATAAGAGAGAGATCCGGACCTATGCTCGGGAAAAGGGCCTTAGGGTGGCTGGTCTCCCGGCGGCCCCCTGTCTGGCCACCCGCTTTCTACCCGGGGAGATCATTACGCGGGAGAGGCTTAATCAGGTTAAAAAGGCCGAAGACCTCTTACGTTCTTTGGGTTTTAGGGTCTTTCGTGTCCGGGTCTTTCGAGACGAGGCCCGTCTTGAGTTCGATCCTTTAGAATTTGAGTCTTTTTGGCAAAAGAGGGAGATCATTACCAAGGGATTAAAGGCCCTGGGTTTTTCCCGTCTCTTTTTTGACCTCCAAGGCTATCAGAGTTCATAAAGTCCTTGCCGATTTTCCCGAGAAAAACGGGAATGGATTCAATTAATTTAAGGTGACAATTTTCCCAAATCCGCTAATATGCCTGCCTAAACGGATACCGGTTAAGGAGGTCTCTATGGCTTACAACTACACCGCTCAGATCGAACATCTCCTCAAGGTAGACCAAAAATTCGATCCTCCTCGACGCGTGTTGGACGAGGCCTTTATCAAGGATTATGACTCGGTCTATGCCTATTCCATTCGAGACCCAGAGGGCTTTTGGGGGCAGATTGCCAGCGAGCTTATCTGGTTTGAACCTTGGAAAAAGGTCCGCGAGATAGATCTTCCCTATCATCGTTGGTTCGTCGGCGGGAAGACCAATATCACCGTCAATGCCCTTGATCGCCATGCCGACTCCTGGCGTCGAAATAAAGTGGCGGTCATTTGGCTCTCGGAGGAAGGAGAAGAGCTGGTCGGCACCTACGGCCAGCTTCGGGACCGGGTCAATCAGTTTGCCAACGGGCTTAAGTCCCTTGGCGTCGGTAAGGGAGACCGAGTGGTCATCTATATGCCCCTTACCATCGAGGGCATTATCGCCATGCTGGCCTGTGCCCGCATCGGGGCCATCCATTCGGTGGTCTATGCCGGCATGGGCGCAGGGGCCCTTCGTTCCCGCATAGAAGATTGTCGAGCAAAGCTGGTCATCTGCTCGGACGTGACCTATCGCCGAGGCAAGGTGGTCCGGCTCAAGGCCGCGGTGGATGAGGCCTTGGAACACCTGGACTTTGTCGAAAAGGTCATCGTCCACCGGCGGGTAAAACCGGCCATCGAACTTGAGGAATGGGAGATCGATTTCTGGGAACTCCTCCGCAGTCACTCCCATCGTTGCCCACCGGAGATCATGGATGCCGAAGATCCCCTCTTTATCCTCTACACCTCTGGCACCACGGGAAAACCCAAAGGCGTGGTCCACGTCCATGGTGGTTACATGGTCGGTACTTATTACCTCACCAAGGCCTTTTACGACATCAAGGACCAGGATGTCTATTGGTCTACTTCAGACATCGGCTGGATCGTAGGACATTCATTCATCGTTTACGGGCCGCTTTGTGCTGGGGCCACGGTCCTTATCCGCGAAGGAGCCCCTGACTATCCCCACCCCGGCGTTATCTGGGAAAAAGTCCAAAAATATGGGGTCTCGGTCATGTTCACCGCCCCCACGGCCCTGAGGATGTTTATGCGTTTTGGCGAAGAACACATCAAGAAATACGACCGCTCCACCCTGCGCATCCTGGCCTGTGCTGGAGAACCATTAAATCCCGAGGCCTGGAACTTTGCTCAGGAGGTAATCTTGGAAAACAACGGCCATTGCGTTGACAATTTCTGGCAGACCGAGGTCGCCGGCCCGGTATTGGGCACCATGCCGGCCACGCCTTCTAAGCCCGGGCGGGTGGGAAAGCCTCTGCCCGGGGTGGTAGCTGATGTGGTGGATGAAAACGGTCGTCCCATCCCTTCGGGGCAAGGGGGTTACCTCGTCCTGCGCCAGCCCCTGCCCTACATGATGCGCACGGTCTATGGTGACCCAGCGCGTTACGAAAGCTATTGGAACGAGATCCCTGGCTGTTACAAGACCGGAGACATCGCCGTCTGTGACGAAGAGGGCTATTTTGCCGTCCTTGGTCGGGCTGATGATGTCCTAAACGTTGCCGGACATCGTATCGGTACGGCAGACCTTGAAAGCGCCTTGGTAAGCCACCCTTCGGTGGCCGAGGCTGCGGCCATCGGGCTCCCTGATGAGATCAAAGGCGAGCGTATCAAGGTCTTTGTCGTCCTTCGGGCCGGCAAAGAACCGACCGAGGGTCTGCGCAAGAGTATCATTCAGCATGTGCGCAAGGAATTGGGGCCGATTGCTACCCCTTCTGAGGTAGAATTCGTCGAAAAACTCCCGAAGACCAGGAGTGGCAAGATTATGCGTCGATTGCTCCGCGCCCGTGAACTAGGCCTCCCCGAGGGCGATACCTCAACTTTAGAGGATTAATTCAGCGGGAGCCGGTCCAAGAAGGACCGGCTCCGCTCTTTTTCTTAAACCTATATCCCTAAACTAAAGGCCTTTTCACCGATTTAATTGTTTTATTTTTGTCATTAGTGTATACTTTTAACTACAAAAAATCCCCTCTCATTCCTTTCCACAGATAGATTTCTCTAAAAATATGTAGGCTAAATCCTACATATTTAAGAAATCTACTCTCTCTAACTCCCTAATCTCTAAGGAAAATTTTTATTGGTACATCTTTTGCAGATCTAATGTTGGCTTTTTCCAAAAATGAAACAATGGAGAGTTTAAATGATAGCTTTAGATCGACAAAGATTAAAAAGATTTTTCTTATGTCGTGTTGTTAAAAAATCTTACGAACAAATAGAGATATATCTTACAAGAAATGATGAGGATATTCAAAAAGCTTTATTATTAGTTTATGAAAAATACAAAAAAAGAGGTTTATTAAATATTACTTATGAAGAATTTTTAAAAAAAGAAATACAAAGTGTGTATAAAAAGAACATGATTTTAGGTATTGCCCAAAAAAATAATACAATCATAGCAACTACAAGTTTGATTGAAGATGATCCGGTTGTTGGTTTACCAAGCGACATTATATATAAAAAAGAAATAGATAATCTTAGAAAACAAGGTAGAAAAGTAGTCGAATTTGCTCGATTAGCTTCTAAAGAAGAGCCGGCTGTTCTTCTCAGGGTATTTCGTATA
>CAZROA010000034.1:0-5839 GCA_964601575.1 uncultured Thermodesulfobacteriota bacterium
TACGTTTGGTCTCATAAATTAAGCGTTCGGATTAATATAAAGCCGGCTATTTATTAGCCATATCAGATGATTATCTCTTCTTCAAAATCTTCAGGGAGATTCCCCCAACCATAGGCAAAAGCCTTTTGACGACAGGATGTACACAAACGATAAATGCGCACTCTATCTACCCTGGGTTTAATCAGGCTTTTTAACCCTTTTTTGACCTGCTCGTAAGCTTCAGGTGTAAGCCAGCATTCAAACACGCTACGTTGTTTCCATTCTCCATAATCTTTTAAAAATTTATGTACCTTTTTTAGGCGTTTGTCGTCCGAAATATCGTAAGAAATTATATAAAAATGTCTTTTAGCCATATTAGTTTATCTCTCTGTTTTTGTGAAAATTTAGTGTTCAAATATAAAGCCATTATAATTTTTTTCTTTTCCTAATAAAACGCGATTTAAATGCCAGATTTGTTGCTGCATAATATCTTTATAACGGAATCTCTTGTTTAAAGGTGTATAAGTGGCTTCTTCTTCCATGCGTCGGTGAAATTGAGCGAGAAATTTGCGCAAACCTTGTGGTGAAAGATGTATAGAGGAAAAGTCTTCGTCTTCTTCCCAGGGTTCTTCGATAAAATCTTCTGCTTTTATAGTGCCCCAATTTAAGACGCGTACGACTAATGGATCAACAATAATGGGCCGCCATTCTTCCATTAAGTCCAGCACTAAAGAAGGGCGCCCATATTCTGGTACATGGAGAAACCCGAGATAGGCATCCAGACTACTTGCTTCTACCATACTCCAAATTTGCGTACAAAGTAGCGTATAACCTAAAGAGAGCAGCGCATTAATAGGATCTGGAGGTGGACGACGAATACGCCCGGGAAACTTCAACCCTTTGACCTGGATGAGACGGCCAAAGACTTCAAAATAGATATTCGCAGCTATACCTTCGGCACCACGCAAATTTTCTAGGTTATGGCTTCTTTCAACCTGGATAATTTGCTTTTTGAGCTGAAGGATCGCCTGAGCAATGCGGTTTTGTTTGAGTTTGCGGTTGTGTCTCCTTAAAAAGGTCCTTTGGTTTTTGACCTTGGCCAAAATAAAACTTTTGGCTAGCGAGAGTCTGCGCTTTTCATCTTCAAAGGCGCGAAATTGACTTAGACGCAGTTCTATATTTTTCCCTTTAGGAGGAGCAAGACGCCCTAAGTATTTGCCTGAGCTTGTAAGAAAATGTACATAAATCTTATTTTTGAGCAGAGCTTGTATTGCCTGGGCTGTAAAATGTGTGCGCCCGAATATATAAATTTCGTTTAAATCTTCAAAACGTAATTCGCGTACTAGTTTTTTCTCGCGAAAAAGTTGTAACCTTTGCCCCTCGCGGCGGATTTTGAGCCCTTGTTCGGTGATATAAAGGGCCACCTTATGCCTCCTCAATAATGAGTTTGTCTCTCCTTAGCCTGAGATAATATCCACCTCCTAAAGACAAGCGTTTGCCAGGATGTCTTTTTAAATATGCGCAAAGTTCTTTACGCATGTTCGAAAGACGTTTTTCAATTTTTTCTTTTTCTTGAAAATAAAACCAATATTTGCGCGCTAGTTGGACAGGAGAATGATGCTTGAGGTTCAGGCGTTCGTCTTCCGCAGGCACCAGAATAGGGGCCACGTGCAAAAGTGGAGAAGGATAGCGTTCCCCCAGGTCATTAAACACGCAATGACAGGGTAAAAAAGACGTTAGCCCGGGAAACCATTGTCGTAGCTTGTAACAACTGATGGGGTTAGGCGGAAGGCTCTGGCGTTGGCGTTCCACCTTGGTGTAGCGGTAATCCGGGCAGGGATGAAGCACTTCATGCAGAAGCCGTCCCTCTGGGTCTAAGAGGCCTACCGTGAGGAATAGGGCTATTTTTTCTTCTCGACGCAAGCGTCTCCCCGCCCGGGCCTTGTGGACCAGGTTTTCAATCAACGGGCAGCTCTTACACAGGCGTGTAAGCAGGGCATCAAGTTGGTCTCCTGTGCGGGGTTCCCAGCGTAACTCCTGCTGACGACAAAAGGCGCGGATTTCGGCAAAGCTCAGGTGCCTTAGCTTTTTGAAAAAAGAAAGCTGGTCTGCGTAAGGCTCTCCGTGATCTTCTAAAAACAGGGCCCGCTTTTTGGTAACAGGATTTTGTCCCAAGGGAAGGACAACTGCCTGTTCACGCCAGCCTACGCCTATAGGTTTGGTCAGGTTCCAGGGTTGGTATAAGAGGCCTTCTTCAGGGTAAGGGAGCCTTTCTTCCACAGCCCTCAAAAACCTTTTGGCCCAAAGGAAATGAACGGGTTCCTTAAAGAGGAACCATAAACGGTATGCATAGGGAGAAAGGCGCTCTAAGGCCACAGGGAGGCCTTCTTGCCGTAAACTTTTGAGGGCCTTTAAGGCCTGGGTACGGGTGGCTTCGGCCTTTAAATAGAGCCAACTTCGTTCTCTGACGTGTTTGCCTATGTCCCGCTGGGGCACGCGGATGCTTAAGTAAGCTACCCGGGTCTTTTTCTTTTGATTTATGGGGTAAACCGCCAAGTACCTCTGGCCCAGGATATGGGCCCTTAAGTCTTCAGGGGTCAGGGCTTGTTCACGATGGAGAAATACCGGAGCCCCGGTCTTGGGGTTGAGGATGAATTCGCCAAAGGCCTCTCGACCTTCAAGAAAAGGGGCAAAAGGCTCCAGGTCTTTAGCGCCAAGGGAAGGGGGAAAGTAACGCGGGCCAGAGGGGGCTTTTACCCTTGAGGCCCTGGTAAGCACGGCCAGGGAACCTTGTTCGCCAAGTTCGCGGTAAATCTTCCCTAAGAGATCTTTGGCGCCGGTAAACTCTGGGTCTTTGCGCAGAAGGCGTTTGATAAGGCGCTTGGCGGAGTACAGGTCTCCTATCTCGTAATTTAATTGGGCCAGGGCCCAAAGGGCCTGGGGGTAATCTTCATTTATAGCCAGGGCCTTTTGGTAACATTCCTGGGCCTGTTGCGGCAGGGCCAGGTCTTCGCAAAGACGCCCCCAGCGTACGTATTCCGCAGCGGTTTGCCCGGGGAGAAGACGATAGCGCAAGACCAAAGCACGGGCCTTGTCTTCGTAGCCCTGGGCCAGGGATGTTTCTGCTTGTTCAAGGATGTTCACACGATTTCACACTCCTTTAGGCGTAGAAATTTGCGTTCCCGTCCTAAGTGTTCCACGTGTCTTTCACAGCGTTCACAAAGTACGTAATAGCGCACACTATCTGTTAGCGGGTCAAGAAGCGGCTCTACGGCCTGGCGTAAAGATTCAAGCTGAACCGGGGTGAGGTAGCATTCAAACACGCTGTAAAGCACGCGCAGGCCAAAATCTTCCATGATGCGCGCTACTTTTTGAAGACGCTTAGGGTCGGCTATGTCGTAGCAGATGAGATAGTGTGTGCTACTCATGCTGCCTAAGCCCTTTCTGTTTTTGCCGTTTTTCTTTTAAGGACTTCCATGGCTTCACGGATCGCTTGGTAGTGTTGTTCAAGCTCCTGGATCAAAGCACTGGCCTGCTTTGCCCCAGACCGACATCCGCAGTGGTTTATGTCGTTGCGCACATCGGCAAGCGAAGCAAAGGCCTTGGCCAGATCCTGTAGGGCTTTGCCCCATTTTTTCTGCAAGGCCAGGCCTTCTTCCCGACGCCTTCCAAGCTCGCCTTGCCATTCCTCAGACGGCCTCTTCTGAGCATTCATGGCTAGCAGGCTAGAAACAAAGTTGCGATTCTTTTTGTCTGAGCCCTTAAGACCGGCCAGGCGGCATAGTTCCGTAACGGTGGCTTCTTCAAGGATGGTGTAGCCCTGCTGAACAAGGTTGTGAGCCAGGCACCACTTCACCGCGGCTAAGGCCTTTTCCCACGGATCTTCTGTAAAGAAAGGCTCAACTTTGTGCTTGATGCGCCCTATAAGCGGAGCAAAGGCGGGTAGAAAATCATCCAGAGAAATTTCACCGTAAAAATCCGAAGAAAGCCTGATATTTTCAATGGCCTGACAGCGACAGGTGTAGATATTTAGAGCCAGGTTTTTCAGCCCCTGGGTAATGGAACGCAGAGACGAAGCCTTTTCGTCCTGCCCGCGGCTTCTTTTGAGAATGGGCCGGATTTCTCCCTGTACCAGATCGTACAACCTTTCAGCCAGACCGTAGCGGACGAATTCCTCCACGGCAAAAGACCAGTCTAGCAAGAGGGCATAAGAGGTCAGATCAAACACCGGAGCTATCCTTTCTTCTGGAGGGATCTTCTCTTGCACATCCCGAGGATTACCCAAAACTTCGAAGGCTCCGTAATAAATGCCCCGGATATAGATCTTTTTGAGCACCCGGGCATAGTTTAGAGCCACCAGATTCAACATGGGAAGCGAGCGAAAGGAATGGGTGATGTCGAAGATGACCTCGTCTCCGTCCTGGAGTCGGTCCACCACGGTGAGGAAATTTTTTCTGATTTCCTCTTCAGAATACCCTTCGGTAAAGGGAACAGGTTCTTCTTTGGCGGAGAGCCCTAATTTCTTTAGCCGGGTCTTGAGGCCTTCGGGGAAATTGCCTCCGTCTTCCCAGTTTTTCTTTTGGGCCTCTGTAGTGAGAAAAAAGACCAGGCGGTCTTGTGGGCCCCAGTCTTTACAGAAAAAGCCTGTTAAGGCCTCCTGCACAAAAGGGGTAAGGGCTGAAATGTCTTTACCCAGCCGATAATGCGCCTCGACATAACGGTTGGTTCCTAAAAAAGACATGAAAATCCTGGCCATGCTTACCTCCCGTAAACCCGGAAACGAACGTGTTTAAAAAGGCGTTCTTGTCGAATGGACCCATCGGCAAGCTTTGTTTCCCGGACCTCGCGGCTGGTGGTGGCGTAGATGGGGACAAGCCCCAGCTCAAAGGCCTTCTGCACTGCAAGATAGACGGCCCCGAAATCGCCCTGAATGAGAACCAAATCTTGGGGTAGGGCCTTCTCACGTAACCATTCAAAAAGCGGAGTCAGATAAACATCGAGGCTTTCTAGCTCTGGAGGGATGTTACTCCAAAGAGCTTGAAGATAGGCAGGTAATGTTACAAACTCTTGCACCTGCCAGTTTTTATAGAGATCAAATTTTTGTTCTTCAGTTAATTCGTGAGAAAAGATAAGAAAAATCTTTCGCACGAGAGTTCCATTTCTATTCAAAAGATCGCCGAATTTTGGCTATTATTTTTCCTAATATAGGAACATAAACCTTAGCAATACGTTCGAAAATTTCTTCTGCCGTAGATTCGTCATAAATGTGTGAACTGCGGTTGCGATCCTCAAGCATATCCAAAATAATTTCGTCATCTTCTATCATCCCTGCTCGAAAAGCTTCCTTGATACACTTACGAGGACTTACACATTCAATTCCTTGATAGGCAAGGATGATCTTGATTGTTTTCCAGAGTAACTCAATAGTAAACTCAAAACGTTGTATAATACCGTCTCTGTCAAGATCATCTTGAACTCTAGGAAGTGCTTCTTTTAGGCGATTAAATGCTTGTTCTAATTTATCAATGGCCAGATATAGATCTGCTTTTTTCATAAACTATTTCTCCTGTTTGTAAAATAACATTTCTAAATTCAGAGGATATTTTATCCCAAAACAAAAGATCAACACTATAAATTCCTGCTATTCTATCTAGTTCTTCCTTTAGTTTTCGTTCTGTCCGAAAATCAGGAGGTGCCTTCCCAATGACAACCAAATCAAAGTCAGACCCTGAGCGAGCATATCCCTTCGCTCGCGATCCAAAAAGGATTATCTTTTCTGGATCAAGTTTTTTTATCAGAAATTCAAGAATTTCTTTTAATCTTTTATTGGCGCGGGACATGGTTCAGAGATGCTTTCCCA
>CAZROA010000035.1:0-15995 GCA_964601575.1 uncultured Thermodesulfobacteriota bacterium
AAAGGCGCCCTTTTTTAATTTTAAATGAAAGGTTTAAGAAGGAAGTTTCTTGATCTTGATCATCTTTACCGTTTGTTGGACTATATCTTTGGTGTTTACAACCCTCAGTTTTTCAAAGAGAAACTGTATCTTTTTCCCTAAATCTTCCATAATTTGTTCTTTCACCTTGGGGTCAAGGTCCCACCATTTCTTCTTGAATAACCCAAAGCCCTTCTTTCGAGTCTTATAGATAAATTGAGCTTCGGTCATGTCTTCTTTCTTCTCCTTAGCCAGATTTTTTTTGAGAAATTCATAGATTTCTTGGCGAAAGGAATCGGGGAGGGCAGGGTGGTCATAGATCAGATTTTGAAAACCGGTAGCCAGATGTATTTCACAACAGCCCACCTCGGGAAAGAGATGAAACATTTCGTCTGGTAGGGTAGAGGCCCCGTGCTGCACGGCTCCGGCCAGACCATATTCTCGACGTGCCAGCTCGGAAAGGGTCCGCAAGGTATCAAAATCTACGGCTACTTTGGCCACCGTACCATCGGGAAGGACTACCCCACCGTGGGCTGTCCCGGTCTGGACGCTGATTTTGGCCAAGCCATGTTCACCGGAAAAGCTTTGATTGAATCCATCCAAAAAGGCCCTTAGCTCTTCAGGGGTGCTGTTATGGCCCCCGATCTCGCCGATCTCTCCCCCTATGCTTACAGTCACCCCTTCGGGTTCTTTTTGCCGGATGTAAGTGGCCAATTCGGCGGTTACCTCATAGTTTAAACGCTGTTGCTCAGGGACGGTGGGTTTTTCTATCTCGACCAAGGTCGAGGCGTCAATATCAATTTGATAAAACTCAGCCTCCAAGGCCTCATCGATCAGGTTTTGGAGTAGGCCCTTTTCTTTTTCTGGAGCGGCAAAAAAGGCCTTTCGGCGTAATTGGAAATGATCCCCCTGGATAAAGACCGGGCCGGTAAATCCTTCTCTGGCAGCAGCGGCGGTTATCACCGTGGCATACTCCAGGGGGCGCTGTTGGGTGTAACCCATTTCTGAACGGGCAATCTCAAAGATCAAGGCTCCAACATTTGATTCTATAGCCTTACGGAAGACGGTACGGGCAAAGTCATAAGCAAGACCGCGGATGTTGATGGCCGGAACAGTAAATCCTGGAAACTCTTTGGCCATGGCCTTATAAAGGCCATATATAGAGGCCGGAACCGCCCCTAAAGCCTTGGCTATTTCTTTGATTAAAGTGAGTTTTTCGACCTTTTGACCTTCGTCTTCGGTAAAAACGGCCTCGTATACCAATTCATCCAGTGAAGAGCGGGCTTTTTGTGCATCTTTTAGGATTATTTCGCCGTTTTTTATTTCCAGCCAATCGGATATAAACATTTTTCCCTCCTGCAAGGATTTGTTCTGATCTCGCGATTTTATTTACTTTTCGTCTCCGAGAGGAAGAAATATTACAACTACAAGATATTCCTCTTTAGGCCTCCTGAAAAGAACAAGGAAATCCTAACAAATAACCCCTTTAGTAAACTTCACAAATTTTAATTTTTTTCGTTTCGTACCGATATTACGGACAAAGTTTTGAAGGCTTTGTAATGTAGAATGATTCTCAAAATATTGTTTGATTTTTTAAACTATAGGTAATGTCTCGAGAAATAATTTAAAAATGAGTCTTAATCATTGGCGGCGGTGGTGGAGTTTTTTTCTTGATCAATCCCTTTTTGTAAAGGTTGGTTTCATCCTGACCTTTTGCGGAGTAATTATTTTCTTGGTTATTGGTGTCCTCCTCCTAGAGTCAAGAACCCTTGAGAAAAACTTTCTTCGTATTCAAGAAGCTCGAACAATCGTTATATTTTCGTGGTACCAAAGATTACTTCTTTTAAAAAATAGCAAAAATCAAATTCCTTATAAAGAATTGCATGATATAACCGAAACTATTCTAAATGGAGGTGTAGTTTCCCTCACAAAGGAACAAAAAATAAACATTTCTCCAGAAAAAGATCCTCAAGCTCGTCAAATATTACGTAAAATTTTGAGCCATTTTCAAAGACATTCCAAAGGAAATATTTTTCAAGAAATATTTCCTCTTTCTGAACAATTAGTTAAATTGAATCTTCAACGTGACGAAGAATATCGAAAAAAAGTTCTAAAAATTATTGATAAAACAAGATGGATAGAAAGTCTATTACTAATATTATTAGTTATGGTACTAATTTCAGGTGGTATATCATTTTTTATAATGGTTTTACAACCACTTAGACAGATCACTGTAAAACTTCGTAAACTACGAGAAGCAGGGCGCAGGGCATACGATGAACATCTCCTTGTTTTTCCATATAAAGACGAAATAGGAAATCTAGTCGAAGAAACTAACCGTTTAATATTACAATTTGCTGAACTGGCTCATTTTAAACATATTATAGAAGAAGATGATAATTTAGAAGATGTATATCAACGACTTGCTCGCATATTTAAAGAGCGTTTTAATCTGGAAAATTTTGCTTTCTTAGCCGTATCGAATTCACAAAATACAATAGAACCGGTGTTTATAAACGGTGAACAGGTTTCTATTAATCCAGAAATATTAGTTGATGCTAATCGATGCCGGGCCAAACGAACCGGGCACTCGGTTTCTTCTCTTGACTTTCCCGGAATATGTCCCTTGGAAGAGGCTGATCATGTATGTATTCCCCTGGTCACCGGGGGAAAGGTCCAGATGGTCATCAAGCTCTTGCCTTCGATAGAGAACGAGGAGGACAAACAGAGATTCGTCTCTGATCTGAAATTCCTGCGGGCCTATCTGGAAGAGGCCCAGGCAGTGATCGAGGCCAAGCGTTACGCTGCCTCTCTTAGAGAAATGGCCATTAAAGACCCCCTTACCGGACTTTGGAACCGCCGTTTTGTAGAAGAGGGCCTGGAGACCATCGCCGCTGGTATTCTACGTCGAGGCTCCATTTTGGGGGTTTTGATGTGCGACGTAGATCATTTTAAGCAGATCAATGACAGCTATGGCCATGACATCGGAGACGAGCTCCTACATCAGATAGCCGAAATCTTGAAGAACAAGGTGCGTAAATCAGACATAGTGGCCCGATTTGGAGGAGAGGAATTTTTGATCCTCCTTCAAGATACCAAGGAAGGACAGGCCGTGGTGATAGCCGAAAAGCTGCGCGAGGCCATAGAAAAGGCCCGTTTTCAGACCAAGGCCGGGACGATAAGACGCACCATTTCCATCGGGGTGAGCGAATTTCCGATAGACGATGAAGATATCTGGCAAACGATCAAATTCGCCGATATAGCCCTTTATCGGGCCAAAGAAAAAGGTCGCAATCGAGTAGTACGCTTTACCCCCGAGATGTGGGACGAAGGGAATGTCACCTATTAACCCGGGCCCCGCCTTTAAGCAAGAGTTCATTTGGCCGATAAAGAAAGAGAACTACGCTCAAAAGTAGGAGGGGTTATGCAAACCATCAAAGCCCGGCTCTTGGCAGTAATGGTGGTCATGTTGTTGGTCAGTGCCTTGAATTGCGGAGTGGTCTTCTTCGTCCTCCAAAAGAATTCCAAAGACGCCATTGCGGTCAATATCGCCGGTCGTCAACGGATGCTTACCCAAAAGATGACTAAACAGATCCTTGAAGGAGATTTCAAGGGGGCTGAGGAGACAGCAGCCCTCTTTAGCAAAAGTCTTGAGGCCTTGCGTAACGGTGATGCTTCAATGAAGCTTAAAAAAGTAAAAGACCCAGAGATCCTGGCACAGATCGAGAAGGTAGAGAGACTTTGGCAAGAATTTAGAACTAGACTAGAGAGGATTATTCATCACCAAGGTTCCCAAGTAGATAAAGAATATCTTCTATCTCATAATTTAGAACTCCTCAAAGAAGCCAACACCCTTACCAAACTCTTTGAACAAAAGGCCATTGCCTCCCTCAATCGTTTAAAGATTTATCAAGCTATCATCTTTGGCATTACTGTGTGCATCCTTGGGATCATTTGGTGGATGGTGAAGTCTACGGTTATCCATCCGGTCCAAGAAGCCGTACAATTGGTGAAACGGGTGGCTGAGGGTGATTTTACCATCTCTTTCCCGCCGGCTAGGAAGGATGAAATCGGCCAACTCCTTAAGGCCTTCAAATTTATGGTTGAGCGACTGCGTGAGACCTTAAGAAACGTGATTGATTCTTCACACAAGGTCTATTCTTCGGCAGAGGAGGTCTTTCGGGCCGGGGACGAAGTGGCCCAAACCGCCGAGCAATTGGCCCAGGAAGGGGAGGAGGTAAAGGCCACCGAAGAGTCGGTAAGTCAAAACGTCAAGGCCGTGTCTAATGCTGCCGAACAGATGGTCTTAGCTATCGGTGAGATTTCTCAAAATACTTCTCAGGCGGCGCAGATCGCCAGCGAAGCGGTGGTCAAGGCCCAGCAGACCAATGAAATCGTCTCTAAACTGAGTATTTCTTCAGAAGAGATTGGTGAAGTGGTCAATCTTATCAATCAAATCGCCGAACAGACCAATCTCTTGGCCCTAAACGCCACCATCGAGGCCGCCCGGGCTGGAGAGGCGGGCAAGGGTTTTGCCGTAGTGGCCAACGAGGTCAAAGAACTTTCACGCCAGACTACCCAGGCTACTGAAGAAATCTCCAAAAAAATCCAGAGCATCCAGGCTGATGCCCGGGCTTCGGTCGAAGCCATCGAGGAAATAGGCAATATCATCAGCCAAATCAATGATATTTCTAATATGATTGCCAGCGCGGTAGAAGAACAAACGGCCATGATGAACGAGATAAGTCAGGCCGCCAATTTGGCTTCACAGAGTTCTGAAGAGATCAAAGAAAAAATAGCCCGCATGACTGAGGCCATTCACGAGACCGCAGCCAAAGGCCAGAGGAGCCGGGAACTCTCCAAAGAAATGACCCTTTTGGCTGAAAAGCTTAAGGGTCTGGCCTCCCGGTTTCGTTGTTAGCCCCCCTCCTTCACTCAATTTTTGAGGGCCTCTTCGGAGGCCCTTTTGTTTTTATAAAAGACCTTCAGCAAACAAGATCTCTCCTTCGATAACCCCGAAAATTTTGTTTTTGAGTGAGTTTTTTCACTGCTTGACATAAGGGCCTAATCTCTTTTACTTGTTAAAGAAAATCACTTTCTACCAGGAGTAAACGGAGAGGATTACATGTCTAAGGTCAAAAAGGTCGAAAACGAAACCTGTCCCGAGATAGATGTCTTTCGGGAGTATGTCCGTCGTAAAGGTCTGCGTTTCACCCCGGAAAGGGAAATAATCGTCCGGGAAATATTTCAGATTCATGACCATTTTGATGTGGATGAATTGTACCTACGCCTGCGCAACAAAGGAAAAAAGCTCTCGAAGGCCTCCATTTACCGGACCATCCCCCTATTGATTGATTGCGGTCTGATCCAAGAGGTCTATCATGAAGATGGTCACATGCACTACGAGCACATTTATGGTCACGAACCCCATGGTCACGTGCGTTGTCTGGGTTGTCGGCGGGTAGAAGAATTTACCGACGAGAGGATCAGTCAGATTGAACAGGACGTTATCAAGCGTTATGGCTATCAGGTTACCGGTGTTCGCTTTGAATTTGTCGGTTATTGTCCAGAGTGCCAAAAGAAACAAATGCGCTAAGATCTCTCCGGAGGTTAGAGTGATGGCGATGACCAGACTGGAGGATCTACGGACCGGTGAGATAGGAAAGATCGTAAAGATCATGGGGAATGGCCCTTTTCGTCTGCGCCTGATGGAGATGGGGTTTGTTCCAGGCACCGAGGTTCGCGTGATTCGTTATGCTCCTTTGAAAGATCCGGTGGAATATGAGGTTAAAGGCTATCACGTAAGCCTCCGTCACGAGGAAGCGGCCAACATCTTGGTGGAAAAACTTTCCTGATGGAGATCACCGTCGCCTTAACCGGTAACCCCAATGCCGGAAAGACAACCATTTTTAATCAATTGACCGGGGCCCGTCAAAAAGTAGGGAATTGGCCCGGGGTAACAGTCGAAAAAAAAGAGGGCCTAGTCCAGTATAAAGGGCATGTCCTAAAGGTGGTCGACCTGCCGGGTATCTATTCCCTTACGGCCTATTCCATCGAAGAAATCATTGCCCGCGATTTTATCCTGAAAGAACGCCCCGAGGTAGTGGTTGATGTCATCGATGCCTCAAACCTGGAAAGGAATCTCTATCTGGCCGTTCAGTTGATGGAATTGGGTCGCCCTTTGGTCTTTGCCATGAATATGGTCGACGTGGCCAAGGCCAGGGGAATCTTTATCGACTACGAATTGCTTTCCAAGCTCTTGGGAGTCCCTTTGGTCAAGACGGTAGGGACCAAGGGAATAGGAATCGAAGAGCTCCTTGAGACGGTAGTGGCTGTAGCCGAAGGCCGTCTTGAATCCCAACCGGTTTCTATTAATTATGGCCCGGAAGTAGAACGGGAAATAAAACTCCTTACCGAATTAATCATCCAAAACCCAGATCTCTCCCAGAAATATCCTCCGCGTTGGTTAGCCATCAAGCTCCTTGAGAACGATCGCGAGGTCATCAGTGTCGTCCGTAAGACCCCAGGGGCAGCCCCGATTCTTGAGCGCTTGGCCAGGAGCGAGAGACGCCTGCGGGAAATATTAGATGAGACCCCTGAGGCCATTATCGCCGAGGCCCGGTATGGATTTATTGCCGGGGCCCTGAGGGAGGTCATGAAGGTCTCGGCCCTTACTAGACGTACGGTCTCGGACCGGATCGATGACATCGTGACCAATCGTTTCCTAGGATTTCCCATCTTTATCCTGGCCATGTATGCCCTCTTTTATTTTACCTTTACCCTGGGTGAATATCCGGTAGAGGCCATCGAAAGGGCCATCGAATTTCTCCAGGGCTTCCTCAGTGCAAGGCTTCCAGAAGGCCTCTTACAAGAACTTTTGGTCAACGGGGTCCTTGGTGGAGTAGGGGGGGTATTGGTATTTCTGCCCAATATTCTTTTGCTTTTCTTAGGTATTAGTCTCTTCGAAGACACGGGTTATCTGGCCCGGGCGGCCTTTATCATGGATCGGGTGATGCACTTTCTCGGGCTCCATGGCAAATCTTTTATTCCGCTTTTGATGGGCTTTGGTTGTAATGTTCCGGCTATTATGGCTACCCGCACCCTAGAGAGTCAACGTGATCGTATCCTTACCATATTGATCAATCCCTTGATGAGCTGTTCAGCCAGGCTCCCGGTATACGTCCTCTTTGCCGGGGCCTTTTTTCCCGGAAGGGAATCCCAAGTGATCTTTGGGATTTATGCCCTAGGAATTGTCTTGGCCATGATCCTGGGTAAGGTCTTTAGTAAGGTGCTCATCAAGGAAGAAGACACCCCTTTTGTCTTAGAACTTCCTCCCTATCGTTTACCCACTTTTAAAGGCTTGGTCTTACATATGTGGGAAAAGACCAAGGTCTATCTCCAAAAGATGGGCGGGGTCATCCTCGTCTTTTCTATTATTCTGTGGGCCCTTTCCGCCTTCCCTAGAAAGGATCACTCGCCCCCTCCCATAGAAGATAGCTATATCGGTCGCCTGGGGAAAATCTTTGCCCCCACGCTCAAGCCCCTTGGTTTTGATTGGCGCATGGGCGTCAGTCTAGCCACCGGGGTGGTGGCCAAAGAGGTGGTGGTCTCTTCCTTGGGAGTCCTTTATCATGTAGAGGAAAATGGCGAACATTCCCTCCGGGAGGCCCTTCGCCACTCAGGTCTCTCCCCGGCGGCGGCGCTGGGTTTCATGGCCTTTGTTCTGATCTATATCCCTTGTATAGCCACGGTTATTGCTATTTGGAGAGAGACTGGTTCTTGGCGATGGCCAGCCATCAGTATTCTTTACGAATTGACCCTCGCTTGGATAATTGCCTTTATCATTTATCATCTGGGGCGTTTTTTGGGGTGGTAGGGCCTTTAGGGTTAGGAGGAGGATTTTTCTCCCCGGGGAAAAAGATCTTTACTGGGAGTTTAAAGGTGCGTTCGATGATGCCCAAAAGTCTCTTGCTTACCGCCCTGGGGTCCAGAGGAATAATCTCTGGGTTTTCCATAGAACCCCGGATTTCCACCGGAATAGAGAAAAAGGTCTTTGATTTTCCGGTAAGCACCCACCCGATAATCGGTATATGACTTACTAAGGTATCTACCGCCACAAAAGGGGAGACCAAGGCCGTAAGATAGATCTTTTGATCCCTAAGATCCAATTTGCCCGAGGCAAAGATGCGTAACCCCGTCCCTTCAAGGCGCGATTCGTCGATGATTAGGTAGTGTTTTTCAAAATGTCCTTTAATTTCTAATAATTCATAGGCAAAACCCTCGGTGGAAAGATCGGGCAATTTCCCCTTAAAGAGCTCAATGGGGTTTAAAAAGGCAAAGAGCTTGGCCAAAAGGCCGAATTTATAGACTTCCCCCTTGGAGGAGACAAAAAGGACCCTTCCGGTAGTATTTTCCAGAAAAGGTCCTTTTTCTCCTTGGCCTTTGAAACTTCCTTCTAGGCTATAACTACCACGAAAGAGACGAGGACGTTCAAAGAGACAGGTCATCAGTTGGTCAAAATCACCCTTTGATCTGGAATAGGAAACCTGAAGGCTTTTAAGAGAAGGGGCATAATCTATCTCCCCCGAGACCCTGATTCCGCAGAGATTAGCCTTTTCGATGACCCACTTAAGGCGTTTCTCATGATAAAAAAGGGTTCCTGTGACTTCTTGAAAGGTAAAACGACGGATGAATAACTTGTCCGTACTCCAATCAAGCTCAAAGACTACCGGCGGAAAGCGAGAGGCCCTTTTGGCGGTGAAAAGCCTTTTTTTCAGGATTTTTTCTAATTTTATCTCGGGGATATAGATGGCCCCGGTGAGATGGATGTTCTTAGGGGTAAACTCCGCCTCTCCACTGGCCTGAAAAGACGAATCGTCGATGGCCCCTGCAAGTTCTTGAACAATAATCTTATTTCCTTGGCCCTTAAGATCTAGCTTTTCGATCAAAAGAGAGGCCTCTTTCCAAGGCCATCGGAGACCTCTTAGATGCAAGGGACCTTTTAATTCAGTGCGAATGAGAGACCGGGGATAATATTTTCCTTTGATTTGGGCCTGTATCAGCTTTAGTTTGGGCCAAGGCTTGGCCAAGATCTTTTCCAGATCGCCTTTTTCCAAACGACCGCGGAAATAAAAGGCTATTTTCTCCGGCTCACTGGAAAAGCCCAGATCAGTGGTCTTTCCCTCAATAAGGATCTTCAGTTTGCTGACCAGGAGGTCTTTTTTCTCCTCTAAAGCGAGTTTGATGGTGGCCTTTTTGGCGGTGATAAAGGTGCCAGATAATTTTAGGGCTTTTGGGGTTAGAGAAAACTCAAATTGGGTGGCCTCTAAAGGGAGGACTGGATAGAAGCTCTTGGGAATTTTTCCCTTTTCAAAGATCCAATCCATAAAATGAGGGCCGGTTTGAAGACGCCCCTTGAGAAAAATAGAGGGGTTGTCTCCAAAGAGGGGTGAAATTTCACCGGAAATAAGCCCTGAGGCGTCAAGCAAAGAGCTTTCCAAAGGGCCGAAGGTGAGGTGTTCCTTTTCATAGCGCAAAAAACCCTTTTTTATCTTTAACTCCCCGGGTAATCGGAGGTTGACTACGGAAACATCCTTTGCCTGGGCCTCAAAGACAAGGTCTCTCTGAAATTTAGACCAGATAAAGGGGCCTTTATACAAGGCCCGAATGAGATGAAGCTCCCCGCCCTTTAGACGGTTCTTGGCCAAAAAAGACCGGAGACGGGCATTAAGCCCCAAAAAGGCGTTGAGCTCTGAGACCCAAATCCTTCCCCGGGCCTCCTTCAGGTTCAAAAAGACCGGTTTTTGGGCAAAGGAAAGACTTCCAGAGAGACTTTGGAGATGAGTCTTGGGGAGAGAGAGGTCAAGGCTTGAGCAGTCTACTCGGCGACGGGCGTAAGAAATGGTCCCTTGGTGTAAGATCAAGGGAAAGGGTAGTCTTTGGTAGACAAGCGAGACCTCTTGGGGCTTGATCGTAAAACTTACTACTGGATGACGGAGACTTCCTTCGATGCGCAGGTGTCCTGAGGCCTTGCCCTTTATATCCTTGATTTTGGCTAGCTCTTCCTGGATCCGCCTTTTTTTGACCAATCTTTTTACTATGGTCAGGGCCTCTGGGGCTTCGGCTTCCAAGTCTGCCTCAAACAAGAAAGGTCTTTCTCGGTTGAAGAGATAGATCTCCAAGCGGCCATTCTTAAAGAGATTGTGTTGATAAGTACCAGAGGCCTTCTCGACATAAAGGGTGCGCCTTTTCAATTGACAAAGGCCTTCTTTTACCTTCAAGGGCTTGGGAAAGATAGGGAGATGTACCTCTGCCAGGGTGACCTGGGCTTGAAGCCTTATATTTTCAAACTTGAAAGCCTCTTTGGGAGTAGGGCCTGAGGCGATGATTTGGGCCTTTTCGACATGGGCCTTGCGCAGGACCTTAAAAAAGGTGTTTAACCCCTTGTTCTTAGAGGCCAAGGGGAGGAAACGTTCCCGCCAGCCGGTGAAGTCCCCTTTTTCGAGGTCTATTTTAAGAGAAGTACCTTTCTCCGTCTGGAGGTATTCGCCTGAGGCAATGATTTCCGGCACCTTCATGATCAATTGTTTGATCTTTATTCGTTTCTCTTTAGGCCGCAGGAGGGCTTCCCCTAAGAAGGCGCTGCAAGAAAAAAGGAGGTTTCGGTCCTCATCCTTGGCCACACAAGGGGCCGTGCCTTTAAAGCCCAGATGCCAGCTCTGATCTTCGCGACGAAAGGTAAGGGCCAGGGAAAGATCTGTCTTTAGATGAGTAGGTAGATAAGGGCTGAGGAAGGGGAAACAGTAGAGATTTAGACGCCTTATCTCCGTTGATCCTTCGAGAAAGCCTGTATCAGGCCAAAATTTGAGGGAAAGGAGTAAAGAATCCCAGGCCTTGCTCTTGCTCTGGGCCTCAAGGAGGATCTGATCCCGTCGGATCTCTGCCTCAAGCTCAAGATCTCTGGCCTGGAAGAGTTCTTCTCCCTGTCGAAGCAAGGTCAATTCCCCGTGTTGGAGGTTGAGCTTTACCAAGGGGACACGGTTCAAAAATTTGCGAAGTCTTTCCCGGAACGGAGGGGTTGGTTTTCCCTGGGGGGAGAGGAAGATCTTAAGCTTGGGCCTCTCAAGATTTAAGCCCTCTATTTCAAAACGTTTATCAAGCAAAGGCCTTAGGCGAAAGCCCAGGGCCGCAGCCTCAATCCCCAGGTGATAAGAAGGCGCTTCTATTTGAAGACCTTTGAGTTTGAGTCCTGGTCTAGGGAGCAAGGTCAGACGGAGCTCAGAGACCTTGACCTCGGCCTTTAGTTTTTGGGCAGCCTCTTTTTCAACTCGTGATTTTATGGCCTCAAGGTTTACCAAATAAGGCAGAAGGAGGATGATCAGGGCGAGCAAGAAGAAAAAAGACAAAAATAAGCCCGCGCTGACCTTCAAAAATTTTTTCATGGAATCTTCCAAGAGAAGGATGGTCGGGGCGGGCGGATTTGAACCGCCGACCCCCTGCTCCCAAGGCAGGTGCGCTGCCAGGCTGCGCTACGCCCCGCGTCCTAAAACTTTAGCCGAGAATTACCTTGGTTGACAACACCCCCGAAAGGAAAATTTTACTCTATAATTTAAAGGACTTTCAGGAAAGAGGGTAATAGGTCAAGCAATTCCCTCAAGGCATTGGCCCGGTGGCTCAGTTGGTTCTTTAATTTGGGCGGTATCTCTGCGGCTGTTTTACCCAAATCGGGAATGAGAAACACAGGGTCATACCCAAAACCATATTCTCCCCGGGGCTCGGTGGTAATAAGACCTTCCCAGCTACCTTCAGCCTTAAGCCAGGCCCCTGAAGGGTGACAGATCACGATTACACACCGAAAACGAGCTGTCCGTTCCTTAGGGGGGACCCCTTCCAGTTCTTTCAGGAGTTTGAGATAGTTTTCCTCATCGGTGGCCTTGGGTCCGGCGTACCGGGCAGAATAAACCCCCGGGGCCCCACCCAGGGCATCTACTTCCAGACCCGAATCATCAGCCAAGGCCAAGACGTTTAAGGCCTTGGCTATTTCATAGGCCTTTTTAAAGGCGTTATCAAAGAAGGTCTCTCCGGTTTCCAAGACCTCCGGGGCCTCAGGATAATCCTTTAAGCTCTTGATCTTTAGAGGAAAGCCTTTGAGTAAGGCCTTAAATTCTCGTATTTTCCCTTCGTTTTTAGTGGCTAACACCAAAAAATCAGGTCTTTTCTTTTTAGCCATTTTCTAAAGCCTTTTTTTGGATTTGGATAAGCTCCCGGATCCCCTTTTCTGCCAGTTGTTTCATCTGCTCAAAGACCTCCCAAGGAAAGGGTGTTTTTTCAGCGGTGGCCTGAACCTCTACCACCCTACCGCTTTCGGTAAAGACAAAATTGGCATCGACCTCGGCTACCGAATCTTCTTCATAGGTAAGATCCAAGAGGATCTCCCCGGAGACCAAGCCAGTACTTACGGCAGCAACCGGTTCAAGGACCGGGTCACGCGTAAGGATACCCTCTTTAAGAAGGCGATTGACCGCCTGTCTAAGGGCCACATAGGCCCCGGTGATAGAGGCCGTTCGGGTACCCCCGTCGGCCTGGATGACATCACAGTCTACCCAGAAGGTGCGTTCTCCAAGGGCGGTGAGATCAACGATGGCCCTTAAAGATCGACCGATGAGCCTCTGGATCTCGTAAGAGCGGCCTTTCTTGCCGGTGACTGAATCCCTAACGGTACGGGTATGGGTCGCCCGGGGGAGCATGGCATACTCGGCGGTGATCCAGCCCATCCCGGTGTCTTTCAAGAAAGCAGGGACCTTTTCTTCCACGGAGACGCTACAAATGACCTTGGTCTCCCCGAGTTCAATAAGGGCTGACCCCTCGGCGTATTTCAAAAAACCCGGGATGATCTTGACCGATCGTAGTTGGTCAAAGGCCCGACCATCTTTACGCATGTCCTTGCTTTTTAGCAGATCTTTGGGGTTGGTCAACTTGTCTGATGAAATTTAAAGGGCCTTCTAACCGGATGCCTCCAGAAGGGCAAGCCTTTAAACATTGTAGACAGCGGATACATTCGGCACTATTCAGCTCTTCGGGGATCTTTAATCCCACGGGGCAGACGTCTTCGCACACGTGGCAATCAAAACAATTTTGGGCCTCCCAATGGAGTCTTATCAGGCTGATACGTTGCCAAAGGCCGTAAAAGGCCCCCAAAGGACAGAGGACTACACAGAAGAAACGAAAATAGATCAGGCAAAGGAAGATGATCAGGGCCAAGATAAACACCTTGAAATAGAAAAGAAGGCCGACCAAAGATCTCAACTCCGGACGCAAAAGGAGATTGAAGATTCCGGCTTCAAGGGTCCCTGCCGGGCAAAAGAGGCGGCAAAACCAGGCCTTACCGTAGCCGGTTATATCCGTCAGGGCCAGCGGGAGAAAAAAGACCAAAAGGAAGAGTAGGGCGTATTTAATCCAGCGTATGCGCCGGGGGGGAATCTTTTTGGGTACACCGGGGAGGCGATAGAGGAGTTCTTGTAAAAGACCGAAAGGACAGAGCCAGCCACAGATTATTCGTCCAAGGATGAGGGCAAATAAGATTAAGGTTCCGAGGACATAGACCACGGCCTGAAAGGCCGGGCCAGGCATGAGGCGGAGGGAAGCCAAGCTTTGTTGAAGGCTCCCCAAGGGGCAGGCCATGGTAGCCGCCGGGCAGGAGTAGCAATTAAGCCCGGGGAAGCATATTCCCTTCAGCCACCCACGGTAAAGCCCTCTTTGCCAGAGAAAACCCAAATAACCATTACCCAAAAGGGTAGAAACTATCTGCCAGAACCGACGACGGCCAAACATTTATTGAAGGCCCATGCAAGAGAGACAGAGCCTAGTTGCCCTCTCCCAGATCAAGGAAACTCCCCCTTTGATCAACCCATAGACCAAGAGCCCAGCCCCCAAGAGGAGAAAGATCTTTGTGACCAGACGCATCAAGCAATCCTTTCAAGCACCCTCTTTACCTTTTCACCAAGATGGGTCTCTCTATCGCGCCGGTCATCAAGGCGAATATTGGTGTAGACCCGTTTGGCCCCGGCCTTAAAGGGCATTTCATGGAGTTCTCTGGCAATATTTAATAATTCCGAGACTTCACCCTCGATGATCGTGCCCATGTCGGTCAGGGTGTGAGGGATGCCTTTTTTTTCAAGATAGGTCTTTATCTCAGCCACATATTGCCCAAGACTGGTGGACCCGGTGCCCAGGGGGACGACACTTATCTCCATCAGGGCCATAAAAACCTCCGACTTCTAAGATTCGTTTAGGCCTTAATTAAGGGTTTTTTCGATGTGTTGAGCCAGTTCTTCGGCCAGGGTGCGAATTTCGGCCTCGTCTTCACCCTCAACCATGACCCGATACTTGGGTTCCGTGCCCGAGGGCCTGATCAAGATTCGTCCGCGGTCAGCCAGCTTTTGCTCCATTTGGGCCTTCAATTCCGGGAGACCGGGAATCTCTTCCGGGGGCAACTTTTTCTTGACCTTGACGTTGATCAGTACCTGAGGAAAACGCTCAAGACATGCGGCAAGCTCTGAAAGGGGCCTTTCTGTGCCCTTCATAATGGCCAGAAGTTGTAGACCGGCTAGAATACCGTCTCCCGTGGTGGCGTGATCCAAAAAGATGATATGGCCTGATTGTTCGCCACCCAGGTTGTATCCCCCGCGGCGCATCTCTTCCACTACAAAGCGATCCCCCACCGGGGTCCGGACTAGCTTGAGCCCCAACCTGGCCAAGGCCTTCTCAAGCCCTATATTGCTCATCACCGTGGCTACCACCGCCCCACCCCGAAGGCTTTCTCTCTTTTTCATCTCCGCTGCGCAAATGGCCATGATTTGATCTCCATCTACCACCTCTCCCTTTTCATCAACTACTATGATTCGATCGGCGTCTCCGTCTAAGGCGATGCCAATGTCTGCCCTGTGTTTGAGAACGGCTTCTCTTACTGTTTCAGGGTGTAAGGCCCCGCAACCATCGTTGATATTAATCCCATTGGGTGAGGTACCCAGTTTGATCACCGTGGCTCCGAGTTCCTCAAAGACCGCCGGGGCTACTCGATAGGCAGCTCCATGGGCGCAATCCAGGGCAATCTTGATTCCTTCCAAGGTCATTTCCTTGGGGAAGGTATTCTTGAGATGGACGATATATCGCCCGACCGCGTCTTCGATCCGGAAGGCCCGACCAATCTCTTGATCTTGGACCCTGAATTCCGAAATGGTGCCCTTTAAGACCATCTCTTCGATCTTGGCCTCTAGTTCATCAGAGAGCTTGAAGCCGTCACGCCCGAAGATCTTGATCCCGTTGTCATAATACGGGTTGTGGGAGGCGGAGATGACCACCCCGGCGTCACAGCGCATATCGGTGGTGAGGAAGGCGATGGCCGGAGTAGGAAGAGGCCCAACCAGTAGGGTTTCTGCCCCTACCGAGCAAAGACCTGAGGCCAAGGCCATCTCCAAGAGATAGCCCGAAAGCCTGGTGTCTTTCCCGATCAAGACCCGGTGTTTTCCAATATGATTACGAAAGACATATCCCACCGCCCGCCCGACCAATAAAGCCACTTCTGGAGTCATTGGCCAGATATTGGCCTTACCTCGGATCCCATCCGTTCCGAAGAGCTCACCCATCCCTCAACCCCCGCTTTATTTTGATGAGATGAATACTTTAATCTGTTTCGGCTTTAGTTCCAAAATTTTTACTTCAGGCGGGATGATGAGTTTGACCCGGACCTTATGCCAGCCCTGTGTTAGATGAGTAAGATCAACCATGGCCTTGATTTTGGTCTCCGAAAACGGGCCCAAGACCCGCTCCGGGCCTTTGAGGATGGCGGAGACTTTGTCCGGCTCTAGTTTGACCTCTTTCTCTGAACCCACGACCTCGATCGGGAGATCCTTGATCTCACGCTCGACCACCTTTTCTACGATTTTTATTTGGACCTTTACCATTCGGGGGAGACCGAA
>CAZROA010000036.1:0-8944 GCA_964601575.1 uncultured Thermodesulfobacteriota bacterium
TCCAACCACCACTACCCCAAGGGCCTGGGTGCCCAAAAGGGCTGGATTGCCAGCCAGAAGACCGTTGGCCCCACCGGGGTTGATGGCTTTGGTGGCAAAGATGCCGACACAAAGGGTACCCAAGAGCCCACCTACGCCGTGAATACCTACCACATCAAGGCTGTCGTCATAACCGAATTTATTCTTGGCCATGACTCCTAAGTAGCAGATAAGGCCAGCCAAAATGCCGATGATCACTGCGGCATTAGGGCTTACGAACCCAGCGGCCGGGGTGATGGTGGCCAAGCCGGCAATGGCTCCACTGGCGGCTCTCAGGGTGGTCGGTTTTCCATGGTGAAGCCATTCCACTAAGACCCACATGGCCATAGCGGTGAGGCCGGCCAAATGGGTGGCCACAAAGGCCGAGGCAGCGATGCCGTTAGCTGCCAGGGCACTACCGCCGTTAAATCCAAACCAGCCGAACCAGAGGAGGCCAGCCCCAAGCAAGGTCATGGGGAGGTTGTGGGGCTTAAAACTTTCTCGGCCATAGCCCTTCCGGGGGCCGACGACCAAGGCGGCGGCCAGAGCGGCAGCACCGCAGGTCAGGTGGACCACCAGGCCACCGGCGAAGTCCAGGACTCCTTTATGACTGAGAAATCCTCCACCCCAGACCCAGTGACAGACGGGAGCCCAAAGGAGGCTAAAGATGATAAAAGGGCCAAAACGCATCCGTTCAGCAAAGGCTCCGGTGATCAAGGCCGGAGTGATAATGGCGAACATACACTGATAGATCATGAAAAGGAGGTGTGGGATGGTGGTGGCATAAGTGTCGCTGGGTTCAAGACCGACGCCACGAAGGGCGGCATACTTAAGTCCTCCAATGAAACCAGCTATGTCCGGGCCGAAAGACAGACTGTAACCCAAATAGACCCATTCGAGCCCGATAAGGCTGATCATGATAAAACTCTGCATGATGGTACCAAGCACGTTTTTTACGTCGTACCATCCCCCCGTAAAAGAGGGCCAACCCTGGGGTCATCAACAAAACCAAGGCTGCAGAGACTAAAATAAAGGCCGTATCACCGCTGTTGATCATGAGATCCTCCTACATTTTTGTCAAAATTTGATAGAGCGCTTGCTTAATAAGCAAAGAGGAGACCAAAGATGGATTTTCCTAACTGCCGATGAAAACAAGAATTTTTGAGTTGGATGTGTGTATTTTTTGACAATTTTGCTATTTTTAATTTTAAATTTTGACAATTTTGTAACTATTTTCTTGAACAAAATTTGTTATTGAACCTGGGGCAGGGGTGAATATAGTGAGAATATGCAAAGGGTCCTGATTTATGTCCTCTTTGTGGTGGTAGTCGCTTATTTTTTGGCCTTACGCTATGAAAAACTGGAGACTAAGACCTTGTGGCAGGGGCCGATAAAGGGCCTTTCAGGAGATATTTGGGGGGAGGCTCAACTGAAACGCCGCGGTGATGGGTCGGAGGTATTGATCATCCGCCTCAAAGATAAGGTACCGGAACCAGTAATAGTGATGGTCAAGTTGCGGTCCCATTTAGACTTCGAGGTAGGGCGCTTTGACCAAGCGAGTTTTATCATTACCTTGCCCCAAAAGATAAAAGCCAGCGAAATAAAGGCTATCCAATTGGTTAGTGTCCAAAAAGGGCGTATTTTAGCGGAGGCCCTTGTCGGCTCCGTGGCGTCAAGCTCAGAGTAAAAGGGGTGTCTTTATGGCGCGCAGGAAACGAAAGATCCATACCAAGTTTATCTTTGTGACCGGTGGAGTCCTTTCTTCGTTGGGTAAAGGGCTGGCTGCTGCTTCCATCGGGACCCTTCTGGAAGCACGTGGACTGACCGTTACTTTACAGAAACTCGATCCCTACATAAATGTTGATCCTGGAACAATGAACCCCTTCCAGCACGGGGAGGTCTACGTCACCGATGATGGGGCCGAAACAGACCTTGATCTGGGCCATTATGAACGTTTTACCTCGGCCAAGATGGGCCAAAAGAACAATTTTACCTCGGGAAAGATCTATTACTCCGTGATCATGAAGGAAAGGCGAGGAGATTACCTGGGCGGTACGGTCCAGATCATCCCTCATATTACCGATGAGATCAAGGCCTCTATCCTGCAGCTTGCCGGAAGTGACGTGGACATCGCCATCATTGAGGTTGGAGGTACAGTAGGGGATATCGAGAGCTTGCCCTTTCTGGAGGCCATTCGTCAGTTGCGAGCAGACCTCGGGCGGGAAAATACCCTTTACATTCACCTGACCTTTGTTCCGTACATCAAGGCCGCTGGTGAACTCAAGACCAAACCTACTCAGCATAGCGTCAAGGAACTGCGGGCCATTGGTATTCAACCCGATATCCTCCTTTGCCGTACCGAGAGGTTTTTGCCCCCAGAAGTGAAGAAAAAGATCGCCCTCTTCTGTAATGTAGAAGAAGACGCGGTGATCACCGCCAAAGATGTGGATTGCATCTATGAAATCCCCCTTATCTTTCACAAAGAAGGGCTAGATGAAAAGATCATCGAGCTCTTAAACATCTGGACTAGAGAACCGCACCTTGATGCCTGGCAAGACCTGGTCTATCGCCTTAAACATCCCAAGGAGGAAGTGACCATCGCTGTGGTGGGTAAATATGTGCATCTTAAAGATTCGTACAAGTCCCTTCACGAAGCCCTAATCCATGGCGGACTCCCCTCCCTGACCAAGGTCAACATCCGTTATCTCGATGCAGAAGAGATCACCAGCGATAACATCGCCGAGTGCCTAAGGGGTGCAGACGGGGTCTTGGTCCCTGGGGGATTTGGTTCAAGGGGGATCGAAGGCAAGATTATGGCCATTCGTTATGCTCGGGAGAACAAAATTCCCTTCTTCGGCATCTGTTTAGGGATGCAGCTCTCGGTGATAGAGTTTGCCCGTCACGTGGCCGGATTAGAAAGGGCTAATTCCACCGAATTCGATCCTGATACGCCCTACCCGGTGATCTATCTCATGCGGGAGTGGTTCAATTATCGGACCCAAAAAGTGGAGATACGAGATGAAAAGACAGAAAAAGGGGGTACCATGCGCCTTGGGGCCTATCCGTGCCGGTTGGTAGAAGGCACCTTGGCCAAGGCTGCCTACCAGGTGGACGAAATTTTTGAACGCCATCGCCATCGATATGAGTTTAACAATGAATATCGTTCGCTCTTTGAGGAAAAGGGTATGCGCATAAGCGGACTCTCTCCTGATGGAGAATTGGTAGAGATCGTCGAACTAAAGGACCACCCTTGGTTTTTAGGTTGTCAGTTCCATCCAGAGTTTCGCTCTCGGCCCATGGAACCGCATCCCTTGTTTGTCTCTTTTATCAATGCCGCGCTGGAATACAAAAAGAAGAGTTCATGAGCGATCTCTCCTGGTCAGAGGCCAAGGGTTTGCTTTTAAAGGCCCTTAAGCAGGCCGGTATAGAATGGCTCCTTGGGAAAAATTGGCCCCTTTTGGTGCGTTACGGAGAAGCCCTGGAAGAGGCGGCTTCAAACCTCAACCTCACCGCGGTAAAGACTCGTCGCGAACGAGTATTGACCCAATTTTTGGAGTCCTTGGTTTTGGCCTCAAAGCTACCCAAGAGCGGTTCAGCGGCAGACCTAGGTACCGGGGCTGGCATACCTGGCCTGGTGGTCAAGCTGGCTCGCCCAGGGTTAGAGATCACCTTGCTCGAGGCCCTGCCCTCCCGTGTAGAATTTATGAATCAAATGATACAAGAACTCGGCCTTAAAGGGGTGCGGGCTAAGGTGGTCCATCTTGGGCAAGATCCATGGCCCGGGCCTTTTGATCTGGTCTTTGCCCGGGGCTATGGGGCGGTGCGTAAGTTTACCCTCCATGCGGCTAAATGCCTGCGTCCTGGAGGCCGGGCCTTTTACCTCTGGCGCAAAGGGATAGAGCCCTGGGGTGAAGGAGAGTTGGCCTTGCGTCTGCTTGAGGAACAGACCTTTTCCGGGATCTCTTCGCCGCTCTTAATTTGGGAAAAGCCCGGATTTAGAAACGCTGGTCGAGACCGATCAATTTGAGACGACTCCCGGTACGGGAAGGAATCACTTCCAAGCGGATGGGGATGCGTTCCTTAAGCTCAGCCACATGGGAGATAATCCCTACTAGGCGACCACAGGCCCTTAGTTCTAATAGGACTCGTAAGGCCAATTCCAAGGCCTCAGGGTCCAGGCTGCCGAAACCTTCGTCGATAAAGATGGCCTCCATGGAGATTCCACCGGAAAAACGCTGTACGGCCTCGGAAAGCCCTAAGGCCAGGGCCAGGGCGGCCAGGAAACTCTCCCCTCCGGAAAGGGTCTCCACCGGGCGCGTAGTGCCGCTGTAAGCGTCAAATACTTCCAAATCTAAACCTGCCCTCTGGCGCCGATCCACCACTTCCAGGCGACGACGTAAAAGATACCGCCCTCGACTCATTTCGGTGAGTTTCTGGGAGGCCAGGAAAAGGACCTGATCAAGGAGGGCCCCAAGTACATAACGATGGAAGGAAAGACGTTTGGGGTTGTGTCCGGAAAGTAATTCTGCCAGCCGGGCTACCCGTTGGAATTCTTCCTCTTCTTTAGTAAAGAGTCTGTTTACCTCTGCCAGTTCTCGGGCAAAGCGTTCAAGGTTTTCGAGTTCCTTTTCAAGCCCGGCCAAGGTCCTTTGCTCCAGAGCTAAAGCCTCTTTGGCCTGACGATATTTTTGTTCTAAGGCGGAGATATCTGGAGGTCGGAGGTCTTTTATCTTTTTCTCCGCACGGGATAGACGTTCCTTAGCCGCGGCCAGTTCTTCCCGAAATGTTTCTAGGCGCTTAGATAAGGCCTCCCGTTCCTCTTGAGAAAGTAAGGCCTGACGAAAGGCCTCAAGGTGTGCAAAACCTGTCTCTTTGAGAATCTTCGTTAAGACTTTTTCTGCCTGAACCAAGGTCTTGTCTAATTCTTTTTGCTGTTGGCGATAAAGGGCCACGGTTTTTTCGTGGACTTTTACTTCTTGCTCGGCAAGCTCTTTGGCCCTGCGGGCCTCTTCAATCCGGGTTTCCATTTCTTTGATCATCTGATCCAAGGTCTTGATCCGCTGTCCGAGTTGATCCGGGGCCTTGGCCTCTTGCGGCAAGGAGGCCTCGATCTCTTGCTCCTTAACTCTATTTTGTTGCAAACGTACAAGGACCTTTTCTCGGGTTTGACGAAGATCTTCCAGGCTCCTTTCCGCCCTCTCCTTTTCCCGGGCCAGTTGTTCTACCTGTTTTTCAAGTTTGTCCAAGGCCTCTTTGGCCTTTAAGGCCTCCTTTAGGGCTTTATCTAGCTGCTTTCCCTCTTGTTGAAAATCTTCTTCTGAAAAAGAGACAAACTCCCCTAATTCTTTTAGAAAACTCTCTTTTTCTTGTTTAATCCTGGATAAAGCCTCTTCCTGACGTCCGATCCGTTCGCGGAGGGCCCCGGCCCTCTGGCTGGCCTCTTTGGCCGCCTGACGAGCGCTCTCTAGGTCTTTGACTTCGATCTTAAAGAGGGAGGGAGTAGCTGGTCGTGGATGTCTGGTTGCTCCACAGACCGGGCAAGGCCGTCCGGGTTTAAGACGCGCGGCTAAGACCGCGGCCTGCTCGGTCAGCCACAGGGCTTCTAGTTTTTCTACCTCTTGGCGCAGTCTCTTCTCTTCTTCTTCTGCCTGTAAAAGGGCTTTTTTATCCCGTTTGAGTCCCTTTAGAAGGCCTTCTTCTTCGCTCAAGATCTTTTGGAGGGCCCTTCGCTTTTCGTTGAGTAGGCCCCAGGTCTTCTTTTTCTCCCGCCATAAATTTACTTCAAGGGCCTTGGCAGTGAGGAGTTCTTTCTCCTTTAAGGCCTCTTTTTCCTGCCTTTCAAGCCTTTGGAGAGTGCCTTTGACCCTTTCTAGCTCTTGATCAAGGGTCTTAAGTTGTATCTCTTCTTGGCTAATGGTTTCTTTTAGGTTAAAGAGCTCCTTGGCTTTGGGCAAACGATCCTCTAAAAAGGCCTTTTCTATCTTTAGCTTTTCAAGTTCTGGGCGCTTTGCCTCCCAAAGAGATAGCTTTTTTGTGGCCTCAACCAAAGATCTTTGGGCCTTATCCAAAGCCGTTTCGGCCTCAGAGAGCCTTTCAAGGAGGCGCCTTTTTTCTTCCCGATATTCTTGCCATTTTTCCTCGTAAGGACGAACCCTTTCCGCCCTTTCCCCCTGGATTAGGCGTTCCTTTAGCCGTTCCATGGCAGGTTCTTGTTTGAGGAGTTTATCAAGGGCCTCCTTGGCCGCTTTATATTCGGCAAAAAGGGCCGCTGTCTCTCGGGCCTTTACCAGTTCTTTTTCTAGGGCTTCTTCGTTTGTTTTTAAGGTCTCAAGCCTTTTTAAAAGGGTCTTACGCTTTGCTGAAAGCTCTTCTAAGCGAGAAGATAAAGCCCCTTCGTCTACCACCTGGGCCGCGGCCAGAAGTCCTTTTCGACGCTCGGAAAGGGCCTCTAGTCTTTGACTCAAGAGCCTTCGTTTCTCGATGAAGGCCTCTTCAATCTCGCGAAAGAAGGCTGTATGGAAAAGGATTTCCAAGATGTGCTGGCGATCGTCTCCCTTGGCCAGGAGAAACTCTCGAAAACGCCCCTGGGGGATGACGATCACTTGACGAAATTGTTCGGCCTTAAACCCTAAAAGTTCTTGAACCTTCTGGTTTACCGTGGTGATCTTGTCAAGAACGAGACCATCTCCTCGAAAAAGGGCCTTTTTGTCTACCCGTCCACCAGAGGTTAGCCGCAGAATGCGACGTACTTCATAAGTGTTACCAAAAAGTTCAAAGACAAAACGTACCTCCGTGGGAAGATTTTGAGGGGCAAAGTTTGAGCGCATATGGACGTCGTTTCGTTCTCCTCCGCTGGTGGTTCCATAAAGGGCAAAACAAATGGCGTCAAAAAGGGTGGTCTTCCCAGCTCCGGTAGGGCCGGCTATGAGGAAAAGACCTTCTTGGTAAAGAGGACGGAAATCAACCCGCGTCTTTTCGACATAGGGGCCGAAAGCTTGAAGTTCAAGGAGGATTGGCCGCATTGACTATCTTTAAACCCGATTTGAGAGGGGGCCTTTTTAGGCCCCTTTTTATTTTAGGCCCCTTTGACCCTTTCCGCCAAGTAATGAAGTAGTTCCTTGGGATGTTTAACCGGGCCTTCATGTTGGCCAACAAGCTCTCCCAAATCTTTATTATTAACCACAAGCCCTTTCAGGCGTTCAGAGAGTTCTGTTGGTTCAGCCGGCCAAGAAAGACCTTTGATACGGGCCAGGACCTCTGCTGGCCACCCTACTCCAAGGACTTTGGCCCCTTCTTGTAAAGCGGTAGAGAAAAAGACCAGGGCATCTCGGCCTTCTTTGATCTCTTTATAGGCTATCTTGGCCAACCCCCCAGCGGTGTGAGCCCTTGGGGTCTTTTCATGAAGCTCTCCCTCGAGTTTTTTCAAGACCAATTCTGGCTCGGCACGCAAGATATTACGTACCGTCTGGCGAGTAAGGCCCAAGAAATCGGCAATATCATCTTCGGTCTTAAAGGCTTCCTCGGCCAGAACGATGGCGTAAGCAGCTTCCATAAGACTAGTCACCCAGGTTAGGTTTCGAAGTTCGATCAACTTCCGTGGCCCGCCTAATATCTCTAACGCCTTTAGAAACACACGAATAGTCATCCCGTCTACATCAAATTCTTTGATCTCTTCCGGCCCGATGACAATGGGCATATTATCACCTCCTTACGAATTATTTGGGGGAACGGCTACTTAAAAAATGAGTCCGTTTTTGAATCTTTCCAGGGGTGGAAGGGACTTTCTCCAAGTGGGTTTTTTATTAAATTTTCGGGAATCCTTGAAAGACATGGTCGGGACGGCAGGATTTGAACTTGCGACCCCTGAGTCCCGAACCCAGTAACAGGCACTTCACACAAAATCACTAACCTTCCCAAATCCTTGAAAATAAAGGATTTTAGGTTTTAGTAACTTCACTTGACTTCCCTAAAATTCACCTATAAGGTGGGGAATAAGTGGGGAAAAATTTGGTGAGAGGTAAGGCATGGGGAAGGGCAAAAAATATCAGACCTTCAAGAAGTTTCTTGGTGTGAGGGCCTACTACTCCAGCAGGCGGACCATAGACGGGAAACCTGATTTGATCTTTTACATTCGCTATAGGGATGCATCCGGCAAGTTGATTGAGGAAAAAATTGGACGGCTCAGCGAGGGCTACAGCGCCGCGCTTGCTGCACAAATCCGGGCCGAACGCCTCCAGGCTATCCGGCATGGCGAGGAAGTGGTGCCTCTCCAGAAACGCCGCAAAGAGGCTGTCACTTACTCTCAATTCATGCGGGAGCACTATCTGCCTTGGTCAAAACACAATAAGAGACAAACTACTTATGAGACCGAGTGGTTCTATTTCAAGAAATGGCTTGAGCCCTACCTAGGATCAAAAGCCCTGAAAGAGATCGCTCCTCTTGACCTTGAACGCCTCAAAAAAGCCATGAAAGAAGCAGGCAAGGCTCCCAAAACCATAGAAAGTGCTCTGGGTATAGTGAGGGCAAGCCTTAACCGAGCCAAAGAATGGGGCCTATTTGAAGGAGAAAACCCGGTCTGCAAGGTGAAAATCCCAAGGCGTGATAATCGAAGGCTTCGCTTTCTAAACCCGGAAGAAGCCGAGGCTTTGCTTGCCGAGTGCCGCAAAAGAAGCGAACAAGTTTATGAAATGGCTCTCCTGGCCTTGCATTGCGGTTTACGCTTTCGGGAAATAGCCGGTCTCACTTGGCAAGACATAGACCTTATCAGAGGCCAAATTTATATCAGAGACCCAAAGAATAACACCACGAGAGTGGCCTACATGACCGAGGCGGTCAAAAAGATGTTTGCTGGCAAGAAGCCTGGGGAGCCTTCGGATCTGGTATTTAAAAACCGTAAAGGCAAAAAAATAGAAAGAATTTCCAAGGC
>CAZROA010000037.1:0-16384 GCA_964601575.1 uncultured Thermodesulfobacteriota bacterium
CACGGCGTAGGTGGGCTCTTGGGTACCCTTTGTGTCGGCATCTTTGCCACCAAAGCCATCAACCCCGGTGGGGCCAACGGTCTTCTGGCTGGCAATCCAGCCCTTTTGGGCACCCAGGCCCTTGGGGTAGTGGTGGTTGGAATCTATACCCTGGTGGTAAGCTTTATCCTGTTAAAGATCATCGATGCGGTCTTTGGGCTCAGGCTCTCGGTAGAAGACGAGGTGGCTGGGCTCGATCTCAGTGAACACAGCGAAGAGGCCTACGATTTTTAACCAGATATACCTCGGGCAAGGGCAGATTTTCCGTCCTTGCCCGAGCCCTCTTTTGCATCCTCGCCTAGAGCAAGCCTCTGCAAAATAGTGGTATAATGGCCGACAAGAGGCCGGAAAGATGAAAATCGTCCTGATTTATCCTTATTTCATCGACGAACGCCCCAAGGATTACGATGTTCGTCCCTTGCCTATCGGGCTTTATTACCTGGCCAGCCTCTTAAAAGAAAAAGGATATCAGGTAGAAATCCTCAATTGGTACAACATCCACAAGACTCCGGAAAGAATTCCCCAAGTCCTTCGAGCCCTTCGCCCAGATATCATAGGTTTTTCCATTTTTAATGCCAATCGGTGGGGAGGTATTGACCTTGCCCGGGTGGCCAGAGAAATCCTCCCGGAGGCCAAGATCATCTTCGGCGGGGTGGGAGCGACCTTCCTATGGGAGCACCTTTTGAAACACTTCCCGGAAATTGACTACGTAGTGATAGGGGAAGGCGAACATACCTTCCTGAATCTGGTCAGGGCCCTGGAAGGCTCTCCCACCGAAGAGGAACTCCAAAAGATCAAGGGCTTGGCCCTCCGGGTTGATGGAAGGCCTGTGCGGACCGAAGAAGCAGACTTTATCCCTGATATAGATGAAATCCCTAATCCGGCCCGATATTTTACCTTTCAGCACGTTATCTCTTCCAGAGGATGTCCCTGGAATTGTGTCTTTTGCGGTTCGCCCAGGTTCTGGAAGAGGAAAGTACGTTTTCACTCACCGGAATATTTCGTAGAACAGTTGGAACTCCTCTATCGTCGAGGGGTTAATTTCTTCTATGTCTCCGACGACACCTTCACCCTCAAAAAGGATCGGGTGATCGAGATCTGTGAGAAGATCCTCAAACGCGGGCTTAAGATTACCTGGCAGGCCATCTCTCGCGTGGACTGCATTGATGAAGACATCCTTTATTGGATGCGCCGGGCAGGATGTGTGCAGATAAGTTTTGGGGTAGAAAGCGGGGCGGAAAAGATCCGAAACAAGGTTCTAAACAAGAAGATTTCCACCGAAAGCATCAAACGCGCCTTTTCTCTCTGCCGAAAATACGGGGTTTTACCCAGGGCCTATTTTATCTATGGTTGCCCTGGGGAAAGCCGGAAGACCATTCAGGCCAGTATTGACCTCATGAAAAAGATCAAACCCCTGAGTATGGTCTGTTATATTCTCGATATTTATCCTGGCACCGCGCTTTATGAAGATTTCAAACGACGCACCGGGGCCACGGATGATATTTGGCTGAAACGCATCGAAGACATCATGTATCATGAGACCGACCCCAACCTATCCGCTGAGAAAGTGCGGTCCCTGGGGCGACGTCTACACAGTGCCTTTTATAAGAATCTCCCGCGCTTCATTGAAACGCTGGAGTTAGTAGACAAAAAAGACCTTTACCCTTACCATGCCGATTTCCTGACCCGGTTGGCCATGACCTTGCGTTATGGTGAATACGCTGAAAACCCAGAAATCCCGAACAAGGAAATCTTAGTGGAAAAACTCTTCTTACGGGCCCTCAAATACTATCCAGACCACCACGCCTATTTGGGATTGGGGATTATTTATCAGCAACGTCGTCAGTTTGAAAAATCTATCACCATCTTGCAAGAAGGCCTGCGTTACTATCCTCAAAGTGAACAACTGAACGTCTGCCAGGCGGTTAATTATATGCATTTAGGTGAGTTTAAAAAGGCCTTGGAACATCTGACCCCTTTCCCAAACTCTGCCGATGCCATGGCCCGAGCAGCGGCTTGTTATGAAGCCTTGGGAGATCTTGCCCGGATGCATCAGTGTCTCCAAAGACTCAAAACCCTTAAAGAAAACTTAGGCCAGGTCAAATGAAAAGACATATATTTTATTTCGTTTTACCTTTGGCTTTTCTATTTTTAATTTGGATCTTCGTGGTGGAATGTTCCTGGTCTAGCTATCTTTGTCGAGTAAGTTTATCCGGCATCTTGGTCTTTGTGGCCTCTTTGATCTTTTTCTACCGCTTTGGAGACAAAGAAACCTCTGCTCACTTTACCAAGGCCGAGATTAGACGTGCCTTGCTCATGACCTTTTTAGTCCTCTACCTCTTACTCCTAGGAGGAAGCGATCGGCCAGAGATCAAACGACTCACCGTAAACGAAAACACCCTTTTGGCCAGACTTCTCTCCCATTTTGACCTGATTATGCTCACCATTTTTGGCTTCTACTTTGGTGGGCGAGCGGTGGAAAACGCTGCACATATCTTAAAAAGATCAGGAGACCAAACTCTCTTTGACAAACCTCCCAAGAAGAAAAAAGTCTCCAAGCAAACTCAATAATTCCCTTAAAATTTTCTCTAAGTGTGCTATATAAAAAGTTTTCTTAATCAAGGTGAGGAGGTGAAGATGAGGCATTTTAGACGGGTCTTTGATCTTTCTTCCGAAGAGATCAGATATCTCCTCCACCGTGCTCAGGAATTAAAATCCCGTCTCAAGCAAGGGGTCCCTCATCGTCCATTGGTAGGTAAGATTTTGGCCTTGATCTTTGAAAAGCCTTCTACCAGGACGCGGGTCTCCTTTGAGGCCGCCATGCACAGGCTTGGCGGGGAGACCATCTTTCTCTCCCGGAAAGATTTACAGCTTGCCCGAGGGGAGCCCTTGAAAGATACTGCCCGCGTCCTTTCACGTTATGTCCATGCCCTGGTCGTTCGTACCTTTGGTCAAGAAGTAATCGAAGAGCTTGCCGCCTACGCCGATATCCCGGTAATCAACGGTCTTTCGGATAAACACCATCCTTGCCAGGCCCTCTCCGACGTGATGACCGTGATTGAAAAAAAGGGAACCATCGAGGATCTCAAGGTGGCCTGGGTAGGGGACGGAAATAACGTGGCCCATTCCTGGATCGAGGCCGCCGCAAGGCTCGGCTTTGAACTGGTCCTGGCCTGCCCAGAAGGTTATGAGCCTGATCCGGCCATTCTATCTGAAGCCCGAAAAGAGGGCTCAAAGCCCATTCGGGTAGTGCGGGACCCTCTTGAGGCAGTCAAAGGGGCAGAGGTCATTAATACCGATGTCTGGGCCAGTATGGGGCAGGAAGAAGAGGCCGAGGAGAGAAAAAAAATCTTCGCCCCGTATCAAGTCAATACCGAACTCTTGAGACAGGCCAGCCCCAAAGCCATCGTCCTCCATTGTCTCCCGGCCCATAGAGGAGAAGAAATCACCGAGGAGGTCTTGGAGGGGCCCCAATCTGTGGTATGGGACCAGGCGGAAAACAAAATGTGGCTTCATTTGGCCCTTTTAGAGTGGTTATTGGCCGACCAAACTTTCTAAAAATGTAATTCCAACGCTAAAAACCAATTTCTCCCAGGGGCACGGTAATAGTCCCAATATTCTTCATCAAAGAGGTTATTTACTGAAAGAGAAACCTCTGTTTTGACCTCATTTTGGGCGATCTTAAAACTTGGAAGATAAATCGTGCCCTTAAAATCAGCGATAAAATATCTTTCCGAGGTCCCGTATACTCCTTCAGCTATATCTGAATTATCTTCTTTATGAAAGACTTTACCTACATAATGGCCAAAAAGAGAAGCCATAAATAATCTCTGTCTCACGGTAATATTAAAATTCCAAATCCACGGAGGGACATTGGTAAATCTCTTTCCTTCTGAACTGGGATCAGCTTCATTTTCAACGATTTTGGTATCATTTCTCGTATAATTAATCGAGGTCGTAAGCCAGGAAAAGGGCTTTAATAAGATGCCTCCTTCTATCCCAAATATTTCTCCTTTACCGGCATTGACCCAAAACTTTTCTGTATGACCATTTACTTCTTCTGAGCGCCGATAAATAAGATCCCTTAACCAAGTTTGAAAAAGGGTAAAATTAACCTTGGCTTTTTTATTTATCCATTTTTCTAGACCGCCTTCTAAACTGTATGCCTTTTCCGGATCAAGAGAGGGATTAGAGTGATAAATAGTGCTACCACTACTCCAGGTACGATAGAGTTCATAAATATTTGGGGGACGAAAGGCCTTACCAAAAGAGACTCTCAAAGTAGTAGAATTATCAGGCCTCCATACCAAAGATGCCTTCGGCGAAAAGGTTCCATCATCTCTAGAGGGATGCGCTTCTACACTTCCTATATTTCCAGATTCTCCGTTATAGGCCCACCAATGATCGTATCTTAGACCTAAATATAGGCCAAAATTTTCTTTTAGTTCTACTTTATTCTGAACAAATAGACCCAAACTATTTGTTTCACCTTTGGCTAAATATGTTTTAGAAACTTTACTTTCTGGATCACGATAAAAAGAAATATCATAAGTGTTTTCATCTGCCTGATCGTGCCGAAATGTTAATCCACTGGTCAAAATATTTCTCTCAAAAATAGGAATAGTTGTTTTAAAATCAAAATAATAAGTTTTGGTATCTGTCTCGCTTACTTCACCAGGACCGCTATCATAAGTGGTCGTATAGTCTGGCTTTGTCCAATAACCGTCTCTCTCCCAAAAGGCCAATGAAGTTTCAATTTCACTTTTTCCTAAATAATCTCGATATTTTATGGCTACCAAATTAATTTCGTCTCCTCCCAATCCTGCATAATAAACAAAATTATAAGGCTTTACACTGGCATACCGTCCATCGGGAAGACTAACTTTTCCGGAAAAGGCCGGTTGTCCGTTGGCATCTTTCAAATAGGTATGAGGAGGACCATAGCCGTAAGCAAACCACCCGTGTTGAAGATCGAGTTTCAGTTGACCTTTCTGGCGAAAATTTAGACCTGCGGTCAGGAAATAGTTTTCCCTTTTGGCCCAGTTATCACCTTTGTCACCGATTATCCATCTGAGTTTAGTACCGGTAGGATCGGTCATGGCATAACCACCGGTAAGCGTTCCTGTTCCGCTATAGAAATATTTTTCATCCTTGTAAGCGGGTACCGTCGGATACCCACCTGTCTCGTCCTTTTCGTAACCCGAGAGGAAGGCGAAACGACCGATCCGGTGGCCGAGCCCGATCCGATAAGAATGGGTGACCTCTTCTCCGTTACCGAAACCGCCCTTGGACCAAAAGGTAAATTTTTCCGGGAGACGGGTAATAATGTTTATGGCCCCACCTATGGCATTCCCACCCCAAAGAGAAGAATAAGGACCCCGCACTATTTCTATCCTTTGCACCTGATCCGTGGAAAGAGTGGCCCACTTGATCTCCGAAGCATAGCCGTCATTTAAGGGGATGCCGTCTAACATGATCAGGGTCCTTTTCTGATAGGGGACTCCTCTAAGGGTGACCGAGGTCACCGCATCCATGAGCCCCTTCCGGCGATAAACAAAGACCCCGGCCTCGTGTTTTAGGGCATCATCAACGGTAACAATTCTCTTCTTTTCCATCTCTTTTCTGGTGATTACGGTCACCGCTGCCGGGGCTTGAGAGACCGGAATCTCTGTCCTTGTGGCGGTCACTACTATTTCACCTAGCTCGGTAGCTTGCTCTCCCGCCCAAACAAGACGCGGAAACACCAAGATCGCCAACCAGAGCCAAACACCCGCTTTACTCCGGAAATCCTTCATGCCCGCTTCTTGACATATTTTTTATAAAAGTGCCACCTTTAATACTTAAATAGACAATTCATGTCAAGCATTAATCCAGGTGGAGGTTAGAAAAAGGCTAAATAGTTGACTTTATGGTCTTTAAAGGTCAACATGGACTAAAATCCCACTAAGGTGGGGAGAATGTGGTTCCAGAGCTAAATTTTCTCCTTTTGGAAAGAGAAGAGGGCTTTGAAGTCAGCCTGGATGGGGATGCAGCCACCAAGGCCCGGGTGCCAGACCTATTTTGGCATCGTTACCTCCAAAATGAGAGAAATGTTCCCTTTGAAGATCATCTTCCTTTTGGAGAGGAACTCTTTCGGGCCCTCTTTGTCACCAAGAGCCGTCGGGAAAAACTCGAAGCCCTCCTCGAAGGCGAAGACCCCTTTGTCATCCGCCTAAGCACGGAGAACCATTTTCTCCACGATCTTCCTTGGGAGCTCCTCTGGCGCCCTGGGGATCAAGCACCACTGCTTTTTAACCCTCAGGTCTCCCTGGTACGCAGCCTTCCCGGGGAGAGATTTTCGGCCCTGGCTCCGGCAGAGCCACCCTACCGGCTTCTGATCATCCTTTCCCTACCCCTTCCGGCCTACGAAAAGGCCCCGCTTGACCCTTTGCGGGAGGTGGAAAAGCTCTACCAGGCCCTAGAGCCCTGGTTAGTCCGCGACCTCTTGAAGATCGAAGTCACGGTCAAGGCCAATGTGCTCGACCTCCAAGATCTATTTGTACGCAAGCACTTCGATATTCTCCATTTCATTGGTCATGGTGGACCAGGAGGGACCCTCCTCCTGGAAGGAGATCCTCGTAAACATCCCGAACCCTATCGTTATGAGAGCACGATCTCTGGTGGAGAATTGGCCTCTCTTTTCAAAAGGAGCGGAGCCAAGGTCTTAATCCTCAATGCCTGTCACACGGCAAGCCCTGAGGTCGGTCTTTTTTATTTTTCGCCAGGCCTAGCCCAGGCCTTACATCTTTCCGGGCTCCCGTTAGTAGTAGCCAACCAAAGCACAGTAGCCGATGAAAAGGCCATCGAACTCACCAAGCACCTTTACCGCAGTCTCCTGGGAGAACCCGAAGGAGATAGTTGGCCTCTTTTGCACCTCCTTTCTCGGGCCAGGCCTTATCTAGGTCACGATTTTTGGCGCCCGGTGATCTTTGCTAAGCCCGGGCTCAGTCGCGAAATCCTTTTTAAACCGCCTACAAAGAAGAGCCTCCCAAAAAGAAAGGCCCTCCGTCGGCTCTTAGGGCTTAAGCATGAGGCCCCTTTTTACGTCTATCGTTTTAGGCCTCTACGCGAGCTCATTCACCGCCTGGTCCATGAAGAGAGAAAGCTCGTGGTCTTACACGGTTTAGGGGGGGCAGGAAAGAGCTTCTTAGCCGATTACGCCGCCGATTTTCTGGCCTCAGAATTCCCCCATGTCTTGGCCTTGGATATGCGGGAGTTTAACAACGGCCAGGAAATAGCCGCCAAGGTGTCGGAGATTTTGGCTGAAGAAGGGATCATCACGCCGAAGCAGGCGAAAAAGATTGGCCAGCTCGGCCCCCAGGCCTTCTGGCGGGAGATTAACCAGGCCCTTGGTAACCTCCCCTGGCTCTTGGTCCTGGACAATTTCGAAGAATGTCAGGAAAAAGAGATCTTTCGGGCCGGATTCGTAAAAGACGATTTTCTGAGGGAATTCTTGAAAGTGGTCCAGGCTGAACGCCTTCCTGGCCGCGTGGTACTCACTACCCGGCTCTTACCATATCTCGACCGGGGGGTACGCACCCCCCTTGAAACCGTGGTGGGAATAGGGGCCTATGACGAAGGAGAAAGACACCTCCTTTTGAACAAGATTGGACAACTACTCCCGGATAAAACGGAAGCCTTTGGAACTTTGGCCGAAGAGATTGGTTGGCATCCACTGGCCCTGGGGCTCTGGCTCAGCCGCCCTATGGAGGCCAAGAGGCTCCTCAAACGCCGGGAAATGAGAGAAGTGCTCGATTTCTACGAAGATTTCTTCAAGTCTTTCCCAGAGGCCTCAAAGGCCCTGGCCTTCTTTCCAAAACCCATGTCCGAAGAGTTTTTATCTAAAGTGCTCGAAGAAGACCCCGAAGCAGAAGAACTCTTTGCTAATAAATTACGCATCCTTGAGGGAATAAAAACAGAAGGAGACCTTTATTATCGCCTTTATCCCATCCTGAAGCTCTATTTCCAAGGGATCCTTTCAGAGAAAGATCCAGGACTTATTCGAGAGCTCTTTGAAAGATTCAAGGATTTTGAACCCCAAAACCTTTGGGATGATCTGAATCTGACCCATTTATTGGAAGAAATGTGCTCCTACTTTGGTAAAACCGAAGAAATAGAATCTCTTCTCTTAAAAAGGTATCTAACCTTAGCCTCTTTTTGGGAGGCGACGAGTCGATTTGAGGAGGCGGAAAGGTTCTACCTCAAGGCCCTTGAAATTGTTAGCCAAACTCCGGGAAAGGAATTGGAAACCGCCACCACCTACAACAATCTGGCCCTCCTATATTTGAAGACAGGAAGATTTGAGAAGGCGGAAAGGTTCTACCTCAAGGCCCTTGAAATTTTTAGCCAAACTCCGGGAAAGGAATTAGAAACCGCCACCACCTACAACAATCTGGCCGGCCTATATAGAGAAATGGGAAGATTTAAGGAGGCGGAAAAGTTCTACCTCAAGGCCCTGGAAATTCGTGAAGCCAAACTCGGAAAAGATCATCCAGAAACCGCCACCACCTACAACAATCTGGCCGGCCTATATGGAGAAATGGGAAGATTTGAGGAGGCGGAAAAGTTCTACCTCAAGGCCCTGAAGATTCGTGAAGCCAAGCTCGGAAAGGATCATCCAGAAACCGCCACCACCTACAACAATCTGGCCCTCCTATATTTGAAGATGGGAAAATTTGAGGAGGCGGAAAAGTTCTACCTCAAGGCCCTGGAAATTCGTGAAGCCAAGCTCGGAAGAGATCATCCGGAAACCGCCATTACCTACAACAATCTGGCCAACCTATATTTGAAGACAGGAAAATTTGAGGAGGCGGAAAAGTTCTACCTCAAGGCCCTGGAAATTTATGAAGCCAAGCTCGGAAAGGATCATCCCCTTTATTTTGATACGGCCTTGGCCCTGAGTAACGAGGCCCGCAAGTTAGGCCATGACCAACAAGCCATTAAAACCCTTTGTGAGGCCCTCAAAAACCTGAGATACTGGGAATTTCGACTCATCTCGGCCCGGAAAAAGGGCCTAAAGGTAGACAGTCTCTTTCAACACTTCATCCATTATGCCCTTCAGTTTATCGTCCTTGGTGAGGCCTTGTTCGATAAGCTTCCCGAAGATTGCCGGGAAGATCTAGAGCTCCTCAAAGGAAAGTTCGCTATTCCAGAAATTTTAAAGGAAGAGATTCGCCGCCGGTTGGAACTCGGCCAGGGCGAGGGCTCTTGAGCACACGCTCTTCTATAAATGTTCGGAACCTGCGGGCCACCTCCTCTTCTCCGAGGTAGTGCCTACAAAGGATGGAAAGCCTGGGCCAAAGAGCTTCCCCTTTTTGGTTGAGGACCTTCTCCAGATCCACCTCGGCTCCTAGATGAACTTCCCAGAAGAAATCACTTAAAAAGATCCAAAGAAGATCATCCAGGCCGACCCTTTCTTCGGTGATCTCCCCGGCGATTTGCCGAGCTAGGCCGCGTAACTTTTCCTTGAGGGCCTTGTTTCTTTCCTCAGAGGGCCTTTCTTCACCTAAATGGCTCAAAAAGTCTTCGGCCCACCAGACGAAAAGCCCCTTGCGGGCCAGGCGTAAGGCCCGCGGGTTTTCTTCAGCGTAAGACTCAGCCTCAAACAGAGTATGCCCGCAAAGTAAATAGACCGGTAACAGTTCTTGGGCTGAAATGTTCTCTTTTTGGGTCAGAGCCTGGGGCAGAAAGTTTACCAATAAGGCAAGCCCCTGGGCCCTGACCAAAGGGAACTTCTTGTGGGCCAGGCCTGTTAGGCGGAAAATATTCTCCAATTCTTCGATAAGGAAACGAGCGGCCCTGTGTTGAAGCTCCGGCCCCACTCGGTAATAAAAGTGCCCCCTACCGACCAGCAAATATTCCAGAGAAAAGAAATAAGTCGCAATATGTGAAAAATCCTTAGTTTCAAGGGCCCTACGAAAGGCCCCGGCCAAATAGGCAAAGAAATCGTCCCAACGATGGGGATGGGCCAGGTAGATGTGGGCTCTTTTACCAAAGTCTTCGTGTGAACGTAACATTATTCAGCCCGAAATTGTTCAAAAGATTCTTTCAAAAATTCGAAATTCTTGAGTGGTTCGCTGAAGACGGTCTTGTCTCCTTCGATATGAGAAGAAATGTCTCTCATTTCAACAATTTCTCCCGGAGTCAAATAGAACTGGGGATAGGGCCGCAAATGGAGTTCTATCTTGGGAAAGGTTTCATAAAGTAGGGCCAACCAAAAACTCTCAAACAAAGTGGCTTCGGTGTCTGCTTTTAAGATCGAAAGATAATTCTCACAACGGTTGGCAATACGCACCCACTTACGGTGGGGGAGGGCATCTAACCCGCTTGCTAGGTTTATCACTTCTTCCTCAATAGGTTTGAGTTTCTCGGCAACGTCTCGAAAGTGAAAATTCTGCATGTAATCCCAATCAAAGGCCATAGGTTGGAGTTCATAAGTCCAAACAAAGATTTTTTCCAGAAAACTCTCGCCGGGGAAGAGAGCGCCATAAGTTTGATTTACCGCCCTGGTGAGCACCTGGTCGTTCACCCCGAAGACCACGATGGTGCGTTCAAGGTCAAAGAAAAAGCGAATGTTTTCCAGGAGCTTCAGGGCTTGATCAGGGAAGAGGCGATCGAGATCATCTACTACTATGAGAAGATGACGCTCGGGGAAAGAGGCCTCTTGGTTCAAGCTGGCTAAAGGATGATTGAAATCCGGGTTACTTGAGGATCGGTCCAGAATCTCGGCCACACATTGGGAAAGCTGTTGGTGAATCTCTTCAAAACGGCTGTAATAATCAAAGGTGGATTTACCGATTAGGTCGTAGATTTGCTTGATAGTGGAAAGATCTACTTTTTCTCCCAGGGTAGTTTTGGTAACTTGGCCGACTATGGCTGAGGCCCCGGCGGTCAAGGCCACACCCACGCTTTGAACCAGTTTAGTAAACCGCCCTTTGACTTTTCCCGAAGCCAGTTCTCGCAATTTGAGGAGGAGAGGAATGATGGGATGTTCTTCCCGATGGTAACGCCAGGCCGGGAAAAAGATCGTGGGCCAGCCGCGGACTTTCTGAAAATATTCCTCTATGGCTAGGAGGACCGAGGTCTTGCCCGTACCCCAATCTCCCTTGATGGCCACCAGTTTCCCACCGTGTCCGTCAAGGCCGGCGGACTCTTGCGCCAAAGATTCGAGATGAGAAATGATAATCGTGAGGGGACTAATAATTTGAAAGGGAAGTTCCTTAATTTGCTTTAGGGCCTTGGAATAAGAGAAAGGATGATCAACCCGCATAAAAATTCTTTAAACATAAAAATCCCATCTAAACAACTAAACTCTTTATCAAAAGGGCGAGCCCAAAGCAGGAGCTTTTTAACTCTGTTCTTGGCCGAACATGAGCCAGGAATAATAGGCCCTTCTTTGCTCGTCGTCTTTGAAATCAAGCCATTCGCACCCCACCAGCCCGTTGGTCACGTGGCGAACCACGGCCTCACCAGTGATCTCCCTTCCCTGGTAGTTAAGGGTTACCTCCAGGCGATCGCCCTCTTCAAACTGGACCCCGGCAGGTTCTTCAAAGGCCAAGCCATTCATGCTGGCGTTAACCAGCCGCCCAACATGGCCTTCAGGAAGATAGACCGCGCCTCCTTCGAGGACTACGCGGGTGTGTTGGCGCCGTTCGCTGACGATCATAATTGAACCTCCTCTCCCTAACTTTTCGGAGTACGGCGCCAATCCTAAAGGATATAAGCCCTTTTACTTCTCGCCGTATAAGTATTTCCCTTGGGCCGGCTTTTTCCATATTCTAACGAGAAAAAGCTCCGTTATACTGGTATGTCTGTACCACAGACTCATTATGAAGAAACAAGAAACGTATAAGTGGAATCCCGAGGAATATCAAAGAAGTTCGGTCAACCAGAAAAAGTGGGGTGAGGAGCTCCTTTCCCGGATCAATTTCCGCGGGAACGAAATTGTTTTAGATGTAGGTTGTGGCGGTGGCGTCCTCACGGCATCTCTGGCTCAAAAGGTGCCTCAGGGGCTAGTGATTGGCATTGATAGCTCCGAAGAAATGATCGCCCTGGCTCGTCAAAAATTTCCTCGTACGATCTACCCCAACCTTACTTTCTTGGTGAAAGACGTCCGGGAGATAAACTTTGAGGAAGAGTTTGACCTGATCTATTCCAACGCCTGTTTGCACTGGGTCCTTGACCATTTGGCCGTGCTACAAAGATTTCACCGGGCACTGAAGCCTTCGGGAAAAATCTTTTTACAAATGGGTGGCCGAGGGAACGCTGCCACGGTGATAAAAATTTTGGAAAAGCTTATCATCAGCCCAAAGTGGAACTATTTCTTCGAAAATTTTTCCTTTCCATACGGCTTCTATGGCCCGGAAGAGTATCAGATATGGCTCAAGAAGACAGGTTTCAAGCCAAAGCGCGTAGAACTCTTTTCTAAAGAGATGATACACGAAGACAAGGCCAAGTTTGCCTCTTGGATTCGTTCCACGTGGTTGCCGTATACGCACCGTGTACCGGAAGAAAAACGTGAAGATTTTATTCGGGAGGTAGTCACGCTTTATCTCCGAGATTACCCTCCGGATGAAAACGGTATTATTCGTGTCCCGATGGTGCGGTTAGAAGTCGAGGCGGGAAAGAGTTAAATTTTGGCCATGAGGCCCAAATATATCGTCATTCTCACCGGAGCAGTAATTTCGGCAGAGTCTGGGATTCAGACCTTCCGCGGGGCCGGAGGGCTCTGGAAGCAATACCGCATCGAAGACGTGGCCACACCCGAGGCCTTTGTCCGGAATCTCGACTTGGTTCATGAATTTTACAACCAGCGCCGTAAGGATCTCCTTAAAGTCGAGCCCGATGCGCCCACTACGCCCTAGCTTGCCTGGAGAAGGGATACCCCCGGCGAGGTCCTGGTAGGGACGCAAAATGTAGATGATCTCCACGAGCGGGCGGGAACCAAGAACTTACTTCACATGCATGGTGAATTGCTCAAGGTGCGCTGTACCCATTGTGTGGAGCTAAACTTGGAGCCATCGGCCGTGGCCGAACTATTCCACGAACACCACTACGGCCCAGCCACCAAGGTCGTCCCCGCCTTTGTAAAAGGCTTACTCAAAGAGAAACATTAAGAGCTAGCTGTCCTCCATGTAGGCAGGCGAACTATGTTTAAACCACTATCTTTAACTAGAAAAAGGGTATGGCCGTCATAGAAAAACTTGCTGGTAACGAGCTCCACGCCTCCTTCAAGGGCCTGGTCAAAGGCCTTGGCAAACTGAGGGTCTATGGCCCTAGCCGGTTCAAAGCGGGTGGTCTCTGGGCGAAAGATGAGAAACCAGACCGCCGCCTGAAAGCCTTGCTGGCGCAGAAAAAGAAGTTCTCGCAAGTGTTTGGTCCCCCGAGTGGTGGGAGCGTCGGGGAATAAAGCTACCTCCCCTTGGGCCAAGGTACAGCCTTTGACCTCTATGTAGATCCTCTTGCCGGTCTCGGTTTCCAGTAAAAAATCAAGGCGCCCGTTATTCGTCACCGGCTCCGGGGTCAAGGCCTTGGGTGGCCCGAAAGGAGAAAGGACCGGATCTCTTAAAATCTTTTCCGCCAGCCGCCGATGATAACCCGAATTGGTAAAGACCCAGTGACTTCCTACCTTGCCAGCCAGGAGCGACCATTTAGTCCGGCGGCGGAGATTAAGAGCCCGTCTGAGGAGCACTTCGTTCCCCAGGGCCAAGATCTGCGGGAGCCTCCCAGGATCGTGTACGTGGACTTCGGCTATTTCACCCGAGGAGAGCTTCACCCGGGCCAGAAAGCGGTTGGGACGTTCCAAAAAGAGACCCCTTTCATCAGCGGGAACCTCCAGGACGGGGACCATTTCTAGCTTATCTTTGGCCTTTCTCTTTAAGCCCCTGAGGCAGACTCTCGGGGGCGCTCTTTCTTCGAGAGTTTCTGCTGCAGGCGCAAAAGGGCCTCTTTAGCCAAGGCCCTTACCGCTGGATCAGGGGAAGAGAGGAGCTTTTGAAGGTGTTCTTCGGCGCGGTATTCTTGCAAGAGCTCGGGATAGAGCTCCACCAATCGCAACACACCTTTTAAGACCTCCCGTTGAATCGGCGTAAATTCCAGATAGTTTCCGTCTTCCCAGATATAGGCCAAAAATATAGCGAGATATTCCTTGGCCAGGGCCGGGGAACAAACCATGCTTTCAGCCATGGCCTGGGGTACCCCCCAACCAATGCCGCCGGATTCTTCGTTTAGCATCCACATAAAACGCCGCATGATAACCCGGGCCGACTCCATATCTTTAGCGGCTAAACGAGCGACTACCTGGCCGATGGCCTTTATGGCCTGATCCCTCACCTCCTCCTCCCGGTGCAACAGGGCCCCGATCAAGGGATTGATCACCCGTCGTGGAGGAAAAGTAAGGATCTTGGCCAACCCCTCTTCACCTTGCTTCAACAACGTCCAAACTTCTCTTTTTAAATTCGCGACTTGCATATCTCTATCCTTTTATGGCTTTAGCCAGAGTTTGACCTAACTTTACGCATTCCTTGAGTTGATCATGGGTGGGCACGTATTGGACCTTAAGCCCAGGGGCGACCACCTCGACCTTCATTTCCTCAAGGAATTTCGTTATATGTTTGACCGCCTCTCCACTCCATCCATAGGAACCAAAGGCCACACCGACCTTTTCGAGGCCTGAGCCCGCTAAGGTAAGTGGGTACATCGGCCATAACCGGGAGCATGTGGTTATTCAGGGTAGAAGAACCGAAGGCCAACCCCTTGGCCAACATCACCTCGGTTATGATGTCGCTGCGATGGCAGACCTCAGTCAATGGCCCCTACCCAATAAATCCCTTCCTTAATTTTGACCGGTGGCATTTTGGAAAACCTCTCTAAAGAGTTTTCAAATTAAAAATTAATTTTATTTGAAAATTTATAATAATTAAAAACTGAAAGTCAAGATTGAAGGACCGGTTTAAAACAAAAAAGCATCCTCATTAGACCAAAAAGCTTTACATTTATATCGGGCTAAGGTTTAAAAATATTTGGTAAAAGATCTCCATTTTTCTAAAATTTTGATGAGGGAGTGGATATGTTTCGTCTGGGTTGGTTTTCCACGGGGAGAGATGAGGCGGCCAGAGAATTGCTCAAGATAGTCTGGGATCGCCTAGCCGAAGGTTTTATCCCCGCCGAAATAGCCTATGTGTTTGTCAGCCGCCGCCCGGGGGAGAGTCGAGAAAGCGACCTCTTTTTTGAACTCTGTGAAAAACTCGGGCTTAAGACTTATTATCTTTCAGCCAAAGAGTTTGAGCCAGGCTTGCGCCAAAAGGATCGCGAAAAATGGCGAACCCTCTATCATCAAGCCCTTTACGATCTCATTTCTCAGGAAAAGGCCGATTTGGTCGTCCTGGCCGGTTATATGTGGGTGGTTTCCGCAGACCTTTGTCAAAAGCTCCCCATGATCAACCTCCACCCGGCCCTTCCCGGTGGCCCACAGGGGACCTGGCAAGAGGTGATCTGGCAGCTACTGGAAAAAGGCGCTACGGAAACCGGGGTCATGATGCACCTTGTGACCCCCGAGCTTGATCGCGGACCGGCGGTGACCTTCTGTCGATTCCCCATCCGAGGCCCGAAGTTTGACCCACTTTGGCAGGCCTTTGAGGAAAAATTGGCCCAAAAGGGCCTCCGGGCCATCCAACAAGAAGAAGGCGAAAAAGAACCACTCTTTGCCCTGATTCGCGAAGAAGGAGTAAAACGCGAACTACCTCTGATTGTTTACACCATCAAGGCCTTTGCCGAGGGTGAGGTAAGGCTCTCCGGAGAAAGGCTGCTCGACGCCCAGGGAAGACCGTTATCCGGGCCATATGATCTCTCAGAACGGATTGAAAGGCATCTCCTTACAGGGGAGTGGTGATGCTCCGTGGCCACGGCGGTGAGATATATACCCTGGCCAAAAGGCTGGCGGTCTCTCCTGAAGAGATTGCCGACCACAGTAGCAACGTAAGTCCCCTCCCCCCTCCGGTCGGGCTTTATGAATTGCTGATCCAGAACCTTTCGGAGATAGAACGCCTGCCCGAGGTAGATAGTGAAGACCTGCGGGAGGCCCTGGCAGAAAAGATAGGTCTTCCGGCGGAAAACATCCTACCTTCCTCCGGGACCACCGAGTGGATCTTTGCCATTCCAAGGGTAATCAGGCCCAGGCGTGTCTTGATTTTGGCTCCAACCTATGCCGACTATGCCGATGCCTCACGGGCCGTGGGAGCAGAAGTTGATTACTTCTTAACTAGAGCCGAAGAAAATTTTGAGCCGGATCTAGCGGCCCTGAGGCAGA
>CAZROA010000038.1:0-39014 GCA_964601575.1 uncultured Thermodesulfobacteriota bacterium
GCGGCCTATGTCCAACCCTGTCGGCGGCCTACCGATGGTCGATACGGTGAAAACCCCAATCGCCTCCAGCACTATTATCAATACCAGGTCGTCATCAAACCCTCGCCAGATAACATTCAAGAACTCTATCTCAAGAGCCTCGAGGCCTTTGGGCTTGATCTTCGCCAGCACGACGTCCGGTTTGTCGAAGACGACTGGGAGTCCCCCACCCTTGGGGCCTGGGGCCTGGGTTGGGAGGTCTGGCTTGATGGTATGGAGATCACCCAGTTTACCTATTTTCAACAGGTGGGAGGCTTTGACTGCGAACCGGTCATGGTCGAGTTGACCTACGGCCTGGAGCGTATCGCTATGTATCTCCAGGGGGTGGACAATGTCTTTGACCTGGCCTGGAACGAAGATATCCGCTATGGCCATGTCCATCACCAGGGAGAAGTGGAATATTCCATTTATAATTTTGAAGCGGCAGATATAAATATGTTAAGGGACCTCTTTGATGCCTGGGAAAAAGAGGGATTTCGTCTGCTTGATCAAGGTCTTGCCCTCCCGGGTTATGACTGTTGTATCAAATGCTCGCATATCTTTAATCTCTTAGACGCCAGAAAGGCCCTTTCGGTCGCTGAACGAACGGCCTTCATCGCCCGGGTGAGGGCCTTGGCCAAAAAATCAGCCCAAGTTTGGCTTGAAACCCACAAGGTGAAGACGGAGAAGTAGAGATGGCCAAAGATCTCCTCTTTGAGATAGGGACCGAGGAACTACCGGCTAGATTCATCGATCCGGCGCTTAAGGAACTCAAACGCCTGGCCCAAGAAAAACTCAAGGCCTTGGCCCTTGAATTCGAGGGCCTGAAGACCCTGGGCACGCCGAGGAGGCTTACCCTTTACGTGGCTGGTCTTGCCGAACGCCAGCCAGACCGCGTGGAAGAGATCATGGGGCCGCCTAAAAAGGCCGCCTTTGACCAAGAAGGGAATCCGACTAAAGCGGCTGAAGGTTTTGCCAGGAAACAAGGGGTTTCGGTAGCTGATCTGCGCATTAAGGAGACGCCGAAGGGCCCGTATGTCTATGTCGAGAAAAAGATCCCTGGCCAGCAGACCGAAGACCTCTTGCCGGATCTCCTGAAAAAGCTGATCACCGAGCTTCCTTTTCCTAAATCCATGCGTTGGGGGAGTTATAAGATCCGCTTTGCCCGGCCCATCCGTTGGTTGTTGGCCATTTATGGCGGAAAGACCATCTCTTTTGAAATAGCCGGGGTCTCTTCCGGCAACCTCACCTATGGGCACCGATTTATGGCCCCTGACCCCATCGAGGTCACCGGATTGGTGGACTACGTCCAAAAGCTCCGCGAGGCCTTTGTGATCGTTGAACCAGAAGAGCGCCTAGCCCGTACCTTGGATGAGGTCACCGATGCCGCTCTCTCGGCTAAGGGGCGTATCCTGGAAGATCGTGAGCTCCTAGAAGAAAACGCCAATCTGGTCGAATTCCCTTACGCTACTTTGGGCTCTTTTGAAGAGAAATTCCTGGCCCTTCCGCGCCCGGTCTTGATCACCGCCATGCGTGAACACCAGCGATATTTCGCCCTGGTCGATGAGGAAGGCCGTCTCTTGCCCAAATTTGTGGCCGTAAACAATACCCGACCGAAAGATCCATCGGCCCTGGTGGCAGGCCATGAACGTGTCCTTCGGGCCAGGCTTGAAGATGCCAAATTTTATTTTGAGCGTGATAAAAAGATCCCCTTGGCCGAACGGGTCAAGGAATTGGCCCATGTTGGTTACCATGCCCGCCTGGGTAGCCTTTATGACAAGGTCAAACGCCTGGAGGCACTCTCCTCCTGGTTGGCCAAACACCTGGCCCCGGAAAAAACAGATATTGTTCAACGGGCGGCCTATCTCTCCAAGGCGGATCTGGTCACCGAATTGGTCCAGGAGTTCCCTTCCCTTCAAGGGGTCATGGGCCGGGAGTATGCCCTGCTTTCCGGTGAACCAGAAGAGGTAGCCCAGGCCATTTACGAGCATTATCTCCCTACCCATGCCGGAGGAGAATTGCCTAGAACCATCCCCGGGGCCATTGTTTCTCTGGCTGACAAGATAGACACCATTTGTGCCTTCTTTGGCATCGGAGAAAGACCTTCTGGAGCAGCGGACCCATATGGCTTGAGGCGAGCGGCCTATGGCCTGATCAATATCATCTTAGACCAAAGATTTGTCCTTTCTTTGAAAGAATTGGTGACCGAGGCCTTAAATCTCCTTGAAGACTATCTCACCGAAGAAAAGGGAAAACTCCCCTCAGAGATCATCACCTTTATCGGGCGTCGGTTGGAAGGTGAACTTACCAGCCGTGGCTTTGCCGATGACCTGGTCCAAGCGGTCATGGCCGTAGGCTTTGATGATCTGGTCGATACCTATCGGCGGCTTGAGGCCTTAAAGGAAGTCCGTGAAAGTCCAGACTTTCCAGCCTTAGCCGTTGGTTTTAAACGTGTGATGAACATGGTCAAAAAGCTTAGACAGCAACTCTCCTTTGACGATCGCCTCTTGATCGAAGAGGCAGAAAGGGCCCTGTGGCAGACCTATTTAGCGGTCAAGGAAGAGAGTATGCCCCTGATCGAGGCTGGAAAATATCAAGAGGCTCTGAGGGAATTTTTGAAACTCAAACAACCCATTGATCACTTTTTTGACGAAGTGTTTGTCATGGTCGAAGATCAGGTCATACGAGAGAACCGTCTAGCCTTGCTCCAAAAGATCGCCAAACTTTTTCTTTCGGTGGCAGATCTGTCTTACTTACGAGAAGAAGCGGTTTAAAAGCCTTTCCAAGTGTTTTTTGGTCTCTTCCAAGAGATCAGCCGCTTCTTGGGTATAAGAAGTCTCTTCTCCTATTTCGTCTCGTAAAAGTTCAAAGTGACTGCGAAAATAAGTAAGAAAATATTCCCATTCTTCTTCGGTGGGTTCACGCTGAATAAATTCCATCAGGGTGAGACGACCTAGCTCTAGAAAGACTTGATTGGTAAAGCTTTCTAATTCTTCATGGGGAAAATGATGTGTAAGGGTTTGAGTAAGACCGATAAGAAGGGATTGAGCTAAATGAATCAGGGCTTCCTGCAAGGTCTGACTATCCAAAGGCTCACCGCGTTTTTCAAAGAGACTTTCTAAACGCGCGGCAAGTTCCAGAGCTTGGTCAAGGATCTCTGTGGCCAGCGCCTTTGGTGCTGGAAACCCTAAATCTGTTTTCTCCACCATCAGAAGAGCTATAGCAAGAGCTTTAAATTATGTCAAAAAAGTTTTTAATCAAAGCATTAGACCTCAGACAATTTTTACTTTACCAATTGACAGAGTTCCTTCCAAATTCTTCTAAATAAATGAGAAAATATGACGAATCTCCTAACTAACCCCCGTTCTGCAACAGTTTTAAAAGCCCTTCTAAACTAGGAATGGTCCAATCAGGGCGGGCTTCGGCAGGCGGAGTGGCCCCGTAAGGATCGCGCCCCGGACGCCGTACCCAAACCGTTCTTAGCCCTAATTTTTTGGCCGGAGCAATATCATGAAATAGACTCTGCCCCACGTGTAAGATCTTTTCCTTAGGCACTCCTAAGCGCCTTAAGGCCATTTCAAAAATAGCCCGACCAGGTTTGTAACAACGTGCCTCCTCGGCGGTGATCACCGCTTGAAACGAAACAGTAAAGTGCTTGAGGGTAGCGGCGATGAGATCTTGATCGATGTTAGAGATGATGGCCAGAGAAAGACCTTGCTCCCGCAAGGCCGAAAGCACAGCATTGACTTCAGGGAAAGGCCTCCAGAAGGGTAGACTCTTGACCAAGAAGTCTTCTTCTCCAGGCAAGAGCTCAAAACCCAAGTGCTTGGCCAAGGCCTTGCCTACTTCTTGGAGGACTTGGCGATACGGACGCCACTCTTTCTCGGCCTCACTCTCCAGCCTTCCGTAGAGGGAAAGGATCTCTTGGGGATCAAAGGAAAGGCCGGCCCTGGTTAAGAAGGGCTCTATGGCCTTAAGAATGCCTTCTTCCCAATCAATCAAGGTCCCATAGCAATCAAAGGTGAGCCATTCAAAGGGCACCGCAGGCCTCCCTTTCTAAGGAATCATCTTCATAAAAGACCTCTACCTTGAGCCCCATGGATTCTAGATCCGCCACCAGGTGATCCACCTGAGCGGCCCGAATGAGATTCCATTCCGAATGGATCGGGAGCAAGATAGCCACCTGTGGTGGCCTAAGGGCCAAGACCTTTACCTCTATACGAAAATAAGGGGAAAGCCCTCGGAGATGTTCCTTCAGATAACGTCGTACACCGTGACGCAGGTCCTTTTCTGTACACACCTTGGAAAAGACCTTTTCCCAGGAGATTTCCTTCGAAGATCTTTTATCTCGCATCTCACCCAAAGGCTACTTTACTCCCGAGGACTTGCCAAACGCTGCGGATCTGCGCTGTGGATACCAATTTTAATGATACTCTTCACGACCCTCTCGGCGAGACCGATAATTTTTGGCGGGTAATTGACATTTAGTCTCAATAATATTAAGTTGTGGTAGACAAATAAAACAAAAGGAGGTAAAGCCTATGCCTGGCTTGGATGGCACTGGTCCTTGGGGTGCAGGTCCTCGTACTGGTCGTGGTCTGGGGCGTTGTACCCCAGAAGGTCGTCGGTTAATTGAAAGGTTTGGCCCCTGGTTTGGTCGTGGTTTTGGCTTCGGCTGGGGCTGGGGTCGCGGACGCGGCTGGGGAAGAGGTTGGGGCCGCGGTTGGCGTTGGCGTTTTTTCGGCGGCTGGGGTCGCGGATTCGGCTGGCGCCGCTGGTGGGCCCTTAACCTCACTCCAGAAGAAAATCGTGCCCTCTTGGAAGAAGAGGCCGAGTTTTATCGACAGCGTTTAAAAGAGATCGAGGAGACCCTGGCCCAAGAAAAGAGCGAATCTTAATGCTCGAAGCTAAACGAAAGTTTCGTTGTTTTTCCTGCGGGCATGAGTGGGCCGTCCCTTACGGTACAGGACGCGTCCTCTCATGCCCGAAATGTGGTAGTTTCCGAATTAAAAGGATAAATCCGGGGCCACCGCCTGGTCGGATGGGATGGCGGTGGAGGATGCGCTGGGGGCAAAAACCATAGATCCTCGCCAAACAGGTCCATTACTGGCCCGGGTAGCCTTATTTGCCGCGCTCTTCAATCTCTTCCTCGCCGGGAGTAAGTACTTACTCGGTCGATATACAGGAAGCTTGGCCCTTTGCGCCGATGCCATCCATTCTCTGACCGATGTCGTCGGCTCCCTTTCGGTCTTCATTGGACTTAAGTTTGCCGACCGAAAGACTAAGACCTTTCCTTACGGGCTTTATAAGCTTGAAAACCTGGTGGCCCTGGTGACCGCAGGTTTCATCTTCCTGGCTGCCTATGAGATCCTCTCCCAGGCCTTTCGAGGAGAAAGTATTATCATCCCCTCCCGGGTCCCTCTGGCTGCTCTGGGGCTCTTTCTGATGGCCTTGGCGACTTGGCTCTTTTCCCACTGGGAACTTAAGCTTGCCCGCATCTCCGGTTCGCCAAGCCTTGCGGCTGATGCCCAACACATGACCACAGAGCTATTGGCTACCGGGGTAATCCTCGCCGGTCTCATCGGCGGGGCCTTTCATCTCCCCTTGGCCGACCGTCTGGCCGCGGTCTTCATCGCCGGGCTTATCGGAAAAATCGGCTTTGACATTGCCATCGAATCCCTCAAGGTCCTTTTAGACGCCGGCCTTGAGCCGGAAACTATGACGCGCATTGCCGATCTGATGCGTACCTTCCCGGAAGTGGTTGAGATCAAGAACCTCATCGGTCGCCGTTCGGGTAGATTTCGTTTTGTGGAGGCGGAAATCGTCCTTGATGTCCCTTCTTTGGAAGAGGCCCATGAGATCGTGACCCTGATTGAAGAAGAAATTTATGACCTCTTCCCTGAGATCGACCGGGTGATCATTCATGTCGAACCCCCGCATGTGGAAAGGTACAAACTGGCCGTCCCTGTGGACCAAAAAGGGCAAAAGATCTCTACCCACTTCGGATGTGCCCCGGCCTTCTTGATCCTTGAAATAACCTGCAAACCCACGCCCACCTTAAAGAGTGAAAATCTTCTCTCTAATCCTTATGCCTCAGAAGAGAGGAGACGAGGGGTACGGGTGGCCGAATGGCTGGCCAAAAATGGGGTCGATGCCGTGCTTATCCCGCGAAAAGACGTCTCTGAACGAGGATTCTTCTACACCCTGCTGGCCTTGGGTCTGAGACCTGTCTTAAAACCCGATGTAGATCTGGAAGGGCTCCGTCGGCGCCCTCCTTGCCCGCCTTTTACGCCTCTAGAGCACCGATTAGAGAAGAAAGTCGAGAAACCCGAAGCCTCTCCAAAAGTAGACCTAGCTCGCTGAGAATCCTCCTTGGTGAAGCCGGGTCTACCAAGGTAGCGGTACCTACTTGGACGGCTGAGGCCCCGGCCAAGAGATATTCGAGCACGTCTCTTCCGGTAGAGATGCCGCCGCAGCCTATCACCGGCAGCAAGACCTCTCGGGAGACTTGATAAACCAGGCGTAGGGTAAGGGGCTTTATCGCCGGACCAGATAATCCCCCAAAACCAGCAGCCACCGCCGGCTTCCGGCGCTCAAGATCGATGACCAGGGCCGGATAGGTATTGGCCACCGTAAGGGCCTCAGCCCCGGCTCTGGCCGCTGCCTGAGCTACTTCCAACGTAGGTCCTGCCGGAGAAAGCTTAACCACTAAGAGACCATCGTAGGCCTTGCGCACCTTGGCCACCAATTCTTTGACTGCCTTGGGATCTTGCCCGAACTGAAGCCCCCCTTTTTTGACGTTCGGACAAGAGATGTTCAGCTCCAGGCCTTGAATAGAAGTATCCTTTAGGCCTTCGACCACCGCCAGATATTCGTCTATCGATTCCCCGAATACATTGACCAGAATGGGCACTCGATATCCCAAGAGCCGCGGCAAGATTTCAGACTTGAAGTTTATAAGCCCTGGGTTTTCGAGGCCGATGGCGTTTACCAGTCCACAAGGGGTCTCCGCCAGGCGGGGCGGAGGATTACCCGGCCTTGGCTTAAGAGAGATCCCCTTAGTCACCAGACCGCCCAAGAGGGAAAGATCCAGATGATCTTTTAGCTTTTCTCCAAAGCCCCAGGTGCCGGAGGCCAAAAGAAGGGGATTTTTGAGGGAGAGAGACCCGATGTTAGTGGAAAGATCGATCATGATCTTTTTCTTATGCGCCACTCAAGATAGAGCCACAATATGCCTACGGCAATCACAATGGCCAGCAATTCTATCGCTAAATCATACATTTTTACCCCCTTTCCATTAAACCAAAACATTTCCTCCTCGGAAACCTGGTGTGTCTTTTCAAGGAAATTTTGGCCAGAGCCAAACAAAATTTTTGGGTAAGCTCGATTTGTTTCGTAAAATAGGAAAAAACCGAGGTGATAAATAGGCGGAGGTCATTTCATGGAAGAAAAAGGCTCATTGATCAAGGCCCTCAAAGAGCTCTTTCAGAAGTCTCCAGAGGAAGAAGTAGCGGAATTTACCGAGGAGATTACCGAACTGGTAGATGAGGGAGAGGAGAAGGGCCTTCTCTCCCCGGAAGAAGGGGAGATGATCGTCAATATCGTCCAATTCCGCAATGTCCCGGTGCGAGAGGTCATGATTCCGCGTCAAGAAGTAGTGGCCTTGGAAGTGAACACCCCTTTCAAGAAGGTAGTAGAAATCATCAATCAAGAACCTCATACCCGTTATCCGGTTTACGAAAAGGACCTTGATCACCTCTTGGGGATAGTGCATGTCAAAGACTTGATGCGTTTTTGTCAGAGCACCTTTGAGCCTGAATCACTTAGAGAGCTCTGCCGAGAGGCCTATATCGTGCCAGAGACCAAGAAAGTCCGGGACCTTCTGCGGGAATTTCGACAACGTCGGGAACAAATGGCCATCGTCATTGATGAGATGGGGGTGGTCTCTGGCCTGGTCACCTTACAGGACATCCTGCAAGACATCCTAGGAGAAGAGATACCCAGTTTCCCCCAGGATAAGGAGGGCTGGTATGTAGTGCGGGGCACCGTAAGGCTCGATGATCTGAAACGTTTTTTAGGGTTTGAATTTCCCCGCGGGAATTATGAAACCCTCAGCGGTTTTATTATTGCCCAGGTGGGACATCTACCCCGACCAGGGGAGAGGTTTTGTCTAAATGGTCTCGAAATAGAGATCCTTTCCGCCGATAATCGGCGAATCAAAAAGATTCGCTTTCGCCAAATAGACTGATGATCTCTTATCTTGGCGCCATCTCCTCTGGCCTGCTCTTGGCCTTGGCCTATCCCAAATTCGACCTCTTCCCTTTGGCCTTTGTGGCCTTAGGCCTTCTCCTGGTGCTAGTAAAAACTTACCCCGGGCGAGGTTTTCGACTGGGTTTTTTGGCCGGGCTTTCCTTCTTTTTCCTCCTTCTTTACTGGCTTACCGGAGTAATGACCCATTTCGGAGGGCTCCCTCTCCCTGCGGCGGTAGGGATCTTAGCCCTACTTTCCGCCTATCTGGCCCTTTACCTAGGGGTCCCGGTCTATCTCTTTGAACAACTTGAGCTCTATGAGACCTCGATCCTCAACGCCCTTATCTTTGCTGGTTTGGTCGTTCTCTTTGAATATCTCCGCGGCTTTATTTTTGGGGGGTTCCCATGGGGGCTCTTGGGGGCCAGTCAATACCGTTTTTTGAATTTGATCCAGGCGGCAGACCTCGGCGGAGTCTACCTGATTTCCTTTCTGGTGGTCTTGATCAACTACGCCTTCTTTGCCTTGCTTACGGATTATCGACGGGCGTGGCGGGTAGAAGCCTTTGTCATGGTTATATTTTTGCTCTTTCTGATCTACGGGCACTTTGAACGTCAAAAAGATTGGTCTGGAAAACCCTTTGAGGTAGGTCTTATCCAGGGTAATATCCCCCAAGATATAAAGTGGGACAAGGCCTTTAAGGAGACTTCTCTTAAACGGTATTTTGAACTTTCCGAGGAGGCCCTTGGACACGGAGCCCAGGTCCTCATCTGGCCAGAAACCGCCGTTCCCTTTTATTTCTTTCCGGATCAAGGATTGGGACGCAAGATCATCGCCTGGTCCCAAGCCCATGAAGAACCCCTGCTCTTCGGGGCCCCTCGCTTGCGTTTCTACCAAGATCGAGTCGAGGTCTACAATTCTCTCTTTTTGGTGGCTAAAGGCCGGGTTCAAGGCATCTATGACAAACAACATCTGGTTCCCTTTGGAGAATATGTACCTTTGGAAAACGTGTTTCCCTTCTTGCGCACCTTTGCCGTGGCCTCGGGAGATTATCAACCAGGGCCAATGGGTGGACCTTTGAGGCTTTCCCGTCATAAGGTCTTTGGCCCCTTGATCTGCTTTGAAAGCGTCTTTCCTTGGTTGGCCCGCAAACAGGTGCAAAAGGGGGCCACGGTCTTGGTAATAGTGACCAACGACGCTTGGTTTGGTCGTAGTGCCGGGCCTTATCAACACTTTGCCCAAGCCGTCTTTCGAGCCATTGAGAACCGGCGCTATATCTTACGAGCCGCCAATACCGGGATCTCCGGGGTAATCAGCCCTACCGGTGAGATCCTCTTGGCCACCAAATTGGAAGAGACCACGGCCCCTTGTGCAAAGGCGGGTTTTCTATCATATTTAACGGTGTATACCAAATACGGCACCTTCTTCCCCTTGTTTTATCTCTTTTGGGCCGTACTGGCGATCCCGAAATTAATCCGAAGCAGGAGGCGATAAAATGACCATAGAAAAGAAGGCGGCTTTGAATCCAGCGGAGCTTCGTTCTCGGTTGGAAAGGCTTGAAGGGCGCATCTCCACCTTAAGGAGGTGTCTTTGATCCCGAGGTCCAAAGGGCTCGTTTGGCCGAACTCGAAAAGAAAATGGTCAAAGATGGTTTCTGGGAGAGCCCAGAAGCCAAAGAGATAATGCGGGAGCGGGCTAGGATCATTGATCTCCTGGAATCCTGGAAAAATTTAGAACAGGAATTTGAAGACACCAAAGTCCTTTTTGAACTGGCCCTGGACGAAGAAGACGAGCACACCCTAAGAGAGGTGGAGGCCCGTCTTGATGAACTCTTTAAAAAGGTCGAAGAAGAAGAGATCAAGCTCTTCCTCTCCGGTAAACACGATACCTCCAATGCCATCGTTACCATTCACGCTGGAGCAGGGGGTACCGAAGCCCAGGATTGGGTAGAGATGCTCCTGCGCATGTATCTCCGTTGGGCGGAGAAACACAACTATCGCACAAAGATCATCGATATCCTGGCTGGGGAAGAGGCTGGGATCAAGTCGGTGACCTTCACCGTGGAAGGTCCCTATGCCTATGGACATCTCAAAGCCGAGTCCGGGATTCATCGCCTGGTGAGAATCTCTCCCTTTGATGCCAGTGGCCGGCGTCATACCTCCTTTGCCTCGGTTTCGGTCATTCCGGAGATCGAAGACGACATCCAGATCGAGATCCGGCCTGAAGACCTAAAGATCGAGACTATGCGGGCCAGTGGTCATGGTGGTCAGCACGTGAACAAGACCGAAAGCGCCGTGCGTATCACCCATCTACCCACCGGGATCGTGGTGCAGTGTCAAAACGAACGTTCGCAACACCGCAATAAGGCCACGGCCTTAAAGATCTTAAAGGCCCGGCTCTATGAGCTTGAACGGCGCAAAAAAGAAGAAGAAAAACAAAAACTTTACGGAGAAAAGAAAGAGATCGCCTGGGGAAGCCAGATTCGTTCCTATGTCCTTCACCCTTACCGTTTAATCAAAGACCACCGTACCGGGGTAGAAATCGGAAACGTGGAGGCGGTCCTTGATGGCGCCCTTGATGAATTTATCCGTGCCTATCACTTGAAGAAGGCCCGTGGAGAACTTAAGGAACCAAGCGTGGAAGAAAAAGCAGCCTAAATATCTTAATAGAGGCCAAAATTCCAAAACTTGACAGATTTTGGAGGATGACTAGGCTAGGTGAGTAAATTTGGTTTAAAATAAAAATATGCTCCCGGGCTACGAATTATCGGAACGCTATCGAAAAGTCCTGGCCTTGGTGGTGGAAAGATATATCCGCTCGGCAGAGCCGGTGGGGTCCCGTGTCATTTCTAAACAACTCAGGCCCCCTCTCTCCCCGGCTACGGTCCGCAACATTATGGCTGATCTCGAAGAACTCGGTCTTCTTAAGCAACCTCATATCTCTGCTGGTCGGATACCTACGGAAGAAGGCTTTCGTTATTACGTCGAAAATCTCCTCGATCATACCGATCTCCCAGAAAGCACCAAGGAAAAGATCCAAGAAGGCTTTGAAAGGGAAGACATAGAAGATCTTTCCGAGTTACTTCGTGTCGCCTCTAAACTCCTTTCTCAGGTAACAGGCTTTCCCACGGTGATCACTGCCCCTAAGCTGGGTAACGAACGGCTTTGGCGAATTGATTTTATCTCCTTAGGGCAAGGTCTCCTCTTGGTCGTAGCCGTCACCCAAGCTGGCACCGTGGTCAATCGCCTGATCAAGATCCCGGAGGATATCTCTCTTGAGGCCCTTTCGCGGCTCTCGGAATATCTAAATGAACGTCTCCCCAGGATGACCTTGGAACAGGCCCGCGAAGAACTCTTGAAAGAGATCGAGGCTGAACAAAAATTCCTTGAAAAGGTATTTAATGAGCTTGAAGAAGGTACCGAACTCCCGGAGCCCATCGTCGAAGGCCTGACCAAATTACTTGATTTCCCCGAGTTTAAAGACACCGAACGCCTCAAAGAGATCCTCAGGGCCTTTGAGGAAAAAAACCTCCTCCTCAAGATCATCGATCGCTGTCTTACCACCCAAGGGGTCCAAATCTTTATCGGTGAAGAGACCGGGCTTTGTCGTTTTCGAGAATGTAGTGCCGTGGCCTCGTCCTATCGCCGGAAACAGTATCCCCTCGGAGGGTTGGCGGTCATTGGTCCTATTAGAATGGATTACTCCCGCGTGGTCCCGGCGGTAGATTACACGGCTCGAATCTTATCCCACCTCCTGGACAAGCTCAGTCCTCGCACTTAACTTTTTTTCCGCCGAGAAATAATCGATAGGGGTGAGAAAATGGGGGAAGTTTATCACCTCTATCGTGGTGGTGTCCCGCAAGAAATAAAAAAAGAGGAGGGAAAGGCGGTGATGGAAGTAAAAGAGTCTGCTGAAAAAGCCCAGCAGGCCACCGAGGCTTCAGAATACCCAGAATCCCGCGAAGAACTGATCGAGCTTCTTAAACAGAAAGAGACAGAAGCCAAAGAATATCGCGACCGAATGCTGCGTTATGCTGCAGAGGTAGAAAACCTAAAAAAGGCCTTTAAACGGGAAAAAGAAGAATATTTCAAATTTGCCTTAGAAACTTTTATGAAAGAACTCTTGCCTTTTGTCGATAATTTAGAACGGGCCCTGGAAGCCGCCAAACAATCCCAAGATGTAAAAAGCCTCATCGAGGGGATTGAGTTAACCTTAAAAGGTCTGCTCAAGACCTTGGAAAAATTCGGCCTCAAACAGTTTGAGGCCGCTTTGGGAGATCACTTCCACCCCGAGGTCCATGAGGCCTTGGCTGTGGAAGAAACCCATGAACACCCAGAAGGTACCATCGTTCGTACCTTTCAAAAGGGTTATACCTTGCATGACCGGGTCATCAGACCGGCCCTGGTCTCCGTAGCCAAAAAGCCAGCGGAGAAAAAGACATCGGAAGGCGAAGCTCCTTCCGATGAGAAACAAAATTGAAGAAAGGGAGGGAGAAAAGATGAGTGAGAGAAACGTCAAACCCCTAGGAATAGACCTTGGCACCACCAATTCTTGCATGGCGGTCTTTGAAGGTGGTGAGCCTAAAGTTATTCCTAATCGTGAAGGGGCACGGACTACACCTTCCGTGGTGGCCTTTCAAGAAAACGGCGAGATCTTGGTAGGGCAGCTTGCCAAGCGCCAGGCCATCACCAACGCCGAAAATACCATCTTTGGTATCAAGCGCTTGATGGGGCGAAAGTTTGACGACCCAGTGGTCCAGGAATGGGCCAAACGGGTACCTTATAAGATCGTCAAGGCCCCAAATGGCGATGCGCATGTAGAGGTACGAGGTAAGAGATATAGCCCGCCTGAAATCTCGGCCATGATCCTACGCAAGATCAAGGAAGATGCCCAGGAATATCTAGGCCAAGAAATAAAAGAGGCGGTAATCACGGTACCGGCCTATTTTGACGATACCCAGCGCCAGGCCACCAAAGACGCCGGGCGGATCGCCGGCCTAAATGTGCTTCGAATTATTAACGAACCTACCGCTGCCTGTTTGGCCTACGGGCTTGACAAGAAAAAAGAAGGTACGGTGGCTGTCTTTGACCTTGGTGGTGGCACCTTTGACATCTCCATCCTTGAAATCGGTGAGGGTGTCTTTGAAGTAAAGGCCACTTCAGGTGACACCTTCCTTGGCGGTGAAGATTTCGACATGCGCATCGTGGATTACGTGGCTGAAGAGTTCAAGAAGGAACACGGTATTGATCTTCGCCAGGATCGGATGGCCCTCCAGCGTCTGAAAGAGGCGGCGGAAAAGGCCAAAATAGAACTCTCTACCGTGACGGAAACCGAAATAAATCTCCCGTTTATCACCGCTGATGCCAGCGGTCCGAAGCACCTGGTGATGAAGCTCACCCGGGCCAAGCTTGAAAGCCTGGTGGAAGACCTAATCGATCGGCTGGAGGAACCCTGCCGTATCGCCATGAAGGACGCCGGGGTCACCCCACAGGACATCGACGAGGTACTACTTGTCGGCGGTATGACCCGTATGCCAAGGGTGCAACAGAAGGTAAAGGAGATCTTCGGTAAGGAACCGGTCAAGGGGGTGAACCCTGACGAAGTGGTGGCCATGGGAGCGGCCATTCAGGCCGGTGTGCTTAAGGGAGAAGTAAAAGATGTCCTTCTCCTTGACGTCACCCCGCTCTCCTTAGGTATAGAGACCCTGGGTGGTGTGTTCACGGTGATCATCCCCCGAGGGACCACTATTCCTACCCGAAAGAGCCAGATCTTTACCACCGCGGCGGACAACCAGACCTCGGTGACCATTCATGTGCTTCAGGGCGAACGCCCCATGGCCAAGGACAACAAGAGTATCGCCCGGTTTGAACTGGTTGGTATCCCTCCGGCACCGCGTGGGGTACCACAGATTGAGGTCACCTTTGACATCGACGCCGACGGTATCTTGCACGTCACCGCCAAAGACCTGGCTACGGGTAAAGAACAATCCATCGTGGTCCAGCCCTCCTCCGGTCTCTCTGAGGAAGAGATCCAGAGGATGATCAAAGAGGCGGAGATGCATGCTGAAGAGGACCGTCGACGCAAAGAGTTGACCGAGGCCCGGAACCAGGCCGACAGCTTGATCTACTCGGTGGAGAAGTCGCTTTCTGATCTAGCCGACAAGGTCCCAGCGGATCTTAAGAGCGAGATCGAACAGAAGATTCAGGCCCTGCGTAAGGCCATGGAGGGTGACGATATCAACGCCATCCGTAAGGCCTCAGAGGAACTCACCCAGGCCTCTTACCGCTTAGCAGAGATGGCCTACAAACAGGCCGGAGCCCAGGCTGGTGGAGCCAGTGGAACCGGAGCGGCTGGTGGTTCCACCGGTGGCGGTAGCGGAAAAAAGGGTGGTGAAGATGAAGTAATCGATGCCGACTTTGAAGAGATGAAATAATCTCTTCGATTCCTAGAAAAATCCGGGCCCGGGATTTTCCCGGGCCTTTTATTTTGGCCTAAGCCCTGGCCATTTTTTATTTTTTAGTTTAAATATCGAGCCACAAATCATCTGCCGGAGAAGGAAAATGGTCCACCCTGACTTTGAAAAGATGGGCGGTCTTATCCCGGTCATCGCCCAGGATTGGAAAAGTGGTGAGGTCTTGATGTTGGCCTTTATGAACGAAGAGGCCTGGCAGAAGACCCTTGAGACCGGAAAAGTCCATTATTTCAGCCGCAGCCGGAACAAAATCTGGCTTAAGGGCGAGTCTTCCGGCCACGTCCAGTTGGTGAAGGAAATCTATCTTGATTGTGACCTGGATACCGTCCTGATCAAGGTGGAACAACTCGGCGGGGCCGCCTGTCATAAGGGCTATAGGAGTTGTTTTTATCGCCGTCTGGAGGATGGGGAACTTAAAGTGATTGGAGAAAAAATCTTCGATCCAGAGGTGGTCTATGGGCGAAAATAAGCTAAAACTCGGCATTCCTAAGGGTAGCTTGGAGAAGGCAACCATCGAGCTCTTTGAAAAATCCGGTTGGCGAATCAATGTTCACCATCGAAGCTATTTTCCGGATATCGACGACCCGGAGATCGAGTGTGCCATCTGTCGCGCCCAAGAGATGAGTCGCTACGTAGAACAAGGCATCCTTGATTGCGGGATCACTGGAAAAGACTGGATCTTGGAAAACAATTCCAAGGTGGTCACCATCACGGATCTGGTCTATTCCAAGGTAAGTAAGCGCCCGGCCAGATGGGTGCTTGCCGTACCGGCCAATTCGGAGATCAAAAGACTTGAAGATCTCGAAGGAAAAAAGATTGCTACGGAATTGGTCAATTTTACCAAGCGCTATTTTAAGGAGCGGGGAATTAACGTCCAGGTCGAATTTTCCTGGGGGGCGACAGAGGCCAAAGTAGTTCAAGGCCTGGCTGATGCTATTGTCGAGGTAACTGAGACCGGAAGTACCATCAGGGCCCATGGTCTGGTCATTATTCATGAATTGATGGAGACCTATCCCCAACTCATCGCCAACGAAAAGGCCTGGGAAGACCCGTGGAAACGCGGCAAGATCGAACAACTCTCGGTCATGCTAAACGGGGCCTTGAGGGCCCATCATTTGGTTGGTCTCAAGATGAACGTCTCTAAAGAGAATCTGGATAAGGTGGTGAAATTACTACCCAGTCTACATGCCCCTACCATTTCACCCCTTTATCAGACAGACTGGTTTGCGGTGGAGACCGTTGTTTCCGAAAATAAAGTAAGGGAATTAATCCCCAAACTAATGGCCGCTGGGGCCCAAGGAATTATCGAATATTCTCTTAATAAAGTCATCTAATGAGAGGCCTTAGTCTCTTATTTTTGCTGTTTTGGTTGGTTTCCTGTGCCAATAACCCTCCGCCCCAATATCTGCAAGAAAAGGCCAGAATCTGTAAAGAAAGGGCCCTGGCCTATTATAAGGCCGGAGAATTCCCGGAGGCCTTAAGGGAGGCCCTTTTGGCCAAAGAGGCTGACCCCAATGATCCAGAAATCTATAACCTTTTAGGGCTTATTTACCTAGGACGCAAAGACGAAGAAAAGGCCTTACAATACTTCACCAAGGCCCTTGAGCTTGACCCTAAATATTCCGAGGCCCTTAATAACGTAGGCTCAGTCTATCTCCTCAAAAATCAATTTGATCAGGCCATTTCCTACTTTAAAAAGGCCCTTGAAAATCCACTTTACGAAAAACCTTATATCGCCCTTACCAACCTGGCTTATGCCTATTATCGCAAGGGAGATCGTCAAAAAGCCATCGATTACTTAGACCAAGCCCTTCATTACAATCCTCGTTATTCTCTGGCTTATTTCTATCGGGGCTTAATGGCCCTTGAGGACGGCCAACTAGAAGAGGCTAGGCTCAATTTTCATCGCGCCGTCCGTTTTAATCGCCAAGATATGGCCTCCCGTTATTACTTAGGCCTAGTTTATTTCCGCCTAGGTGATCAGGAAAAGGCAGTCAAAATCTGGCGTTCCATCGTTGAATTGGCCCCGGAAAGCGAATGGGCCCTCAAGGCCGAAGATCTGCTCCTTACCATTGAAGAAAACCGATAATCAGCGACGAAAAAGGGAAAAGATCAAAGTAAGCAAAACACTAAGAAGAATACAGGTAACAATTGGGAAATAAAAGGTAAAATTTCCTCTTTTTATCACTATATCTCCTGGAAGCCTTCCTAAATATGGTATCTTACCGCCTAAGGTCAGAAGGAGACCGATAACGAGGATAAAGATACCGAGGATGATCAACATCTTACCGAACTCTTCAAAAGGGTTCATCAAACTCACCCCTTTTCCACCTTTTGCGAAATTTTTTATCGTAGCGCTCTTGTTCGCTGTAGATACAACCACAATAGGGTTGACGGTAAATATCTAAGGCCTTGGCCTCAGCCTGGCCCTCTTCCCAACCCTCTCGAAAATCATGGTAGAGAAAGGGTACTTTAAAGCGATAAGAAAGATCTTCGGCAATCTCTTTTATAAGATTATGGGCTTGATAGCGGCTGTAAAGGAGGGTGGTGGTAAAGGCCTCGGCCTTTATCTCCAAGGCCTTTTTAACCGTCTCGTTCAGACGCAGATAATAACATTGTTCACAGCGACGATTCTCGTTAAAGACCACCCTTCGAAGAAAGGGCCTTAGACCATATTCCTTGTCCCAGATGATCTCCAGGTCTTTTATCTTAGAGACCTCTTCCAAGGCCCTGATTCGTCGGCGAAATTCACGATAAGGATGGATGTTTGGGTTGTAAAAAAAACCCACCACCTCCACGCCTTGCTCGCGCAAGACCTTGAGAGGATACAAGGTACACGGACCACAACAAATATGGAGTAAAACCCGGTCTTTCTTGGACATTTCGGAAGTTTACTTGTAAAAAAATGGGTTTTTCGCTATATTGAAACCCATCTTTGGGGGTACTTCAAGTTTTTAGGCTTCATCATAGAGAAGTCAAAAGAGTTAAACTCGGATAGATAAATCTAACCAGTTTTTGTTAAAAGATATGTTGAAAATCAAATCTGAATCTTTATCACAAATTTTTAACAAAATTTTAAACAGTATTTTCTTTGTTATCACAAGATCTTGACCATTTTTAACAAATTGAATTTCTAAATAAAAATAATCTTTTAAAAGTTACAGGAGATAGATAATGAAACTAGTCGTTGAAAAAGAAAAGCTCCTAAAGATACTTTCTCGTGTTCAAGGTATAGCTGATCGAAAATCCAGTATGGCCATCCTTTCCACCATCCTTTTTGAGGCCGAAGAGGGGGGAATAAATGTCTCGGCCACGGATCTTGAGATCGGTTTTCAAGCTCATCTTGAGGCTGAGATAGAAAAATCCGGGGCCTTGGCCATCCCGGCACGAAAATTCTATGAGATCGTCAAAGACTTTCCCTTAGAGAGGATCATCCTTGAAGAAAGAGAACCTCAATGGTTGACCATCTTTGGTGAAAACGAAGAGGTGGTCTTTCGTCTTGCGGCTCTACCTGCCGAAGATTTCCCCACCCTTCCTGAGGTAGAAGGAACGACTTTGGTCGAGATCCCTGGAGGAACCATCGCAGAGATGATCAGCAAGACCATTTTTTGTGTAGCCACCGAGGAGAGTCGCTTTATTCTCTCGGGCATCTTTGTCGAAAAAGTAGAAGAAACCGCACCCTCCCTCCGTTTTGTGGCCACCGATGGGCACCGTTTGGCCATGATCGATCGCGAAATAGAAAAGATCGGAGAGCTCGATCTTTCTCCTGGGGTGATCATCCCTCGTAAGGCTGCTCAGGAGATGAAAAAGATCGCCCAGGACCATGTCTTGGTCCAATTCGGACTTAAGGAAAATCATGTCATCCTTACTACGCCTCACGAAGTCCTTACCGCCCGCCTGATAGATGGCCAGTATCCAGACTATAGGGCTGTCATCCCCAAGACCAAGGAAAGGGTGGTCTTGGTGCCTCGAAAACGTTTTACCGAGGCCTTGAAGCGGGTCTCGATTATCTCTGCCGAGCGCTATCGTCCGGTCAAGTTGGAGGTGGCTCCTGAGGGTGTTACTGTTGTCTCTCAGCATCCGGATCTCGGTGAGGGACGTGAAAGGGTCGAAGCCACTTATAGCGGTGAATCCTTCAGTCTCAATTTCAACGCCAAGTATCTGATCGATGTCTTGGAAGTGATGGACTCCGAAGAGGTTGAGCTCTGTATGAACAATGAAAATACTCCGTGTATCGTCACCGGCGCCAGTGACCCCGGTTTTCTTGGATTGGTGATGCCAATGACCACGGTATGAGAGTGAAACTATGGCGGAAAAATACAAGGCCTTGCACATCAAAGTATTGGACGGGCTTGAAGGTGTTCGTGTTCGCCCGGCCATGTATATTGGCTCCACCAGTACCGAGGGGCTCCATCACCTCCTCTGGGAAGTGGTGGACAATTCGGTAGACGAGGCCCTGGCTGGGCATTGCACAGAGATAAAGGTCATCATCCATCAAGACAATTCCATCACCGTGGAAGATGACGGTCGAGGGATTCCCATCGATCTTCACCCCACCGAAGGGATACCGGCCCTTGAAGTGGTCATGACCAAGCTTCATGCCGGGGGTAAGTTTGATCACAATGTCTATAAGGTTTCTGGTGGGCTTCACGGAGTTGGGGTCTCAGTGGTGAACGCCCTCTCCGAGTGGTTGGTGGCGGAAATCCATCGTGACGGAAAGATCTATCGTCAGCGATACGAACGCGGCCAGGCGGTGACTGGAGTGGAAGAGATCGGAGAGACCAAAAAGAGGGGGACCAAAATCACCTTTAAACCCGATGCCAAGATCTTCAAAGAGGGAATCGAGTTTCAATACGAGATTATCCAGCAACGCCTAAGGGAGCTGGCCTTTCTGAATCCAAGGGTCAAATTTATCCTTATCGACGAGCGTACCGGGACGCAGGAAAAATTTCATTTTAAAGGCGGCATCCTTGAGTTCGTAAAGTATTTGAACCGCCGACGCCAGGTCATTCACGAGCAACCCATCTATATTTCTGGTGAAAAAGAAAGGGTCCAGGTCGAAGTGGCCATCCAATATCATACCGGATACAGCGAGATCTGTTATGCCTATGTGAATAACATCCATACCAAAGAGGGTGGCACCCATGTCATTGGTTTTCGTACGGCCTTGACCAAGGCCATCAATCGCTATATCGCCACCCATGATAATTTACCCAAGGCCTTGAAGATTAAGGTTGAAGGAGAAGATGTACGGGAGGGACTGACGGCGGTTATTTCCGTCCGTATTCCCAATCCTCAGTTTGAAGGCCAAACAAAGACCAAGCTCGGTAACAGCGAGGTAAAACCCATTGTAGAATCCATTGTCTTCGATGGTCTGGCAACCTGGTTCGAGGAACACCCCCGGGAGATCAGGGCCATTTTGGCCAAGATCGTTGAGGCGGCAAGGGCGAGAGAGGCGGCCCGCCGGGCCCGGGAACTGATCCGTAAGAAGGGTCAGGCCTTAGACGTGATGATGGCCGGAAAACTTGCCGAGTGTCAGTCTAAGGACCCAAAAGAACGCGAACTTTTTATCGTTGAGGGTGATTCCGCCGGGGGAAGTGCCAAACAAGGGCGAGATCGCCGCTTTCAGGCCATCTTGCCTCTGCGGGGTAAGATTCTCAATGTGGAAAAGGCCCGTTTTGATAAGATGATCTCTTCTGAAGAGATCCGTCAGCTCGTCGCTTCCTTGGGCACCGGGATCGGGCCAAAGGATTTTGACCCTGAAAAATGTCGGTTTTCGAAGATCATTATCATGACCGATGCCGACGTCGATGGGGCCCATATTCGTACCCTCCTTCTCACCTTTTTCTACCGACAAATGGCCCCCTTAATCGAAAAGGGCTATCTTTATATTGCCCAACCGCCTCTCTATCGAGTGGTCGAAGGTAAGAAAGAAACCTATCTCAAAGACGACCGTGCCCTGGATAAATATCTGTTTGATCGGGTGATCAAGAATGTAGCCTTAAAGGTAGATGAAAGGCCGTTTGCCGCCAAGGAGGCCACTGGTTTTTTGCAGGAAATATCCGATTTTGAAAAGGCCTTAGAAGAACTTTCTCGAAAGGGCGTCTGGTCTGAGGCGGCTCTTATCCTCCTGATGAGCGGCCTTAAGCGGGCTGATCAGTTTGTAGATCTAAACTTTGTCGAAAATCTGGCTTCCTTTTTTAAAGACAAAGGCTTTAAGGTGGGGCGTATCCGGGCCAGTCGTCTTCGGGGAGATGCCTATGAATTTGATGTGAGTTCCAAGGAATATTCGTATCTATTTTTTACCGTGGGTCCGGAGATCCCAGTCTATCGAGAGTATCGTCAGGCCCTAAAGATCTACGAAAACATCAAAGACTATATCGGAAAAAAGATCACCGTTTTAGTTCGAGGGGAAGAAAAGACCTTTGAGACCTTGCGGGAGCTTCTACAATTCATTCGGGAAGAAGGCCGTCGAGGCCTTCATATTCAACGATATAAAGGTCTAGGAGAGATGAATCCAGATCAACTATGGGAGACCACCATGAATCCAGAGACAAGGAGGCTCTTACGGGTGGATATAAAAGACGCCTCTACGGCCGATGAACTTTTTACCACGTTAATGGGTGAAAAGGTCGAACCGCGGCGGGATTTTATCCAGACCCATGCTTTAGAATATCGAGAATTGGATATCTAAGGAGGAGGCCATGGAGTGTCAAAAAGAGAAAAATCTCGAACGTTGTAATTGTACCTATGAACCTTGTCCTAAAAAGGGTATGTGTTGCGAATGTATAAGATATCACCTTTCTATGCGTCAGCTCCCGGCCTGTTGTTTCCCGCCGGAAGCGGAAAGGACCTATGATCGGAGTTTTGAACACTTTGCAAGATTGGTCAATGAGGGCAAGATTTAGTTGAAATTTTATTCGAAAAGTTTAAAGGGGCACTATGTGCCCCTTTTTTTGTTTTATGATAAAGATTTTCTCTATTTTTCACCGAAAACAGAAATAGTCTCGGATGAGTAAAACAAATTTTGTTGGCTTTTGCTAAAACGAAGCCATATAATTAAAAATGAAAATCAAATTCAAAGGAGGGATAAGAGACGAGTGGAAAAGATGATTGCCTTAGCTCAAAAGAAAGAAATAGATCGTTCGCAGGTCTTGGCTAAACGCCTTATCGAATTGGCTTTAGAGAAAAAGGGGCAAGATTTGGTCGTCCTTGATGTAAGGGGGGTTTCTTCCTATACCGACTACATCATCATCATTAGTGCCCGTTCGGTAAGACATGCCCAGGGGATAGCCGAGGCCATCGAAGAGGAGCTTTATCTGGAAGGCTTCTCTCCCCACGGAGTAGAAGGAAAAGGTGAAGGACAATGGGTCCTCATGGATTATGGGGATGCCATTTTGCATATCTTTTTTGAACCCATACGAAAGATATACGATTTAGAAGGCCTTTGGATGGATGTTCCTAGGATAGAGCCCAGAGATTGGGGCATTGAGTATCCAGAGGAGGAAAAATGAAAGATGTAAGGCCCCTTTTGCTCATTATCATGGATGGTTGGGGTTGGCGGGAGGAGACCGAAGGCAACGCCATCCGCCTGGCCGGAACACCCAATCTAGATCGCTTGAAAAGCGAGTATCCCTTTACCCTCCTTAAATGTGCCGGTGAGGCGGTAGGTCTTCCTGAAGGGCAGATGGGAAACTCAGAGGTAGGGCACCTCAATATCGGGGCCGGGCGCATCGTCTATCAAGATTTAACGCGTATCAACCGGGCCATAAAGGATGGTTCCTTTTTTGAAAATCCCGTCCTCGTTGAGGCCATGAGGCAGGCCAAAGCTTCTGCGGGAAGGCTTCATCTCCTGGGACTCCTCTCCGATGGCGGTGTTCATAGTCATATTGAACATGTTTATGCCCTCCTTGAGTTAGCCAAAAGAGAAGGCCTGGCGGAGAGGACCTTTGTGCATGCCTTTACCGATGGTCGGGATACACCTCCGACCAGCGGCATCGAGTATATGAGACAACTTTTGGCCAAGATGAAGGAGCTTGGAAGCGGAGAGGTGGCCTCGGTCTCCGGGCGTTACTACGCTATGGATCGCGATAAGCGCTGGGAACGCACGGCCTTAGCCTATCGCGCCCTGGTCTTTGGGGAAGGAATAAAGGCCAGTGATCCAGTATCTGCCATCCAGGCAGCCTATGACCGCGGGGAGACAGACGAATTCATCAAACCTACGGTCATCATGAAAGACGATCAGCCCTTGGCCACCATTGAAGACGGGGATGCGGTGATCTTCTTTAATTTTCGTCCGGACCGGGCCCGCCAACTCACCATGGCCTTGACCGATCCGAATTTCAAAGAGTTTGACCGAGGAAAGGTCCCCAAACTCTCCTATTTTGTCTGCATGGCCCTTTATGACGAAGAATTCGATCTACCGGTGGCCTTCCCTCCGGAAAGATTAGAACGTATCTGGGGAGAGGAAATTAGCCGGGCTGGGCTTCTTCAACTCCGGATTGCCGAGACGGAAAAATATGCCCATGTAACCTATTTTTTCAACGGCGGTGAGGAGGAACCCTTTCCCTTGGAAGACAGAAAGCTCATTCCCTCTCCCCGTGAGGTACCGACCTATGATCTAAAGCCGGAGATGAGCGCCTATGAAATTACAGCGGAGGTGATCGAACGCATCAAACAGAATAAATACAAATTCATCGTAATGAATTATGCTAATGGGGACATGGTTGGCCATACAGGGGTGCTTGAAGCGGCGATCAAGGCGGTCAAAGTGGTTGATGAATGTGTGGGTAAGGTGGTTAAGGCCTTTCGAGAATATATGGGTGGGTCGATCATTGTGACCGCTGATCATGGTAACTGCGAGATGATGGTCGACCCGGAGACCGGTGAACCGTTTACCGCCCATACTGCCAATCCCGTCCCGTTTTATCTGGTAGACGATCGCTTTAAAGGGGCCAAGCTAAAGGAGGGCATTTTGGGGGATATTGCCCCTACTGGTCTCTATCTCATGGGCCTTTCTATCCCCTCTCAGATGACGGGAAAGGTCTTGATTGAAGGGGCTTAGGGGCGGGGCGCAAGCCCCGCCAAAATTAGACCACGGCCTTAAAGGCCTCACGGGCAGCCTCAATGGTGTAGTCGATCTCTTCTTCGGTGTGGGCCAGGGAGACAAAGGCGGCCTCAAATTGAGACGGGGCCAGATATACCCCACGGGCCAGCATCTCTCGCCAGAATTTGCCGTAGCGCTCGGTATCCGAGGCCGCGGCAGAAGCAAAATCTATTACTTCTCCTTCGCGGAAAAAGCAGGTCATCATGGAGCCTACGCGGTTAAAAGTAACCTTGGCCCCGGCCTCTTTTGCCGCCTTAGCCAGGCCTTCGGCCAGTCTCTTGGAGAGTTCTTCCAGCCGCTCATAGATTCCTGGGCGAGAAAGAATTCGTAGAGTGGCCAGGCCGGCAGCTACGGCAATGGGGTTCCCGGATAAAGTACCGGCTTGATAGACCGGGCCATCAGGGGCAATGTGTTTCATGATCTCCGCCTTGCCACCGTAAGCCCCGACCGGTAGACCACCGCCGATGATCTTCCCAAGACAGGTAAGGTCCGGGGTTACGCCATAGAGTCCCTGGGCCCCGGAAAGTCCTACCCGAAAGCCGGTGATCACCTCATCAAAGATGAGAAGGGCACCGTGTTTGAGGGTGATTTCTCTAAGTCCTTGGAGAAAACCCTCTTTAGGCGGGATGACACCCATGTTACCGGCAATGGGCTCGACGATGACCGCGGCGATCTCCTCTCCCATCTTTTCAAAGGCCTTGTGCACGGCTTCAAGGTCGTTATACGGCAGAGAAATGGTATTGCTCACGATTTCCTCGGGTACCCCCGGGCTCCCTGGAATACCTAAGGTAGCCACGCCAGAGCCCGCCTTAACCAGGAAGGAATCGGCGTGTCCATGATAACAGCCGTCGAACTTGATTATCTTTTTTCGCCCGGTATAACCCCGGGCTAGGCGTACGGCACTCATGGTGGCCTCGGTACCGGAATTGACCAACCGGACCATCTCCACCGAAGGGACGAATTCGCAGATCAAACGGGCCAATTCTACTTCCATCCAGGTAGGGGCCCCGAAGCTGGTGCCGCTTTCCGCGGCGGCTTGTACGGCAGAGACCACTTCCGGGTGGGCATGTCCCAAGATTAACGGCCCCCAAGAGGCCACGTAATCTATATATTCTTGGCCGTCGACGTCGATCAAAAACGGCCCGGCGCCACTGGCAAAAAAGACCGGATCAGCCCCTACTGATTTACAGGCCCTCACCGGGCTGTTTACCCCTCCGGGGATGACCTTGACTGCCTTTTCAAAGAATCTGCGTGACAAAATACCAGCCATCTCAGACCTCCTTTTCAAATTCAAAATAGCGTCTTGTCCGACGAAGGATTTCTTTTTCAGTAAAAAGCAGTTCGTAATTCGAAAGCCCCAGCTCCTGGCAGAGGTTTTTGACCAGCCTGTGACAGGCCTCTTCGTCTTCGGCATGGATCATGGTGTAGAAATTATACGGCCAATCCGGAGCAGTCTTTCTTACATAGCAATGGGTGATAAAGGGATAGGTGGCACACTTTCTACCGACCTCCTCAAGGCGTTCTTCAGGGACAATCCAGGCCACCATCACGTTTCCCCGGTAACCCGAACGATCATGGCGTACAGTGGCCCCGAAACGTCTAATGATCTTTTTTTCAATCAACTCTTTGATCCCTTGGATGACCTCTTCTTCAGAGCAACCCAATTTTTGGGCTAGCTCAAGATAGGGTCTTTCAACCAGGGGAAGACTTTCGCTGAGAAGGGCGACCAATCTTTTTTGAAAGGGATTAAGGGACATGAGATAGAAGAAAACTTAATTAGCCGGAAAAGGCAACCATTTTTTAGAATTTGCCGAGCAAGATGGCCAACCCAATGCCGATAAAGACCAGACCAGAAGAGATCTTTAAAAACTTTACGGGGAGGTGTTCGCCGATAAACTTTCCGGCTAATACGCCCAAAGCCGCAGCCAAGACCAAGGCCAGGGCCGAACCAAAAAAAATGAGCCAGCGGTTGGCACTCTTGGATGAAAGGACCAAAGTGGCTAATTGGGTCTTGTCACCTAATTCGGCCAGAAAAATGGTCAAGAAGGTCACCCAAAAGAGTTTCACTCTTGAGATCCTTCGTCTTTTCGGGCACTAAATTTAATAATCAAGGCCGCGGTGGCTGCTCCAAGGCCGAAGAGCACCACCCGGCGCAAGAGACGTAGGGAACGACTCTTTTCCAATCCTTTTTTCCATTGTTTTGAAAGAGATTCTTTCTTCATTGACGTATAGACTAAAATAACTATTGTTTGGCGGCAAGGAGGAAAGAATGGGAGAGATAAAAAGTACCCTGGAAATAGCCCTGGAAAAGGCTGAAAAGATAGGGCGGGCCTCTAAAGAGGAGCTTCGCCGGGAAGAGTTGATCAAACAAGGGCGGCGTTTGGCAGCCCGTTTCCTCCAAGAAAGTGATTTTGAGCTCTCCAAGGCCTTGACCGAGGTCTCTCCAGAGGACAGGCCTTTAGTCTTGAAAGGGGCGGTTGATACCTTTTTAAGAAACATTGTCTTTCCTCGGGATGATCAAGCCCTGGAAGAGATCCGCCGCGTTTTGCAAGGGCTGGTGATAATCTTTGCCACTTTCCCTGAGGTACGCAATCTGGCCCAGGAGATTGAAAATCTACTTTCGCTTTATTGGCAACATTACCAGCAATTATACGAGCAGTTTCGGCAACAGTTTCAGGCCCAGGCGGCCCAAATGGAACAGGCCTTGAGTCAGCAATTGGGGGCCCAGGTCAAGGTGGAGCCGGAGATGACCCCGCAATTTCAAGAAGAATGGCGCAAGGTAAAGACACAGCTTGAGGACCAATTCCGCCCGCAACTCGAATATCTCAAATCCCTCTTCCTTAAGATGCTTCCGAGATGAAGGAAAAATTGCTGGCCTTATTAAGAAAGGTCTCTCAAGGGGAGCTTACCCCGGAAGAGGCCTTGGAAGAACTTTCCTTTTTTCCTTTTGAAGATTTGGGGTTTGCTAGGCTCGATCATCATCGCCTCCTTCGGAAACACTTTCCTGAGGTAATTTATGCCCCAGGGAAGACCTTGGAAGAGCTAGTTAAGATCCTGAAGTCTTTTATGGAGAAAGGGATTCCTACCCTGGTGACCAGGGTTGCCCCAGAGATGGCTCAAGAATTGAGAGAAAGATATCCCCAGCTTGAATATTTCCCCAGGGGAAGGCTTTTAGGCTTCAGGCCGGAGAAAAAGACAGGGATAGGTAAAATTTTCATTATTTCTGGCGGGACATCAGATCTTCCAGTGGTAGAAGAGGCCAAGGTCTCGGCGGAATACATGGGTAATCGAGTGGAAGTACTCACCGATGTCGGGGTAGCAGGGCTTCATCGCTTGCTCCCAGAGGTAGAGAGACTCCGGACGGCCCGGGTCTTAATCGTGGTGGCTGGAATGGAAGGGGCCTTACCTAGTCTAGTAGCCGGTCTGGTAGATAAGCCAGTGATAGCGGTGCCGACTAGCACCGGCTATGGGGCAAGTTTCGGAGGGTTGGCGCCGCTTTTGGCTATGCTCAATTCCTGTGCTCCTGGGGTGGCGGTGGTGAATATAGATAATGGCTTCGGGGCTGCCTACTTAGCCAGCCTTATCAATCAGGCTTGATTAGCTTCGGGCAATATCTTTTGGAGGACCTTGGCCAATTCTTCTATTCGATATGGTTTTTTAAGAAAACCTTTGAAACCATATCGACGATATTCAGCAAGGATTTGGTCATGGCCATAGCCACTGGAAATGATCGCCACTGCAAGAGGGTCGATCTTTAAAATTTCGGCCAAGGCCTCTTTCCCTCCCATCCCTCCCGGAATGGTGAGATCCATAATGATGGCCTGAAACGGAGAACCTTGTTCATAGGCCTTTTTATATTTTTCTATGGCTTCTTGCCCGTGTGAGGCGGTTTCTACTTCGTAACCAAGCAATTTTAACATTTCCTTCAAAGTGTGACGGACAAGTTCTTCATCATCAAGTACTAAAATTTTTCCTTTATTATGAACATCTTCATTGAGAAACACTTCTTTTATTGTGTTTTTGTTTTCATTTTTTTCTTTTTTGACCGCTGGGAGAAATATTTCAAAGCTTGTTCCTTGCCCTAACGTTGAGCGAACCCTGATATAACCGTCGTGTTTTTTAATAATAGAAAGAACCACAGCTAAACCCAAACCACTACCGTTTGGCTTAGTCGTAAAATAAGGATCAAAAATACGAGATAGATATTCAGGTGGGATACCGCACCCTTCATCTTTTACTTTAAGACATATATATGGCCCAGGAGGAAGAGGAATTTCTGATTCTGTTTCAAAATGGACATTTTTGGCACTTATTTCAATGGTTCCTCCATCAGGCATAGCTTGTTGAGCATTAATAACCAGATTTTGTATTACTTGACCTATTTGTACTTCGTCTACTTTCGCTGGCCATAAATCTTCAGGTATAGAAAAGACTACTTTTACATTAGCTCCACGTAATACAAAAGAAGTTGTTTCTTTAACCAACTCTGCAATAGACGTTGTCTTTTTAACAGGTAAACCAGCCTTAGTGAAAGATAATAATTGTCTAGTTAATTTTTCAGCTTGTTTAGTAGCTTTTTCTGCCTTGTCTAAAAATTTTTCTACTGATTCTTCTTTATTTTTAATTCTTGCCAAAGAAATATTGCCTAAAATAGCAGATAATAAATTATTAAAGTCATGAGCTATACCTCCAGCCAACATTTCTAAAATTTTCATTTTTTCTTGATTTAAAATTTCTTTTTCTAGTTGTCGTCGTCGAGTGACATCTTGAAAGACAATAACTATACCGATGATTTGTTTTTGATGATCTTTAATTGGAGAAGCAACTACTTGTATGGGTACTTCTTCTCCATTTTTTGTCAAAAGGATGGTATCGGAAACCAATCTTACGGTTTGCTTGTGTTTTAAAACCGCTTCTAAAATATCTTCTGGTTGTCTTGTCTTTTCGTAAAATATTTTAAAAATATCTTTGAGATAGATATCTTTCTTTGATTCAATATCTTGTCTCAAAATTTTTTGAGCGCCTTTGTTAATTAAAATAATTTTTCCTGTTGTGTCAGTAACAATGACTCCATCTGCAATACTTTTAAGAGTAATATCCAGACGTTCCTTTTCTTTAATTAATTCTTCAGCAATATTTTCTCTCTGAATGGTGACTCCAAACATATCTGAAAGAGACTGTAAAGCATCTAATTCTACATTTAGCCATCTTCTTTCATAGCTATTTTGAATGGCAATTATAAAACCCCAATATTCATTACCAACAAAAATAGGGCTAATAGCTATGGATTTAATGTTTTCTTGTTCAAAAAATTCTCGAAGCTTGTTGGAAGTCTCGCTAAATAATTTAGTAAAAATTTTACCTTTGGGAATCTTTTTTTGGATAGCCTTTAATAAAGGATGTTGATGATTTAAAACGATTAAATTTTTCTTTTTGGCATCTTTTTTCTTTTTAGTCCATTTATATCGAATATTAGCAAAAATATCTGCTTTTGAATCGGTAAATATTTGATAAATATATATTTTATCTACGTCTAAAATTTTTCCAAATTTATTTAGAACAGTATTTACTACTTCATCACAGGAAGAGGTATGTAAAAATAGATTGGCAGCATCACTGATAACTTTAAGTATTTCTTCTCTACGTTTTATATATTTTTGCGCACGTTCTTGTGAACTAATATCTCTTATCATGCAAATTAAAACTTTATGATCGTCTATTTCTAGAAGGCTATGAGATATCTCCACAGGAAAGACTGTACCATCTTTTTTCTTGGCTTTTACCTTGTAGGTTTTACCAACTAAAGGACTCTTTCCGGTTTCTTTTAGTTTGACCAAAGAATGGAGATAGTAAGAGTAATATCTTTTGGAGGCCACTAAAAACCAGAGACTTCGCCCCAAGGCCTCGGCTGAGGCATAGCCAAAGATCTTTTCCGCGGCCTGATTCCAAAAGACAATCCGTCCATCTAAATCAATAAGGACGATGGCATCCGGGGCCATTTCGGTGATGGTTCTAAACTTGGCCTCGATTTCGGTGAGGGCTTTTTGGGCGTACTTTAGGGTGGTGATATCTTGGACAGCCCCTCGGAGGATCTTTTCTCCTTTTTCCGTGACCAAACGGGCTGAAATAGAGGCCCAGATAATGTCTCCGTTATAGCAACGCAACTGTGTCTCAAAATGACGGACGAAGTCGTTGTCTTCAAGAAGTCTTAGTAAACGAGTCCTATCGGCGGGGTTTAGATATAAATCAACGGTCCTATAGCTCAACAAGGTCTCTAAATCTGGAAATTTAAGGATCTCGACCAAGGCTTTATTAGCAAACAGCAATTTCCCTTCAAAGGTGGAGGCGTAAAGACCAACCGGCAGATCTTCCAAAAAATGGCGACAGTTTCTTTCGTCAGCAAGGAGATGATTTTCGGTCTCCGGTGTCTTCTCTTGCGGGGCAAAGGATGGTGTAGAACCTTCTAAAGCAAAATGAAGGGCCCTTTTTGACCGCCCTCCCTCGTCACTGGTGGCGCAAATATCAAAAGTAATGTTTTGGCTTTTTTCGCCGTCACCCGTGGAGGATGGCCGGCCTTCAAGTGAAAGAAAAAAGCCCTTTGGAAAGGCCTTCCAGTCCATTTTGTAGGGTCCTCTTTTTCTCTTTCTCTAATTCGGACACGGCCTCAAGTTCTTAAAGAGCCCAGACGAAAAGTTTCTTTTTGAGGGGTAAAACAAGGATTTCCTCCCGCACATATAAGATTCCCAAATTTCATTCTTGGCGAAATTCTGATCTGTTCCTATTTAAAAGGATAAAAATAAATCCTAAACAAACGCTAATTAGAAACTTTACCATAAAAGGTCCTCAATCAACAGAAAAAATTCAATTCAAGGGGATCTTTTTGTTGAGTAAGGACCTCCTCTCTTGTCCAAGATATTTTTCATTTTAGGGTATTATCACTCTCTTTGATCTAAAAACAGACCTATTGGTTTAAAAATCTTACTTTTTTACCGATTTTATATACTACCATCGGCCATTCATCGGGCACAAACTCTAGCAGGGAAGGAGGGTCTTATGCGTTTGGGAGACAAAGTAATCCAATTAAACATCAGAAAGGTTATTGTATTTAGCATGACCCTTTTTCTTATTTTGTTACTTTCTTTGACGGGTTTTGGTTATTTTTCCTTCAAGATATACGATCATGCCTTAAAAAAGACATATAATTTTCTAGAAATAGAATCTATTATTTCGAGAAAAGTATTTGAACCATTGACCGATTTTCAAACTTCATTTACCGATTGGCTTCGCTTTAAAAATGATGAACATTTGAATCAAACCTTAAAAAATTTTCAAAAATTTAAAGAAGGAGTTTATACCTTAGAAAACCAAGTAATGAGTGCCGCTCTCTGTCAAAGAGTTTGTCGAGCTTTCAATGAAGATATAAGAAAAACAGAGAAAGATTTGAAAGATATGTTTAGGTTATGGAAAAAAGAAGAAAGTAATTTGCAAGATATAAACAGAACATTTAATGATTTATCAGACTATCTTACAGAGGTAATGGAAACTAAAATCGACCCCTCCAGAGAAAGGGCCTTTCGAAGAGGTAATCTAAAAGAATTTGTAGCCTGGAGCGATCTTGATATGTATGCTAACGAAGAAATTATGAGAAACTTTTTCCATTTATATCTAAAAATCGATCAATTTCTCGACTATAAAATTACCGATAAGGAACTTAAAACAGTTATTAATAATCTTAGAGAAGGTTTTACCATTTTTAGTAAACAGGCCAATTTATTAGGTTTGCAAGAAGAGGCTTTAAAAATTGGCCAATATGTAGATTATGTTTCAGCAAAAGTTGAAGAACTTACAAAGATTTTACCAGCCTTTGAAGAAAAGAATAAACTTCTCCATAAAGATCTTTTTAAACTTAAGAAAAATGTTACTGAAATTACAGATGAACTCAAAAAAGAAGCCAAGGAAAAGAGTTTATTTGCCGCGCATAAGGCCAAAACTCAAGCTTATTTGCTCTTTTCCATTGCTGCTGGTATAGCCATTGCTATTTTCATTTTCATGATGTCTTTTGCCCATTTTCGAATCGTAGCTCCTTTAAGATTGCTTATTTCTGAACTTAAAGAAATGGCCCAAGGAGAAACAGATCTTAGACGCCAACTTTCTTTGCGTAATATCAACTGTTCCAAAATCACCAACTGCAATCAAAGGGATTGCCCAGCTTATGGCAAAGAGACCCATTGTTGGTATGAAGCCGGAAGCTATGCGGCTGAGGTTCGTTGCCCAAAGATACTTAATGGCGAGTTAGAAAGATGTGATCAATGTTTGGTTTATAAGTTAGCCAATCGAACCGAAGTAGAAGAAGTGGCTACTTTTATCAATGCCTTTGTCAAACGTATGCGGCATTTAATTGCTCGCCTAAGGTCTCAGGGAGACACCGTGGCCCAGGAGTCAGAGCACATCGGAGTCGAATCAGAAAAGATGTTACAGGTCACCCATACGGCCAAAGATCAGGCGGAAGAGGTAAAGGATCTTGCCAAATTGGCGGACGACGAGGTCTCGGTTATTGCTGGTTCCATTGAACAGATTGATCAGGCCGTGGTCGAGATCTCTAAGAGCACTCAGCAGGCCAGAGAGGTGGCCATCGAGGCCCAAGAAGAAGTGGCTCGGGCCCAAGGGGTGGTCCAGAATCTGGCCAACGCCTCGGAGAAGATCGGTGAAATCAGTAAACTAATCGCCAAAATCGCCGAGCAGACTAATCTTTTGGCCTTAAACGCCACCATCGAGGCGGCTCGTGCGGGAGAGGCTGGCAAAGGCTTTGCCGTGGTGGCCAACGAGGTCAAAGAACTTGCCCAGCAGACGGCCAACTCCATTGGAGAAATAGAAGAGATCGTTGGGACCATCAAAAACGGAGCCAAAGAGGCCACGGAATCTATCTCACAGATAGTAGAGGTGATCAACAAGGTTACCGAGCTCACCGACAATATCGCCGCGGCCATCGAAGAACAGACCTCAACCATTAACGAGGTGAGCGCCAACGCTGGCCATGCGGCGGAGAAGGTAAACGCTGTGGTCCAAAAGGGAGAAATGATTGCCGAGGCCAGCAATGAGGCCTCTCAGGCCGCCGCGGAGATGCAAAAGGTGGCCGAAAACCTACGCAAGGTCTCCGAAGAACTCCAAGCCTTGCTCGGACACTTCAAGATATAGAATCTCGGGGGCCTTAGGCCCCCTCCCCACCTTAAAATTTAGCCTCGGTCCTTTTGTCTTTCCCATATTTGTGCCAAACTTGTCTTGCACAAATCATAAGGAGGTTTGGCGATGATCTCACGTTATACCCGCCCAGAAATGGCCAAACTCTGGAGTCCAGAAGAAAAGTTGCGGGCTTGGTTGTTGGTAGAGGTATTGGCTTGTGAGGCCTGGGCCCGATTGGGGCGTGTGCCCCAAGAGGCCATAGAAAAGATCCGCCAAAAGACAAAGCCCTATCTGGAAGATGGGTTCACCCCAAACGATGTAGCCAAGGTAGAAGAGATCGAGCAGGAGACCAGACATGATGTCATCGCCTTTTTGACCTATATGGAACAGATCATCGGCCCTGAGGGAAGGTACCTCCACCTAGGAATGACCTCTTCGGATATGCTGGATACAGCCATGGCCTGGCTTATGAAACGGGCCATGGAGATTATCATCAAGGATGTAGACGACCTCTTGGAGGTTCTTAAACGCCGGGCCTTGGAGCACAAAGACACGGTGATGATCGGACGCACCCACGGCATTCATGCCGAACCCATTACCTTGGGGTTTAAATTTGCCCTTTGGTACGACGAGATGCGCCGGAACCGTCGGCGTCTCTCCGCCGCCTTGGAGACCATCTCCTACGGGAAGATCTCCGGCGCGGTGGGGACCTTTGCCCATCTCGAACCTGAAGTCGAGGCCTATGTCTGCGAAAAGATGGGCCTTAGGCCGGCCCCGGTCTCTAACCAGGTCATTCAACGGGATCGATACGCCGAGTACATGGCGGCGCTGGCTGTATTGGCCGGCACGGTGGAAAAGATCGCCACGGAGGTACGTCACCTCCAGCGTACCGAAGTCCTAGAGGCAGAGGAATTTTTTCATAAAGGGCAGAAGGGCTCTTCCGCCATGCCACATAAGCGTAATCCCATCCTTTCCGAAAACCTTTGCGGGTTGGCCCGTTTGGTGCGGGGTTATCTCATGCCGGCCTTAGAGAACGATGCCCTTTGGCACGAGCGCGACATTAGCCATTCCTCGGTAGAAAGGGTCATCGTCCCGGATGCCACCACCGCCGCTGATTTCATGCTCAAGCGCCTCACCGGTCTCTTAGACAAGCTGGTGGTCTATCCCGAACGCATGCAAAAGAACCTGAATCTCCTACGCGGGCTCATCTATTCTCAGCCCTTGCTCTTGGCCCTAACTGAAAAAGGTCTTCAGCGCCAGGAGGCTTATGTCTTGGTGCAGAGAAGGGCCATGGAGGTCTGGCAAGACGAGCAAAAGACCTTTAAAGAAGTCGTCTTTAATGACCCGGAGATAACCAAACACTTTTCTACCGAGGAACTGGAGAGGATCTTTGATCTGTCCCATTATTTACGGCATATAGACACCATCTTTAAGCGGGTCTTTGGATGAGGCGTCTATCGGTAGTCGCTGCCCTTATTCAAAAAGAGGGAAAGATCCTCCTTACCCGTCGGCCAGAAGGTAAGGCCAGGGGTGGGCTCTGGGAATTCCCCGGGGGAAAGATAGAACCAAAAGAGCGACCAGAAGAGGCCCTTTATCGAGAAATCAGGGAGGAATTGGGGGTTGAGATTGAGGTAGGCCGAATTTTGGCCGAGGTGGAGCACGATTATCCAGAGATAAAAATCCGGCTCCTGTGCTACGAGGGAGAGATCTTACGCGGCACGCCCGTTCCCCTTGAGGGGCAAAAGATAAGCTGGTTTAGACCGAATGATATCGCAAGCCTTGAATTGGCTCCGGCCGACCGGAAACTATGGCAAAAGCTCTCCCAAACAGCGGCCCTTGAAAAAAGGCTTTCATAGCTATATATTGAGCGCAGGTGGGCGGTTAGCTCAGTGGTAGAGCGTCATCCTCACACGGTGGAAGTCGCTGGTTCGAATCCAGCACCGCCCACCATTTTGTATATCTAAATTGGGCTCTCTGGGCCTCCTTGCCTCGAAAGAGGCCAAAAAGTCCATAAGGAGGTAGAGATGAAAAAACTGCGCAAGTACGAGACCCTCTTCATCATCCATCCCGACCGGGTAGACGAAAAAGACACCGTCCTTGAACGCCTTACCGATCTCATCTCCCAAGACGAAGGTCAGGTATTAAAGGTCGATGAGTGGGGAATGCGTAAATTTGCCTATCCCATCGAAAAAAAGAAACAAGGCTATTACATCTTGATGGAATTTGCGGCACCGGCGGAGACACCAGCCAAACTGGAGCAAAACTTCCGCATTGATGAACGTGTCATCCGTTTCATCATTGTCAAACTGGAAGACAAATTCGAAGCCGAAGCCATGGCGGCTTAAGGAGGTAGAGATGGCTAACGAGACCCAAACCCAAAGCACCGTTCGTCGGCGTCGGTTTTATCCGCGGCGAAAGATCTGTCGGTTTTGTGCCGATCCCAACTTAAAGATTGACTATAAAGAACCAGAAGTACTCAAGGCCTTTATCACCGAGCGGGGCAAGATCATCCCCCGTCGTCAGACGGGTACTTGTGCCCGACATCAGCGCCAATTGACCACGGCCATCAAACGGGCTCGCATCATGGCTCTTCTCCCCTTTATTGCCACCCTTGATGAAGAAGAGCTTGCCCGTCAAGGAGGTTAGAGATGGAAGTCATCCTGCGTGCCTATGTCCCTAACCTTGGTGCCCCTGGAGACATCGTTACCGTCAAAGATGGATATGCCCGCAATTATTTGGTGCCTAAAGGTTTGGCCATTCCGGCCAGTAAAAAGAGCCTCAAGGCCATCGAACGCGAACGACAGATCATCCTGGCCAAGGCCGAACGTCAGCGGCGTAAATTCGAAAGCCTGGCCGAAAGGCTCAATAATCTCGAACTGGTCATCCCTCAACGTGTCATCGAGGAAGATCGCCTTTACGGTTCAGTCTCAACCACGGAGATTGCTTCGGCCCTCAAAGAACAGGGCTTTGACATTTCCAAGAAACAGGTCCTCCTTGATGAGCCGATCAAAAAACTCGGTGAGTACCTCGTCCCCATCCGTTTGGCCCCCGAAGTCACGGCCCATATCAAACTAAAGGTAGTTCCCTACGAAGCTTAAGTCTAGCTTAAAAGGCCCCCTATAAAGGGGGCCTTTAATTCCTTGCTTTTCTTATTAGATTAAATTCCACTTGTTAGCCAAAAAATCCTTTTGGATTAATTGATGAAAGAGTTTACCCAGGAAGTGGTTACGCTCCTTAAGACCTCGGAAGGGGAAGAAAAGGTCACCGAGGAGGTAATCATTGAGCGCCCTTATCGGGTCTATCTCAACGAAGAACCGATCGGTTCGGCCCTTATCCTTCCTGCTGACCTGGAAGAATTCGGGGCAGGATACCTCTTCGGGTTGGGCTACATCTCCAAGCCGGAAGAGATAAAAGAGATCCGTTTATGTACGGAAAAAGAAAGTATCTTTGTCTACACCACTTTTCAAGAAATACCTAAACGGGAAATAATCACCACCACTGGTTGTGGTGGGACCGGCGGCCTTTCCTACGAAATGCTTCAAGAAGATCCTCCTCCTCTCTTCTCTTATACCATTTCTTTTTCTGAGATTATTAAGCTGGCTGAAGAAGTCCTAAAAGGCCCTCGTCTCCCTGGGGTACATACTTGTGGCCTGTGGCATGAGGGGAAACTCCGGCTCCTTTATCTGGATATTGGGCAACACCATGCCCTGGACAAGTTGATCGGGGCCATCCTTTTGGGTAAAGGCCCTCGTAGCGGGGCCATCTACACTACCGGGCGGCTTACCGTAGAGATGGTGGCCAAATGTATTCGGGCCGGTATTCCGATCCTTATTTCTCGTTCAGGCACCTCTTCTTTAGGCCTTGAGCTGGCCCAAAAGGCCGGGCTTACACTTGTTTGCTATGCTCGAGGAGAAAAAATAAACATCTTTCATGCCCCCCAGCGCATCAAAGAAAGCTCGTCTTAAAAGGTCTCTAGACAGAACCTAGTAAAACATCGAAAAATTCAAAAATAAAAATTAATGGCGATCAAAAATTTATATTTTGGGTTTTCTTCTTTTAAAAACGCTTTAAATCAAGGTTGACTGACAATTATTAAATTAAAGACCTTCTTAACAAAGAGTAAAATTTAAAGAGAGTTCCATGAAAGTAGTCCTGGTTGATCCAAACAAATGTTTGGGGTGCCGATCCTGTGAATTGGCTTGTGCGGTGGCTCACTCACAGGCGGGTGAGCTTTTGGCGGCGGTCCTTTCCGGGGAGCGTCCTCGAAAGCGCATCTACGTAGAACCTGCCGACCGACAGGCGGTTCCTGTAGTATGTCGTCATTGCGAAAAGGCCCCTTGCCTTAAGGTTTGCCCCACTGGAGCCATTTCCCGAAAGGGGCCAGGGGAGCCTGTGCTTATCGATCTTTCACTCTGTATTGGTTGTCGTTCGTGTTATCTCGTTTGCCCCTTTGGGGTGATCGAATTCGTCCCGGAATTGGGTGCGGCCATCAAGTGTGATCTATGTCATCTTCGAGCCATCCCTGCTTGTGTGGAGGCCTGTCCCACCGGAGCCCTTTCCTTTGGAGAAGCAGAGGCCGTGGTCAAAGAAAAGAGGCGGGAGACGGCAAACGATCTTCTCCAAGCCGTTAGCCCTAACTAGGGTCGGATTACCCCATAAAGCTTTGGTCTAACAATCTAACAAGGAGAGGGTTATGGAACGGACCCTGACCATTGATCCTGCTGCCCAGGAAATGATTACCAAGGCCAAACAACAAGGGCTTGAGCTTATTTGGGATCGTCTGGAGGCCCAACAACCCCAATGTGGTTTTGGTCAACTGGGGCTTTGTTGCCGGCATTGCGTTATGGGGCCTTGCCGCATCGATCCCTTTGGCCACGGGGCTCGGAAAGGGGTCTGCGGGGCCACAGCCGATACCTTGGTGGCCAGACATATCCTGCGCATGATCGCCGCCGGGGCTGCCGCTCATTCAGACCATGGCCGACGCCCAGCCATTCTCCTGCTTGAAGTGGCCACTGGCCAGAACACCAATTACCGCCTAACCGATACCGAAAAGCTCCTCTCAGTCGCTAAAAGACTGGGTTTGGAGACCGAAGGCAAAGAACCGGCAGAAATCGCCGCTGAATTGGCCCGCGTGGCCCTAAATGACTATGGCAAGCAGGATCCTTCTCCCATTTCTTTTCTTAAGGCCTATGCCCCTCGAAAGCGTCAGGAACGTTGGTTGAAGCTAGAAAAAGAACTCTTCCAAAAGACTGAGGCCTTCATGGGCATTGTCCCGCGAAACATTGATCGAGAAATAGTAGACATCATGCACCGGACCCATATGGGGGTGGATCACGATCCGGTCTCTTTGTTGCTTCAAGGTGTTCGGTGTGCCCTGGGTGACGGTTGGGGAGGATCGCTTATTGCCACCGAGTTTCAAGATATCCTCTTTGGCACCCCGCGGCCCAGGCGCATCTTTGCCAACCTAGGCGTGCTTAAAGAAGAGATGGTCAACGTGGTGGTTCATGGTCATGAGCCCATCCTTTCGGAGATGATTGTCACCGTGGCCAACAGCCCGGAAATGCAGGCCAAGGCCCAGAGCCAAGGGGCAAAGGGTATAAACGTGGTCGGCCTTTGTTGTACAGGCAACGAAATCCTCATGAGGCAAGGGGTGTCCATTGCTGGAAATGAACTCCATTCTGAGTTGGCGGTGGTCACCGGGGCGGTGGAGGCCATGGTCGTGGATGTCCAATGTATTTATCCTGCTTTGGCCGAGCTTTCCCGCTGTTTCCACACCAAATTCATCAGCACCAGTGATCAGGCCCGTTTCCCCGGGGTCATTCACATCCAATTTGAAGAGGCTCGAGCCAAAGAGGTGGCTGAACAGATCATCGACTTGGCCATCGAAAATTTCCCTAACCGAGACAAAGACCGGGTTAAGATCCCTGACGTCCGCGAAGAGGCGGTGGTGGGCTTTAGTGCCGAGGCCATCCTTTCTGCCCTTGGCGGTTC
>CAZROA010000039.1:0-28003 GCA_964601575.1 uncultured Thermodesulfobacteriota bacterium
CAATCTCAAAGATGGCCTGGGTCAAGGCCTCAAGCCCAAGCTCTTCCTTAGCGGAAATAAAGACTTTCTTTTCTTTAGGAAAAGATTCCCGCCATTGATTTAGGGTCTCTTCGGAGGCAATGTCGATCTTATTCACCGCCACTACATGGGGCAGACCACGGATCTCATCATAAAGTCGAAAATCTTCGGCAGTTGGTTCTTCTGCCCCATCAACGACAAAGATAACAATGTCGGCCTGGGTAATCTTCTCCTTGGCCCGACGGACACCGATTTCTTCTACTACATCGGTGGTCTCACGAAGACCAGCGGTATCAATCAAGCGCACGGGAAGTCCCTTAAGGGTGGCTGTCTCTTCGATGATGTCTCTAGTGGTACCGGGAATTGGGGTAACAATGGCCCGTTCTTCACGAAGGAGGGTGTTCAAGAGACTGGACTTGCCCACATTTGGTCGGCCAGCAATGACCACGGCTATCCCTTCACGATAGAGCCGACCTTCATTGTAGGTCTTAAGCAACTGGTTAAGGGGAGCCTCAACGCCTTCTTCCAATTGCTTAGCCAATTCGTAATGAGAAAGGAGTTCCACATCTTCTTCTGGAAAATCCACCGCCACCTCGACCACCGCCAAGGCGGAGAGAAGGGTCTCCCGAATAGGACTTAGTTTCTCCGCCAGACCACCACGAAGTTGGTTCAAGGCCAGTCTTAGACCCTCTTCTGACCGGGCATTGATCAGGTCCAAAATGGCCTCGGCCTGGGCCAGATCGATCCGGCCATTCAAAAAGGCCCGACGGGTAAACTCTCCTGGTTCAGCCAGCCTGGCCCCCTCGCGTAAGACAAGCTCTAAGATCTTGGTCAGGACCAAATAACCACTGTGGCCATAAATCTCTAACACATCTTCTCGAGTGTAAGTGTGCGGACGCCGCATAAGGGTAATGAGTACCTCATCGACCACTTCACCTGTCTCTGGATCTTGGATAAATCCATAATAGAGACGATGGCTTTGGATCTCTTTGAGCTCTCGGCGGGGCTTGAAAAGACGGCGAAATATCTGTTCACAAAGGGGGCCGCTTACCTTTACCACCCCGATGGCCCCAGGCCCAATCGGCGTAGCAATGGCGGCAATGGTGGCCTCAGCGTATTCTAAGGCCTTGATCATTTCCGTCGGCCAGCCTCGGGATAGATGACCACCCGCCTGGTCTCACCCTTACCCCGGCTCCTGGTTTGGACTCCGGGGAAATGACGTAAAGTAAGGTGTACCAAACGCCTTTCATGAGAAGGCATGGGCTTTAACTCCACCGGACGACGGGTCTTTTTGGCCCGTTCCGCCGCTCGCTTGGCCATTTCTCGGATCTTTCTCTCTTGTTCCGCACGAAAACCCTCGATGTCAATCAGGATCTTCGGGCCCACCCCTAATTGACGCGCCACAATCTTGTTGACCAAATATTCCAAGGCATTTAAGGGGGCCCCTCGACGCAAGAGCAGAAATTTTTTGTCTTCACCAGTTACTTCCAATTGAATGGTCTCGTCCTTGATTTGACAGTCATAGGTCAAGGCCAACCCTGCAGCCTCGAGGATCTCTCCCAAGACCCTTTGGGCCACGTTGGCCCGTTGTTCCAAGAGTTTTTCCGGTTTGAGTCGGGCCTTGATCCGGGCCTTTTTGGCCCCGATGCCAAAGAGCCCGGTGGAGCCGTGAGTGATGATTTCTATCTCGAGGTCTTCTGGAGCTACCTGAAAATATTTACTCGCTTCTTCGATGGCCTGTTCTACGGTTTTACCCTCAAATTCCTCCGCTTTCATCATCTTCTGCTCCGTGTCACCATTTTGCTGGTCATACATTGCTGGATGATAGAAAGGATATTATTCGTCAACCAATACAAGACAAGTCCCGAGGGGAAATTGATAAACAAAATGGTAAAAATAATCGGCATAAGAAGCATCATCCGCGCTTGAGTAGGATCAAGAGAGGTGGGACTGAGTTTTTGTTGGACATACATAGAAATCCCCATAAGTATAGTAAGTACAGGGAGCCCACCAAGATAGGGAATATGAAACCCAACGTAGAGTCGATCCGGTGCAGAAAGATCGTTGATCCATCCCCAGAAGGGAGCGTGACGCAGTTCGATAGCCACGAGGAGCACCTTATACAAGGCAAAAAATACCGGGATCTGAATAGCCATGGGCAAACAACCCATAAAGGGGTTCACCTTATAAGTACGATAAAGTTGCATTAGTTCTTTATTAAGTCTTTCTTTATCGTCTTTGTATTTTTCTCTTAGCTTCTGAATAAGAGGTTGAATCTCTTGCATCTTTTTCATGCTTTTATAACTGAGATGATTGAGCGGCCAGAAGAGAATACGAATAATAAAAGTAAGGATAATGATAGCTATACCGTAGTTATGTGTGTAACGATAGAAGAACTGCATCAAATGAAGAAGAGGCTTGGCCAAGGGGTCAAAGAAACCGAAATGGACTGCACTTTTTAAGTTGTATCCCGCCCTTTTGAGTATGGAGAGACTCTTGGGACCGAAATAAAGTTTTAAGTCTAGCTCTTTAGTCCCCTTTGGAGGGAGGGTAAACTCCGGACTCCAGAGGATTATCTCATGGGTCTTTTCATCTAGTCTACGGAAAGTAGCCCGCCAGTTCTCACCAGGAGGAGGGACCATGGCCAGGAGAAAATAGGGATCATCAAATCCGGTCCAATCCAGTTCACCGGCATATTCAGAAAAACTACCCGTTTTTTTAAGCTTCACTTCCTCTAAAATCCCTTCGTGACTATAAGCCGGCCCATGAAACACATATCGATAGGTCTTGCTCACCGGACTGGCCACCAAACGAAAGAGAAGGCGCTCGGTCTGAGATTCTTCCGAGGGATTTTTGACCTTGACTTTTAAATCAAAGAGATAGCTCCGGTCTTGAAAAGAAAACTCTTTCTCAAGGAGGAGGGGCTTTTGAAAGATGGGTTCAAAGAGAATGCTTCCCTTTGCCCCGTTGGTCAAACGCAAACTCTCAAGGCTGGCCTTGTAGGGAGCAACGGCCAAACTCGGATCCTTTACTGGATAAATCTCTACGGGTAAACCAAGCTTGGGGGCGGAAATTAACTGAACAAGAGGGGAGTTAGGGTCTACACTTACTCGATATTTTTTGAGGGTAAAGCTCTTAAACCTCCCCCCTGCCTCGGTCAACACAGCATGATAAAGAGAGGTGTCTATATTAACGTCTTTTACTTGGTAAGAATAAGTTTTTTTAGGCGGAGGAAAAGTAGACCTTTCCGAGCCTTCTTCTGGAGATAGAGGCTTTACCTCCTTTGGCTTTGTTGTTTGAGAACCATTTTTAGAAACTATTTGTGGCTGGTTAGTAGCAAGCTTTTTTTGCTGACTACTCATAATAAAGTGAAAGACAAAAATGACCAAAGTCGATAGAACAACCGCTAAGATCACGCGATAGTTGTCCATAACTAACTCCTTGAACATTTCTTTGGTACCGGATCATAGCCACCGGGACAAAAGGGATGACAGCGCAATAATCGCCTGAAGGCTAAATAACTACCGTGAAGAAGACCAAATCTTTGAATAGCTTCTTCGGCATACTGACTACAAGAAGGATAAAACCGACAACAAGAAGGAAAGAGTGGAGAAACCAAATAACGATAAACTCTGATAAGAAAGATGACCAATTTTTTCATTTATCTAAAATAAAGGCTGTTTTCTCTTAATTTCAAATTTTCAAAAAACTAAAATAGAATTTATCTCATGTTTTGCTCAATTTTACAAGAAAAACCCTTCAAGAAAGACCTCGCAAGGCCTCTTTTAAATCCCTCAATATCTCGTCCTGTGAACGATGAAGGATCGCCGCTTTGGGAATAAAGATCACATCATGGCCTTGGGGGAATAATTCTTTATGTCGCCTAAATATCTCTCGAAGGACGCGTTTAATTCGGTTGCGTTTGACAGCCTTACCCACCTTACGCGAAACACTCAGACCAACCCTTCTCAGGCCGAGTTCATTGGGAGCGAGCACCACGGTGAGATAGGGTAACCGCACCCTCTTCCCCGCACGATAGGCCCGTTCAAAATCCCGCCGATATCGAAGGCGTTCCTCTGGCGAAAGCCCTTCCTTTTTGGTTAAACGGTAAGCCGCCAACGCCCTTTACGCCGTCTGTTGGCCAAGATCCGCCGACCAGAACGGGTCTGCATCCGGGCCCTAAACCCATGTACCCTCTTGCGTTTGATGCGGCTCGGTTGATATGTACGCTTCATGGGTTCTCCTCACCTACCCTTTTGCTCAAGATTATTCAAAGTGGCTTGGTCTAATAAACACAGGGGACCAAAGGTGTCAATGTCTTGGGCTTTATAAACTTGACACAAGCCCTTTCTGTTACTACTTAAACCGGCTGCTAGCTTGGAGACGAAAAGTACAGTAAACTAGGGGCACCAAAAAGACAAAAATTTTTAGACCTCAGCTCTATGAAAACAGACACTAAGGTATCCCTTAAAATCAAATTTGAAGATATCCCGCCTGAGGGGTTAGAGCTCGAATTTGAAGACCCTAAGGGCCAGTTGATCAAAGACTGTTTCCCCATTAAGGCCCCTATCAAAGCGCGGGTCTTCATCCGACGCTGGGGGATAAACGTCAAGGTCAACGGCCAAGTAGAAACCGTCTTGCTCCTTTCCTGCGATCGGTGCTTGGAAGAATTTCCCTTTGAAATTCGGGAAAAAATAGACGTAGAACTGCAACCCATAGCCAGTCTCAAGGTCAGTCATGAAGAGGTTCGCCTGACCAAAGAAGAGCTGGACGTGATCTTCTTCGACGGTGAGACCATCGAGGTGGACGAAGTGATAAGGGAACAGATCCTCCTGGCGGTCCCCATGCGCAAATTATGCCGAGCAGAATGCCGAGGTCTGTGCCCAATATGTGGGCAAAACCTCAATCTCAAAGAATGTGGTTGTAAACCAAAGATCAAAGATTCTCCCTTTGCAATTCTCAAGAAACTGGTAATTTCCTCTGGTTAAAAGCCTTAGTCTGTAAGGCCAAAAACTTTTGACTAAGACAGGATATCATTTTGAAAACATCGAGGGAGGTTTATTATGGCTGTTCCTAAGAGAAAGGGTTCCCGTTCACGACGGGGGATGCGTCGTGCTCACAAACACCTGGTGGCTCCGGCTATCTCGGTGTGTCCAAAGTGCAAGTCTCCAAAGCTTCCCCATCGGGTTTGTCCTAGTTGCGGGACCTACCGAGGTAAAGTCTTTATCGCCACGGAGGAAGAGGAGATCTAGTGTACAGGGTGGCCGTTGACGCCATGGGGGGTGATTTTGCTCCCCAGGCGGTGGTCAAGGGAGCATTAAGGGCGTTAAAGAATTTTCCTAAATTGGCCATCTATTTGGTCGGTCGGGAAGAAGAGATCCGGGCGTATTTACCCCGGCGTAAACCCAAACGCCTTGAAATTGTCCCGGCCTCACAAGTGGTGGCCATGGACGATTCTCCCATTGACGCCCTACGTTCTAAGCCGGATTCTTCCATCCGCCGTGCCTTTGAACTGGCCAAGTCAGGTGAGGCCCAAGCGGTGGTAAGTGCCGGAAATTCCGGGGCCGTGTTGGCTACGGCCCTTTTCCTTTTGGGCAGGCTCTCGGGAGTTTCGCGTCCGGCCATCGCTACGGTGTTACCTACGATAAAAAAGAACGCGGTCCTTATCGATTCCGGAGCCAATGTGGATTGTAAACCCCAACATCTGGTTCAATTTGCCACCATGGGCGCGGTCTTCTGTGAACAGATCCTTGGTCTTCCTTCTCCCCGGGTGGGGCTTCTTTCCATAGGAGAAGAAGGTGGGAAAGGCAACACCTTAGTCAAACGGACCCACAAACTCCTATCCGAGAGTAGCCTCAATTATGTAGGTAATATCGAAGGCAGAGATATCTACAAGGGCGAAGTAGACGTCATTGTCTGCGATGGCTTTGTAGGTAACATTTGCCTTAAGCTTTCCGAGGGATTAGCCGAAGCCTTAATGGCCATGATGGCCCAGGAGGTTTATCAAAAGAGATTGGCCCAAATGGGTTTTTTGCTGGCCCGAGGGGCCTTAAAACGCTTTAAGAAAAGGATCGATTGGCGTGAAAGAGGGGGAGCGCCTCTCTTGGGTATAGATGGGGTGGTCATTATCAGTCACGGTCGTTCAGATGAAACAGCCATTCAAAACGCCATCGGTACCGCCGGGGAATTCATCGAACAACAATTGGTCGAAAAACTTCGCCAAGCCCTGGCTAACGAAAATCTAAAAGCACGCTCTGTGACGAGTTAAAGATGAAAAAGACCGGCGCCTTGATCATTGGTACTGGTTCGGCCCTACCTTCCCGGATATTGACTAATTATGATCTCGAAAAGATGGTCGAGACCTCAGACGAATGGATCACCCAGCGCACCGGTATCAAAGAACGCCGCATCGTGAGTGCCGGGGAGAGTAACAGTCGTCTGGCCATAGAGGCCTCAAAAAAGGCGCTTGAGGCCGCTAAGATAGATCCACAAGAACTCGATCTCATCATCGTCGGCACCCTCACTCCAGACTACCTTATGCCTTCGGTGGCGGTCTTGGTCCAAAAGGAATTGGGGGCCAAACGGGCCGGGGCCTTTGATCTTTCGGCCACTTGTTCTGGCTTTATTTACGGGTTAACCATTGCCGATCGATTTATCCGAACTAACCCGGATAGTAAGATCTTGGTCATTGGCAGCGAGGTACTTTCCACCAAGGTCAATTGGGAAGATCGGACCACCTGTGTACTCTTTGGTGACGGTGCCGGAGCGGTAGTGGTCACTGGTTCAAAGGATGAAGAAAGGGGGTTCCTCTCTGGCCATCTCCATGCCGACGGAAGTCTTTGGCATCTCTTGACCCTAAAAGGCTGTGGTTCGCTCTACCCCCCTTGCGGTAACGACCTTCCTTTAGAGGAATACTATATCAAGATGCAAGGACGTGAAGTCTTTAAAAACGCCGTACGTGCCATGGAGTCTGTAGCTCTTGAGGCCTTAAAAGCTAACGGCCTGGAGGCTGAAAAAATAGACTTACTCATTCCTCATCAGGCCAATATACGTATCATTGAGTACCTGCGGGAACGCCTAGGGCTCCCTAAAGAAAAGGTCTTTGTCAATCTACAAAAATATGGAAACACCTCTGCCGCCAGTATCCCCATTGCCCTGGATGAAGCCGCCCGTGAAGGTCGCCTAAAACCTGGTGATTTGATCTTGTTGGTGGCCTTTGGTGGGGGGTTTACCTGGGCCTCAGCCCTTCTTCGTTGGTAATCTCTTTATTGGTTATAGAAAACCAAGCTAAATTCTAAAAACAAGAGGAGGGCTTTCGCCCCCCTCTTGTTATAGGACTACTTGCTCAAGACTGGAAGATTGTGTGGATCAATATGACAGTCTAAACAGTTCGGGAACTTCTTGTGCAAGGCCGCACCGTGCGGTTCACCGTGACAATCCTGACACTTCGGAATGTATCCGTGCTTGGTGTGGCAGGTGGCACAATAGAGATCAGAATGTTTGGTGTGGTTTGTCTTAAGATCTTCATAGATTTGAGTATGACAGGAACCACACACATTATTCGGAGTCTCTTCGGGGTACTGCTTGATCACCGTCGGACTATGTGGTGAATGACAAACCAAACAATCTTTGTAAGTTTGCCCTTCTACATGCGGCTCATGACAGTCTAAACAACTGGGAATATAACCATGCTTATCTGCGTGACAGCCCTGACAACCTACGTCATCATGTTTGCTTGGATGAGCCGCCATTTCTTTGGCTTCCGGTTTATGACAAATAGCACACATAACCACTTCTTTCTTGCCGACCTTTTTGGTCTTAGTAAGTTCACTAAACGGGATGGTAAGCGGTGAATGAGGATCTACATGGCAAACCAAACAATTGGGAAAATCCTTGCCATGATAAAGTTTATGACAACGTTGACACTTAGGCATAATTTGCTTCCAATTTTTCTTTTCTGGATTGTAAACATGGAATTGCTGGTGACAATTAGTACAATCAAAACGATGTTTACTCTTGCTCTTTTTTAGATCCATAAAGATACTGTAGTGACAACGAGCACAATCTGCTGGCGCCAGAGGTTTTACTTCTTGTTCATAAAGTTCAGCACCTGGAGGAGCCTTTTCGGTCTTTTCCTCTTTGGTAGCTTCTTCTTTCTTCGCTTCTTTCTTTTCAGCCTTTGCTAAGGTTATCGTTTGAGCTGGAGGAGCTTTCTCTACTTTCTGTGCCGGAGGAGCAGTCTCTTTAGCTACGGGCACCTTTTCCATCTGCCTGGCACAAGCCACAAAAATGGTCAACAGAAATACCCCCATCACTATAAAGATGGCCGCCGTAATCTTTTTTCTCATAAAATCCACCCCTTTCTTTTTATTTGACTAGGTTATGTGCATCTTGGTGACAATCCAAACAGCTCTTATATTTTTCAAGCATTGCTTTCGGATGCGGTTTTCCATGACAAGCTTCACAGGGTGGAATAACACCATGTACTCCTCGGTGACAATATACACAAGCAAGTTTAGCATGTTTGGTAGTACCAGATTCTAAAGTCTTCTGAATATCTCCGTGACAAGCGCCGCAATCGGCGTTGGGAATATCCATACCATAAGTAATATTAAGCGGCATGTGCACCGGATGACACTTCACACATTCAGCAAATTGTTGCCCTTCTCGATGCGGTTCATGACAATCAAGACAATCCGGAATATATCTATGTTTGGTATGGCAAAAAGAACAATCTACTTTAGAGTGAGCACTTGGGTGTTCGTTTACTTCTTGGACCTGCTGAGAATGACAAGTCTTACAGGCAGCTTTAGTATTTTCAGGAAAAGTAATATTTAAAGGTTCATGAGGATTTTTGTGACAATCTAAACAATTAGGTAAATTAAAATGCTCTTCTCCTTGGTGACACTTAGAACACTGTGGAATAATCTTTTCCTTAGGAACCAGAGGCGGATGCCCACCTTCGTGACAATCTAAACAGGAAACATCGGTCTTGTGTTTCCCACCAGCCGACTCTATCTGATGGACTACGTTTGGATGGCATTTAATACAATCTGCATTGGTCAATTGGGCTGTCTGAGTCTGTTTTTGAGCGTTTTCCTTTGAAGCTTTTTCTTTTTCCGCCGCTACCCCTGCCACGCACAAGAAACTCACCAAAACCAAGACCACCACCATGCACTTTAAAAATCTCATGCGCAATCCTCCTCATTTAGGCTTAGCTTTTTATATCGGCCTATTTGGGCATTTTAGATACAGATCAAACCTATTTCCTAACAGCCAACACCCCACGCCAACCGACTTTACCAAAGATGCCGCTTTTTTGGCCAGCTTTAAAAGATAGCGTTCTTGGTGGTCAGGGACGTATATACAGCTCATTTCTCTTCTTAACAGTCAAATTCTCCCATTTTCATCCTAAAAACTCTTCCCGAGGGCCTGAAAGCTCAAACCACGATTAAAGATTTTAAGCAAACCTATCGATTATAAGGCCCAAATAAAAGAGATTTTCCTTTTTGATAGAGGTGTAAGCCGAAAGGTTATCTTGCCAAAAGAGCTTAAATCGAGGAGGGGCAGGAGAGAAGGCCCGCCGCATTTTTCGAGGAGGTGGAATCCTTCTTGGATATACATCCTCTAATCGACGATGAAAAAAGAGACGGAAAATATGCATTTTTAAAGCCCTCCTTTTATATAACCCGAAAAAAATAATAGAAGATGAAAGTAACGAGAGAAAAGAGACATGAATATATATCTCCGTCACATACAGAATGTCGTCAGGGCCTATGGGCGTCAAATGGGAAGAAAGGTGGCTTTAGGGCGCCCAAGGGACCCTCAAGATAAAGTATCTATTTCAGAGGAGGGAAAACAGCGTCTTTTAGAAGATATCGCACGCAGGCTCCAACAAAATAAAAACGAAATCCAAGAAAATACACAAAGGGCTAGAAAAATCGTTTTTAAAACGGTAAATTCTAAAGGTGAGGAGGCCTTGGAAGAGATCTCTCTCGAAGAACAGCCTCAACTTTTGGAAAAATTAGTGGAAAAATTCCTAGAAAAAAAGGAGTCTGGCAATGAAAATTGATAGTTTATACCAACGCTTTAATCTTAAGGGAGCTCAGCAACTCTCACCTTCACAAAACGGTACCCTTAAGGCCAGACAAACCCAAGGTCAAGGGACATCCTTGGCCGATCGTGTGGATATTTCACAGACCTCAAAGGATATTAGAAAGATCCAGTCTATTCTTAAGACCACCCCAGATGTCAGGGCGGACAAAGTCCGCGCCATCAAGGAGCAGATCGAGGCTGGTACTTATAAAATCGACGCTAAAAAAGTGGCTAACGCCATGATGGTCGACCTCCTTAAAGATTTGGTCTAAATGCCCCCCTCTAAAGAAAAGGGGCCTTAAAGGCCCCTTTTCTCATCCCTAAATCTAAAAATAGAACAGGAAAGATTTCCTCTGTTCGCAAATATCAATTAGATATCAAAATAGAGATAGAACTCATACGGATGTGGACGTAGACGGACTTGATCAGCCTCGTTTTCGCGCTTGTACTCGATCCACTTCCGAATGAGGTCCTCGGTAAAGACATCACCCTTCATTAGGAACTCGTAATCTTCCTCAAGGGCAGCCAGGGCCTCTTCCAGACTGGCTGGAGTGGTTGGGATGTTGGCCAATTCCTCAGGCGGCAAGCTGTAAAGATCTTTGTCCACCGGATCACCCGGATCAATGCGGTTCTCGATCCCGTCAAGGGCAGCCATAAGCATAGCAGAAAAAGCCAAATAGCCATTACAGGACGGGTCCGGAGTACGGAACTCTATGCGCTTGGCCTTCGGACTCGGGCTGTACATGGGGATACGAATGGCCGCCGAACGGTTACGGCTGGAGTAGCAGAGGTTCACCGGGGCCTCAAAACCAGGGGTCAAACGCTTATAGGAATTGGTAGTCGGGTTGGTAAAAGCGCAAATAGCACGACAGTGTTTCAAGATACCGCCTATGGCATAGAGGGCGATTTCAGAGAGCCCGGCATAACGATCACCGGCAAAGACCGGAGTGTCTCCCTTCCAGATGCTGAAATGGGTATGCATACCGGAACCGTTATCCGCAAAAAGCGGCTTGGGCATAAAAGTGACCGTCTTGCCGTGTTTATAAGCTACGTTCTTCAAGATGTACTTGAACCACATGAGCTGATCGCCCATCTTGAGCAACGGAGCAAAGCGCATGTCAATTTCCGCCTGCCCAGCCGTAGCCACCTCGTGATGCTGACACTCTACCTTGATCCCGACCTTCTGAAGAGTGAGGACCATTTCGGTACGGATATCTTGGTGTTTGTCGGTCGGTGGCACCGGAAAATATCCTTCTTTATGACGGGGCTTATAACCGAGATTCGGACACTCTTCACGCCCGGAATTCCAGATACCCTCGATGGAGTCTACAAAATAGTAGGAATAGTTAGAGGCCGAATCATAGCGGATGTCATCAAAGATGAAAAACTCGGCCTCCGGACCAAAATAGGCCACATCACCAATCCCGGTACTCTTCAGGTACTGTTCAGCCTTTTGGGCCACGTAACGAGGATCACGGGAATAAGGTTCTCTGGTAATGGGATCAAAGACATTACAGATCAGAGAAAGGGTGGGCACCTCGAAGAAGGGGTCCATCACCGCCGTATTCGGATCAGGGACCATGATCATGTCACTCTCATGGATCTCCTGCCAACCACGGATTGAGGAGCCGTCAAAGCCGAAACCAGCTTCAAAACTCTCTTCGGTAAGCTCTTCGATGGGCACCGAGAAATGCTGCCATACACCCGGCAGATCCAGAAACTTTAAATCTACCATCTTCGCACCGTTTTCTTTGGCAAATTCCAGTACCTCTTTGGGCGTCATAAGAACTTCCTCCTTAATTTAGTTTTTATTTAGTTTTTATAATGAGATCGACGGGGCAGCCGTCTCCTTACTGGCAAATCTTTGATAAGATCCTCTCAAGATAGGTCTTTAACTCGGAAATTTCTTCTTCTTCTTGAAGCTTTTCTCCTTCAAGGGTCCGAACATAAAAGACATCCGAGGCCAGATCGGCCCGATTGGAAATAAAGGCCCGTTGGATATCAAGCCCCCAGAGGGTCAAGGCCTTGGCCAAATGATAAAGAAGCCCCATACAATCTGGAGCAAAAATCTCTACCACGGTAAAAAAGTCTGAACTGAGATTATCCACCCGGACCAAGACCTCAGAGGATTTGAGTGGTTTCTTGACCGAGGTCATCAAGGGTTTGGCCCTTTTTAGCAAACTCTCAAGGTCTATCTCCTGTTTGATGGCCCCTTCAACGGTTTGCTCTACCTCCGGCCACCAAATCTCACCGTAAGGCCCGGAAACATCGAAGATATCGATTACCGTCCCATCGGCCAAGGTGAAGATCCGGGCCGTACAGATATTTAGGTGATGAAGGACAAAGGCCCCGGTAAGATCGGCAAAGAGCCCTGGTCGATCACGGGTCACAATCACTACACGGTAGACCCCATTTAGACGTTTAATCTTTAGCCGATATGGATCTTGGCTGGCCAAAAAGTCCTTGACCAAACGAAGTTCTTCGGAAATTTGAGAAAGCGGGGCGTGCAAGATGAAACACGGTGGCAGATTTTGGACTAGATCACCGAATTCTTGACCGAGTTTTTCCTCTCGCAGGAGCAATTCTTCGACCTTATCTTTGCTCAATTCACCTTCGGTAAGGAGCTTGGCCGCCTTGAGATAGAGTTCCTTCACCAAGGCTGCTTTCCATTCATTCCAGGCCGAAGGCCCGGTGGCCCGGGAATCGGCCACGGTAAGATAATACAGCCGAGTGAGATGTCCGATCTCTCCAACTTGACGGATGAAATCAGCTACCACCTTTTCTTCAGTGAGATCTCGCCTAAGGGCCGTCTCAATCATGATCAGGTGTTGGCCCACCAATTTGGCCACCTGTTCCGCCTGTTTTTGGCTAAACCCGAGTCGCAAGGCTATCTCCCGCGCCTTTATCGCTCCTCGTTCAGCGTGTCCCGGGCCTTCGCCCTTGGCTATATCATGCAAAAGACCTGCCAAGAAAAGGACCTCTTCGTCTTCCACCTGATCCCAAAAATCGGGCTCTTCTTCACGGAGACACCCCAATTCATAGACCGTAAGGAAGAGATGTTCATCCAGGGGATGGACGTGATAGACATCAAATTGGGCCAAGCCCAAGAGCCTCTTAAACTCAGGGAGGACAAAGAGCAAGAGCCCTGTTTCCCGGAGGCTCTTTAAGGCCAAGTAGGCATAGGGTTTAGTTAACATTTTTGTAAAGATGCGCCCCTCAAGCCCGGAAGAATCCCGAAGGGGCCATTTTTCTTTAAGGAAAGAACGGGTGAGATGATGGAGCTTAAGTCCGGTTTCCGCCTGAAAATAAAAAATCTTAAGGAGGTAAGTGGGATCAATGAGGGCCTGTTCCCTAAAGGAGAGATGTATCCGCCCGGAAAGGATCTCAAGCCCGGGGATAAGCTCCTTTCCCTCTCCACCCGGACGCCCAAAGACCATTTCCACGTGATCAAACAGGGCCTCGGTCTCTTCTCGAATAATGGTCATGGCGCGGTAGACTTGGGCCATAAATTTTTCGGTGGCCTTTTCATAATCAACCCCGAAACCAAGCTTTACAGCCAAGGTGGGTTGATATTCAAAATAAAGCCGGTCTTCTTTGCGCCCGGCAAGAAGATGCAGTTCTTCGCGAATGGTAAGGATAAACTCGACTGCCTGGCGTAGGGCCTGCCGCTCTTCCCGGGTCAGGAGGCCAGCTCGCTCCATGTCACGAAGGCCCTTAAGACCAAACAGTAACCGGGCCACCCAGAGGATGAGGTGATAGTCTCTAAGCCCTCCAAGCCCTTCTTTGAGATGGGGTTCAAGTAAAAAGGCCTCTTCTCCATAGCGCCTGACCCGTCTTTCTCTGGCCCTTTTAAGCCTGTCAAAGAGTTCCTTTCGCCGTCCAGAGATAAGGCGTTCTTCAAAGAGGGTGGAAAGTTTTTGAAAAAGGGCCCTTGAGCCAGCGATGAGGCGCATACTAAGGAGGGCAGTCAAAAAGGAGAGATCCTTGGCGGCATCGGCCAATACCTCTTCGATGGTACAGACCCGATGCCCGACCTCGAGATGATGATCCCACAAGGTGTAGGTGACCTTTTCCACTGCCTCGGAAAGCATTTCCTCTGGGAGGTCATGGTGTAGAAAGAGGAGATCGATGTCCGACCAGGGACAAAGTTCTTTTTGGCCGTAGCCACCGATAGCGACTACGGCCAAGGGTTTGCGTGAGTAACGATTGGGAAAGGCCTTTTTGATCAGACGATCGACCTCAAGGCAACGGGCGGTGAAATGGGATTTCTCGAAGGGCAGGGCCTTAAGGCCGACCTTCTCTATGGACACTAGACCGCCTCCCGACCCCTTTCACCAGTACGGATACGGATGGCCTCTTCCACAGGGAGGACAAAGATCTTGCCGTCACCGATCTTTCCGGTTCGGGCACTGTTGATAATGGTCTCCACCACGCGCTCCACTTGATCGGCCTCTACCACCAACTCGATCTTGATCTTCGGGAGGAAATCCACCACGTATTCTGCGCCTCGATAGATCTCACGATGCCCCTTCTGGCGCCCGAAACCTTTGACCTCACTGACCGTCATCCCTTTGATCCCAATCTCTGCCAGGGCCTCTTTGACCTCCTCTAGTTTGAACGGTTTGATAATGGCCTCGATTTTCTTCATATACTCCCTCCATCTTGGCATTTGAGGTGCTTGCTCAATATACAATAGATATGCCAAATATTACATAGTTCTAAAAATTGACTCTTTAATACACCTCTTCTCGTTGTTCTCCTGTTTTCTCAAAAATTTTTTAAAATCTTACTCAAATCTCCCCAGAATAGGGGGAATTTATCTTCCCTCCAAGGCCAACGTCTCTGGTATATTTTTACCTTTTTGTAAATAATGAGAGTAATTTTTGACAATTTTGTCTAAATCACTCTGGGTAACCGATTCAACCTTTAAGACCATACCTTCTACATAGACCTTGGCCTCGGGTTGTCCGGTTTTTTGACGAAAGGAAAAGAGGTAGGCATTTTCTAAGAGTTCGGTTTGCAGTAAGGGGAGGCAATTTTGTTTAAAGACCTCGGTCTCGATCATGTTCGAGACCTCAAAGGCCCTGAGATCAGGAAGTCCGGTGGTAGCGGCTTCGGTGGTAGGCCTTTTCAAAAGGAGGGGCCATATCTCCAAACGGCGTCTTGGTACTGAACCCATTAAAGTCAAGAACCTGACCGGTTGAAACTTCCGTTTGCGTGGGAAACGATAAAAGAGCCGTCCTTCCTCATCGAAGAGGATCTCTTTAAAGACCAAACTCCGACCAAAACCAACCGAAGGTAGATTAAACTTGAGGGATAGGTCGAGGAGGGTCACCTTAAGGCACCGAGGGGGTTCTGGGAAAAGGGTCGGCCCTTTGGTCAGTTTATATATCTCCAGGAGGTGGCGCCAATAATTCTCGGTAAGGAGCTCTTGTTGTCGTAGGAGAAGGGCCACCTTCTGGGTCAACTCCTCAATGGTACGCCTCTGAGTCCGGCGCGAAAGACGCCTGAGATAGGCCTTGCGACATTCTCTAAAAGATTCGGGGTTACGCTCCAGATCAAGGGCCTCAAAGGCCAGATTGAGCTCTACCGCTCGTTCTTTGGCCCCATTCTTGAGGTCTGGATGATAGGCCCGCTGAAGGGCCCGATAACAGGCCTTAACCAGGGCATATAAGGCCTCATCGTCAAGTTCACGAACCATTTCCGGGGCAATGCCTAATATCTCAAAAGGATTGCGCGTCATAAAAGATCTCTACACCCTCTTTAAAGAAAGACTCGGCTCAGACTTAACTTTCTTCAAGCCTTGATAGATTTTACCCAGACTTAGGGAAGTTGAGCAAGGACATCCCTTAAAGCCGCATATTCCGAAAAATAAGAAGCTACCATTCGGCGCAAAGAAGAAAGGGCCGGTGATATATAATTTGCAAACCAGCTCTTCCCTAGGGAAGAAAGCCTAGCAAAGGCACCTAACATCTGGAGATGACGAAAGAGGGAGAGATGGCGAAATTCCCTCTCAAAGCCCTCTTTTTCTCGCCCGGACCAATCCAGATAAAGGGCATAGAGCCGAGACCTTTCTTGTTCCTTAAGACCAACGTATGGATCAAACAAGAGAGAAGCCAAATCGTAACCCGGGGGGCCAAGCCTTGTCCCTTGAAAGTCGATGAGATAGGGCTTGCCGTCTTTGATCATGATGTTCCGCGATTGGAAATCTCGGTGAAGGAGGACTGTATCTGTAAAGGATTGAGAGGCCTCTTGGCAGAGGAGGCGCAGCTCATCGATTAGGGTCGGCGGAGGTTCAAGACCAAAATGCCCTTTCAGAAAGGAATTCACAAAATAAAGGGCCTCCCGCTCCCACATCAGGTCCAAGTCATAATAGGTGGTTTCCAAACATATTTTAGGGTCAAAGCCTCGGGCTGCCCTTTGAAACTCGACCAGGATCTTAATGACCTCTTGATAAAGGGAAAATCTCTCTTCAGGGGGCAGGTCCTGTAACCTGGTGTCTCCGAGATCTTCCACCAAAAGGAGACCCGAGGTCGGTTCATAGGCGTAAATCTCCGGTACCGGAAGTCCTTGACTCAAGAGATATCGACCAATAGCAGCATAGGAAGCAGCCTCTTTTAGCCCGAATTCCCCAGGTTGGGGAAGGATAAGGATCTTAGACCGCCCTTTTTTGGGGAAAACCCGATAAAATCGGCGTAAAGAGCCGTCTCCAAGAAGGGAGACCAAAGAATACTGAATAATCCTACAAGAGCGCAGAAAGATCTCGATGGAAATATTCGGCTGAAAGCCCTCCATGAGATCAAAGTAAAGGCCTCCCTCAAGGTCTGGCAAGTCCGGATCAAATTTTCTCCTTTTGTTTGGCAAAGGAAGAGAGACAAACTATGTTTGAGGTATGCGCAAGATAGCGGCCATGAATCGGATTTGGTTCTACATGATGGCCTTGGCCATTGTCTGCGGGGCCTTTAAAGGTGGGATGCAAGCCGTGACCAAGGCCTCTTTTGAATCTGCTAAGACCGCGGTAAACCTGGCCTTAGGCCTTATCGGGGCCATGGCCCTTTGGTTAGGCTTGGTCAAAGTGGCGGAGGAGGGCGGACTCTTAAAGATCATTGCCCGCCAAGTGAAGTGGCTCCTTACCAAACTCTTCCCCAATGTCCCCCCGGAACACCCGGCCATGAGTGCCATGGTCATGAATCTTTCAGCCAATGCCTTAGGGCTAGGAAACGCCGCCACCCCTTTAGGCATCAAGGCTATGGTGGAGCTTGAAAAGATAAATCCTCATCCTGGTCGGGCCACTGACGCCATGTGTCTCTTCTTGGCCATCAATACCTCTAATGTAACCCTCCTCCCTTTGGGGGTGATCGCTGTCCGAGCAGCAGCCGGGGCCTCGGAGCCAGCGGCCATTATCTTCCCCACCCTCTTTGCCACCACCTGTTCGACCATTACGGCCATCTTAATGGCTAAACTCTTGGCGCGTTTAAGCGGCCCAGAACCCCCACCAAAGATCGAGGAATCTTCCACTGCCGAAGGAGAAAAAGACCAAGAAAAGCCTACGCTCTCTGGCTTTGAACGCTATCTGCTCTACGTCCTTATAGGACTCTTTCTTGCAGCCCTTATCCGGCACCTCTGGCTGCACCCAACCTTGGACACCATAAAGGACATTATCTCCTTTTGGATCGTCCCGGCCCTTATGTTCGGACTCCTCTTCTTTGGTTATGTACGCGGGGTACCGGTCTATGAAGCCGCCTGTGAAGGGGCCAAGGAGGGCTTCCAGGTAGCAGTCCGGATCATTCCTTTCCTGGTGATGATCTTAGTGGCCGTAGGGATGTTTCGGGCCTCAGGGGCCTTTGACTATCTAGTAAAGATCCTGAGCCCGATCACCAACCTCATTGGCTTTCCGGCAGAGGCCCTTCCTGTAGCCCTTTTAAGACCACTTTCTGGCTCAGGGGCCTTTGGGCTTATGAGTGAGATCGTAGCCCGTGCCCCGGATAGCTTCGCCGCCTATCTGGTCTCTACTCTTCAAGGTTCTACCGAAACGACTTTTTATGTACTGGCCGTTTATTTCGGGGCGGTGGGGATCAAAGATCAACGCTATGCCGTGTGGGCCGCACTTTCGGCAGACGTGGTCGGGGCCTTGGCCTCGCTTTTCATCTGCCGCCTTACTTATGGATGATCTTGGCCATCCACTCGGCCACAGAATCATCCCTTCGAAAGACGTTTCCGGTAAAAAGGGCCACCAAGGTACCGTCTTCCCGACGGACCTGGATTTGATATAGACCAGTCCGTTTGGTCCGGGCCGCCTCCTGAGCCTCAGCCACCAAGTAATCCCCTTCCCTGGCCGGAGCTGGATAGCTGATGCTTACCGAGGTGGCCACCGCTACCTGGCCGTGGCTATTGGCCGCCACGGCAAAGGCAAAGTCCGCCAAACAAAAGGTCACCCCTCCATGGGCCAAACGCACTGCATTTAACATCTCCGCCGTCACCCGCATCCCAATGCGGGCATATCCCGGCCCTACATCCAAAAGGTCCATATTATAATTCACCGCTACTCGATCATGTTCCCTCATGAATCGGGCAATCATCCAGGCGCGTTCTCTAGGATCTTCGGGAAGCTCAAGACCCATCTCTCCCTCCTGTGAACCCTTCATCTCTGAGCCCATTTCGTCGCCTCTTTAAAGTCCTTTACAAATTTTCCCAGTTCTCGGACAAGTCTTGCGCGATCTGAAACGTATTTCGCTACAATCTTTACCAAGGCACTACCGACCACAATGGCATCGGCATGCGGGGCCAAAAAACGGACCTGTTCCGGTTTGGAAATACCAAAACCCACCGCTACCGGCACAGGTGACACCTCTCGAGCCAAGTCAAGTTTAAGGGCTAGGTCCTCGGGCAAACGGTCTCTAGCCCCAGTAATCCCGGTCACCGAAACGTAGTACAAAAAGCCAGTTGAGGCCTTGGCAATGGCCTCTATCCGTTCTGGCGGGGTGGTAGGGGCCGCCAACATTATCGCCGCAAGTCCTTTCTTTTTGGCCAATCGGAGCCAGGGTTTGGCTTCTTCTAAGGGAAGGTCTGGAATAATGGCCCCGTCTACCCCGGCCTTTGAGGCCTCTTCGGCAAAGCGTTCCAGGCCAAAGCGATAAAACGGGTTAAAGTAGCCCATGATTACCACCGGGGTCTTAAAGCCCTCTTTCCTCATCCGGGCCATTAAGGACAAAAAGTCCTCCAAGGTAGGTCTGTTTTTAAGGGCCCGCTGAGCTGCCTCCTGGATGGTTGGACCGTCGGCCAGCGGATCAGAAAAGGGAAACCCGAGCTCGATCACATCAGCGCCGGCCTCAGCCAAGGTCCATAGCAACTCAGCCGTAGTCTCCAAATCTGGATCTGCCCCTTCAATAAAGGGAACAAGGGCCGCCTCTCCTCGAGCATTGGCCTCCTTGATAGCCTCTTCTACCCGTTTGGCACCTGACTTAGCCACCCCTTTCCTCCTTTAGGTATTCGCATACCGCCGCCACGTCCTTGTCTCCCCGACCGGATAGATTGACCACCACGATGGAACCTTTAGGGATTTGTTTGGCTATTTTCATCAGATAGGCCACGGCATGAGCGCTCTCAAGCGCCGGGATAATACCCTCTGTCTCGGAAAGCAATCTAAAGGCCGAGAGGGCCTCCTGGTCGTCTACGGCCACGTATTCCACCCGCCCGGTCTCTTTGAAAAAGGCATGCTCCGGCCCTACGCCAGGGTAATCAAGCCCTGGAGCAATGGAATGGGCCCCTTTGATCTGCCCTACCTTATCTTGTAGGAGATAGGTCATCATTCCGTGAAGGACTCCAGGCTCTCCCACGGTGAGGGTGGCTGAATGATGATCAGAATCAAGGCCTTCACCAGCAGCCTCCACCCCGATCATCTTTACCGAGAAGTCTTGGACAAAGGGATAGAAAAAGCCCATGGCATTGGAACCACCCCCCACACAGGCCAGCAAGAGATCCGGAAGACGACCTTCAAGTTTTTTGAGTTGGCGCTTGGTCTCCTGGCCGATGATACTCTGAAAATCCCGTACCATCATAGGATAGGGATGTGGTCCAACTACCGAACCGATGACATAATGGGTAGTCTCCACATTGGTCACCCAATCGCGGATGGCCTCATTGATGGCGTCTTTCAAGGTCTGCGTGCCGGAATAGACCGGGATCACCTTGGCCCCTAGGAGCTCCATACGAAAGACGTTCATAGCTTGACGCACGGTATCCTTGGCCCCCATATAGACCACGCACTCGAGACCCATCAGGGCCGCGGCGGTGGCCGTGGCCACCCCGTGCTGACCGGCCCCGGTCTCAGCAATGATGCGTTTTTTGCCCATCTTCTTGGCCAAAAGCACCTGCCCCAGGGTGTTATTGATCTTGTGGGCCCCGGTGTGCGTTAGGTCTTCACGCTTAAGATAGATCTTGAGGTGCCCGCCCAAGGCCTCAGAAAGCCTCCGAGCGGGATAGAGGGGCGTGGGCCGGCCTACGTATGATTCCAGGTAAAACCTAAGCTCACGTTTGAAATCAGGATCTTTTCGATAGCGGGCATAGGCCTCTTCTAGCTCAAAAAGGGCCGGCATGATGGTCTCTGGTACATAACGTCCACCAAAGGGACCGAAGTGACCTTGTTTGTCCGGTAGGGGCATAGAAACCTCCTTTGCCAGCACTTTAGCGGCAAGAATCCATCCCTTCAACTTTGATCTTCAAGAGGCTTTATCAACTCTCGTAAGAGGTCCTTTTCCACCAAGAGAAGGACCAACTCTCCTAATTCTTGGAGACGCGATTCCAGGCGTTCGAGACGAGCGGTAAAAAAATTGTAGGCTATGGCCGCCGGGATGGCGGCAAAGAGACCCATGGCGGTGGCCACCAAGGCCTCGGCAATGCCCGGGGCCACCGTGGCCAGGCTGGCGCTGCCCTTCAAGCCAATATGATGGAAGGCAGACATGATCCCCCAAACCGTGCCAAAAAGACCAATGAAGGGAGAACTGTTACCCGCCATGGCCAAAAAGGGAAGATAGGTCCTTAAGACCAGCAATTCTTTCTCTTTGGCTATGCCCAAACGACGAGCCAGACGTTTCATGAGGATCTCTAGGCTAAAACCCGGCCCTTTGGGCCACAAGCCCTCCGCCCTTAATTTGGCCGCTTCAGTGAGGATTTCTTTGATAACCCGCCAAGCCGAAGATTTTCGATAAGCTCGCATCTTGGAGACCAGCTCGGTGGAGTTTTTACACCTTTCTGCCAATCCTGCCGAAGAGATCAGACCGGCCTCTGCCTGCCGTAGTTGACGCCATTTCAAGAAGATGATCGCCCAGGTCCCGAAAGAGATCGCGAGCAAAATAAGGAGGGTGAGTTTGGCCACCGGACCAGCTTGAAAAACAAGCATCCAAAGGTTCATCTTGCCTCCTGCCAATCAAAATAAAAATCTTCTCGAAAACCCGGGATCAGGCCTTTTCTTGAGGCCTGTTCAAGGAGGAGAAATACCGCCTGAAGACCTTGTTCACCGAGGTCCTCGGTAAATTGGTTAACATAGGTCTTAATGTGTCTTTTGATCACTTCCTCAGACATCTCTTGGGCATACGCCTTGATATAAGGCAGGGCTTCCGAAAAATTTCCCTTGGCATATTGAAGACTTTTCCTTATAGCCAAAACCAAAGAGGCCTTAATTTCTTGGGCCTGTTCACGACGAACAAAGATTCCGCCCAAGGGGATTGGGGCCTTGGTCTCCTCTTCCCACCAGGCCCCTAAATCGACCATTTTTTTCAGACCATATTTTTGATAGACAAAACGGCCCTCGTGAATAATAAGCCCGGCCTCTACCTCCCCCCGGGCCACCGCCGGCATGATCCGATCGTAGCGCATGGAAATGACTTCTTTGAGTTCCGGGGCATAAAGCCTCAACAAGAGGTAAGCGGTGGTATAAAATCCAGGCACCGCTACCCGGGCTTGCGAGAGATCTAGTTCTCTTCGGGCTACCAAGAGCGGACCGCACCCGAAGCCCAAGGCCGCACCCACCGGGAGTAGTTCATAATAATCAATTACATGTCCAAAGACACCAAAGGATAGTTTTGAGACCTCGAGTTCTTTGGCCAGGGCCTTTTGGTTTAAGGTCTCCACATCTTCGATAACGAGATCTAATGAATAAGGAAAAGAGATTTTCCCGGTGGCCAGGGCAAAAAAGATAAAAGTATCATTAGGGCAAGGGGAAAAACCCAATTTCAAAAGGCCTTTTTCAGACACCTTAGCGCCTCCCCTAGTCTTTCTAAGGCTTTCTCTATCTCCCACGGCCTTCCCGGATCTTCGATCAGGTTGCTCACCGCCCTTAATTCAATCAAGTGAAGATCCATCTCTTGGGCCACCCTAGCCACGGCAAACCCTTCCATATTTTCTAGGATGGCTGAATACCGAAAGGCCAAGACCTCTCCGCGAAAGGGATCTCTGGTGGCGCAGCTTACGGTGACAAAGGGGCCAAGTTCTAGGTCAAAACCAGCCTCCTCTAGGAGTAGAGCCGTCTTCTCCATCAGGGGATGGACCAAAGGACAGACCTTTTTCACCGGAAGACCGGGGGCAAACTCCCGCACAAGATCTTCCTGACAAACCGCAAGATCTCCGTAGATCTCTTCGGTGGCCAAGGCTAGATCTCCGGGTTTAAGTCCTGAGCCTGGATAGGCCCCTCCAAGGCCTACTAAAAATACCGGTGACCTTTGGCCTTGGAGCAATCGATAGGCATTGAGGGTCGCCTCTACTGGTCCAAAGCCTACGATTTCAACCGAAAGGCCCTTTCTGCGTAAAGGCCCAGCTTCTATCTCGGTGGGGACCAAGACCAACATCAGCCTCTTTTTACCCTATTATCCCCTTGACAGCCAGCCAAAGAGGGAAGATGTTTTGCTCTCGCAAAAGAAATAAAGGGGTGGCTATGTCTGAAGAAAATCTAATCCATCAAAAAGAGATCAGGGACTTCTTACGTCTTATCCAAGATGAACCCAAACCCAAACAAGAAAAGCTCCTCCAAATCTTTGAGACTTTTATCCATACCGAGGGACATATTTCCGCCCAGGAACTCCAGAGGGCCTTAGAAGCCAAGGGGTTAAAAATAGACCTTGAAGAGGCCGAAAAGGCCCTTGAATTTTTCTGTAGTTTGGGCTTGGCCTCAAAGAAAGAATTCCTCGGACGCCAACCCCTTTTTGAACATCGCCACTTGGGTGAACACCATGACCACCTCATCTGCACCAAATGCGGCAAGATCCAAGAATTCTATGTGCCAAGCCTGGAAAGGCTCAAAGAGGATATTGCCCGCACCTACGGATTCAAACCCTTGCACCATCGTTTGGAGATCTACGGGCTTTGTGAGGCCTGTCAAAGGGCTCGAGCCAAACCAAGTCTACCCTTAATCTTGGTCTCGGCTGGAGAAAGGGTCCGGGTGACCAGATTCCTCGGTGGCCCAAAAATGCAACATCGTTTAGCCGCTATGGGCCTTACCCCAGGAGATGAGCTGGAGGTCATTAACAACTGTGGTCCGGTGATTGTTTCTGTTCGCGGGACCAGACTGGCCTTGGGGCATGGGGTTGCTAGTAAGATCCTGGTCACCCCGTTGGACTAATCTTCCAGACGCAAACGTTCGATCTTGATCGCTTTTCCGTTTTCAAGCCCTATTTCCAAAAATACGGCTTCGAGTTTGAGTGGTCCTGAGTTCGGCACCTCGAGTTTTCTGGGTACCTGGGTGAGAAACAGCTCAATGGCTTGGTCCCTTCGCATCCCGATGACCCCGTTCCTGATGCCGGTCATCCCGACGTCTGTGATATAAGCCGTGCCTTCGGGTAAAAGGCATTCATCTGAGGTTTGGACATGGGTGTGCGTACCCAAAAGGGCCGAGACCTTTCCGTCCAGATACCAGCCCAGGGCCAACTTTTCGGAAGTAGCTTCAGCGTGAAAATCAACTAAGATACACCGGGTCTCTTGGCGAAGGGAACTAGCCAAGGCCGCCCCTACCCGAAAGGGGCATTCAAGGCTGCGCATAAAGACCCGACCCTCGAGGTTGATCACCCCTAAGGCCATTTCTCCTTTTTTTAGGAGGGCGAAACCCCGCCCAGGGGCCCCGGAGGGATAATTGGCCGGGCGCAAGACCCGCTCGGCCTTGGAAAGATAAGGAAAAAATTCCCGCCGCCAGATGTGGTTGCCCGAGGTCAGAAGATCAAAACCAGCCTTAAAGAGTTCCTCAGCCACGGCCTCGGTCAAACCATAACCACCAGCAGCGTTTTCTCCGTTCCCAAGGACAAAGTGCGGTTCAAATCTTGAGATAAGCTCTGGCAAGAATTTTTTAACCGCCTTACGTCCTGGCCGACCGACAATGTCTCCGACGAAGAGTACTCGCAGATTATTTGGCATACTCCACCGCCCGTGTCTCACGAATAACCGTCACCTTAATAAGCCCAGGATAAGTAAGTTCCTTCTCTATCTTCTTGGCGATCTCCCGGGAAAGGAGTACCGCCTCGGTATCAGAGATCTTGTTACTGTCGACGATGACTCGGATCTCACGACCGGCCTGAATGGCATAGGCCTTTTGCACTCCAGAAAAAGAAGTGGCCACCTTTTCCAGATTTTCTAGGCGCTTGATATAGGACTCAAGGAGCTCGCGTCTGGCTCCTGGCCTGGCCCCGGAGACCGCGTCTGCCGCTTGGACCAAGACCGCCAGCGGAGTCTCTGGAGCAACGTCTTCGTGGTGAGCGGCAATGGCATGGACCACTTCTTCATCTTCACCGTATTTACGGGCCAGCTCCGCTCCGATTAAGGCATGCGGCCCTTCTAATTCCTGATCAACGGCCTTCCCGATATCATGAAGGAGCCCGGCACGCTTGGCCTTCTTTACGTCAAGCCCGAGTTCTCCGGCCATCACTCCGCAAATAAAGGCCACTTCAATGGAGTGCTGCAGGACATTCTGGGCATAGCTCGTCCGATACTTGAGCTTACCCAGAAGTCGAAGCAACTCCGGAGCAAGTCCGTAAACACCGACATCAAAGGCTGCTCTTTCTCCCACTTCCTTAATGGTGCTCTCGAGTTCTTCTTCTACTTTACGTACGATCTCCTCGATGCGGGCTGGATGGATACGTCCATCAGAGATGAGGCGTTCAAGGGCAATACGAGCCACCTCTCGCCGCAAGGGATTAAAGGCCGAGAGGACTACCGCCTCAGGAGTATCATCGATGATCAGATCTACCCCGGTGGCTGCCTCAAGGGCCCGAATATTTCGACCCTCTCGCCCAATGATCCGACCTTTCATCTCCTCGCTGGGAAGGGGAACGACGGAGACCGATTTTTCCGCTACAAACTCAGCTGCACACCGAGAAATGGCCAGAGAAAGGATTTCCCTGGCCCGACGATTGGCTTCTTCCCTGGTCTCGGATTCGATGCGCATAAGTATCCGGGCCGCCTCTTCTCTGGCCTCTTCCTCGGCCTTCTTGAGTACTATCTCTCTGGCCTCTTCCATGGTGAGTTGAGCCACCTTCTCCAGTTCCTTACGCTGGGCCTCAACCAACCCTTCATATTCGTGTTTCTTCTCTTGGGCCTTGACTTCCAGATCCCTTACCCGCTGTTCCCGCTCACTGAGCTCTCTTTCGCGTCGATCAAGTTGTTCCCCTCGCTGCTCAAGCTTGGATTCCTTCTCCGAAAGCCTCCTTTCTTGCTCAATTAATTTTTTCTTCCTTTCTTCAAACTCCTTCTCAAGCTCTTCTTTATACTTCAGGGCCTCTTCTCTGGCCTGGAGTTTGGCCTCCTGGCGCAGGCTTTCCGCCTCTTTTTGGGCCTTCTCCAGGATTAGGCGGGCTTGTTCCTCAGCGGTGGCGCGACGCTCAGCGTCTTGTTTTTCTTTGAATTTTATCCCAACAAATATGCCAGCCCCGAGCCCCACCAACAGGGCCATAACCACCAAAACCCACTCCATCTTTGACCTCCTAAACTTTATTGGTGGTTACCCCGTAAGGCAGGAAAAGGCCGGCGGGTGAAAGGAACAAGACAAACGACGGCTATAAAAAGAAATTCTTTTAAAAGATACGTCTTAAAAACCTAAAACTACCTTCCTCCTCAAATTTTACATATCGCTCCAGGCCCAAGGCCTGTTAATAAACCTACTCCCTTCACCTGCCGCCTTTACGGCATCATGACCATATATATGTACCCTTACGGGGTATTACCAAAACCCCGGGGTGCCGTGTTAACCGGCCCGCACGAGACCCTACGATCAAAGTGGGTGGCTCATCCTCCCTTCGGCTTCTCCGCATACTCGGAGCATGCCTCCAGAAGGAGAGGAGCCCCCCTCTGGCCTCGCTGTTGGCTCGGCAGGCTGAATGGTTAATCACGCACACCCCAGGGAACCTCTTTCTCTTTTAAATAAGCCTCCAGACGTTCGGCCCGATCCCGAACCGCCTGCCGGAAGCTCTCCAACTCCTCTTTTATTTTTACATAATCTGCCCCAATTTGTAAGAGCATAAGTAAGGCCACTTTCATGGGTGGTAGAAAAGACCTCTTCTGGGTGATTTCCCTTTCTTTATCGGCCAGGTAAGCCAAAATTTGACGAACAGTTTCTTCTGGGAGATCCGTCCGGAGGGATAAACGTTGGCCTAAAAGGGTTACCTCAACTATTCTCTCACTCAAAACTCACCCTGTGTGACCTGTTCGGCTCCCAATTTTTCGATCTTGGCAATAATTTGATGGATCTTTTCCCTGACTTCTTTACGCTCGTTTTGGAACTGTTGAATCTCTTCGCGCAAACGGAGATTTTCAACCTCTGCCCTTTGTAAGCGTTGGGCAAGATCCTCTTTCTCGCTTTTCAGACGTTCAATCAAGCCCAAAAGGACCTCGATCTTTTCCTCTAATATTTTGATCTCCGGAAATTCCATGACCCCTCCTTTTCCGGTTTTTATTAGTGAGTTTCCTAAAAGTCAAGCTAATCACCCAGCGAGAATTTCCCCTGAACACGAGCTGAAGGGGGAATAGAAATTCCCTTCAATATCGAACCCGCCTTTATTACCGCTCCTGGCCCTACATTGACATCTTCCAAATGACAAAAGCTCTCTATAACGGATTCGGCCTCGATCCTGGTCTTTCCTTTGAGGACCACAAAAGGAAAAATCGCCGTCCCTGGGGCTATCTCTACCTTGCGTTCGAGATAAACGGTCTCCGGAAGGACCAAACTCACCCCTTGGGCCATAAATTTTTGTCGCAATCTAGTCTGATAGATCTCTTCAAGTCTGGCCCTTTCTCTTTGACTGTTCACCCCCAATATCTCCGTAGGGTCAGAGACCGGATAAGCCGCTACCCGCCTCCCTTTTTTGACCGCCATCTCGACTACATCGGTGAGGTAATATTCCTGTTGAACGTTATCTGGTCGTACTTCTTCCAAGGCCTCAAAGAGGAATTCCCTCTCAAAGACATAGACCCCGCTGTTGATTTCCTTGATTTCTTTTTCTTCAAAAGAGGCGTCTTTTTCCTCAACGATCTTTTGGACCAAACCGGTCTGGTCACGGATAATCCGACCGTAACCAGTAGGGTCTTCTAAATAAGCGGTAAGGATACTCACCGTGGCCTTTTGTTTTTGATGAAGGGTAATCAGCTTGGTCAGGGTCTGAGGGGTAAGGAGGGGTGTATCACCACAAAGAACTAATACCTGATCAACGGTCTTTGAAAGATGAGGTCTTATCCTCTTGACGGCGTCTCCGGTCCCTAATTGTTCCTCCTGAAGGATGCACTCCAGATCATAATCTTTGAGGGCCTTTTTGACCAAATCCGCCTTGTAGCCCACTACTACCAAGAGTTGATCGGGACGAAGGGCCAGGGCCGTTTCGACCACATGGATGATCATCGGCTCCCCGGCCAGGAGATGCAG
>CAZROA010000040.1:0-2648 GCA_964601575.1 uncultured Thermodesulfobacteriota bacterium
CCCCGCTTACTAAAGACGGCTTCTTCCTTGAGGCCCACGTGAAGCTCATGCCGGTTCAACTCCCGGTGGAAGGGGTCTATGTCTGTGGCCTGGCCCATGCCCCGAAGCCTTTGGATGAAAGCCTGGCCCAGGCCAGGGCCGCGGCGGCTAAGGCCGTTATCCCCATGGCCAGGGGTTTTGTGGATGTACCGCCCATCGTCTCGCGTGTGGATCAGAAACGGTGTATCGGCTGTGGGATATGCGAGGCCCTGTGTCCTTACGGGGCCATCCGATTGATCAAGGTGGGCAAGAGAAAGAAGGCCGAGACCATCGCCGCTTCTTGTAAGGGCTGTGGTATCTGTGCCTCCCATTGTCCGGTGCTGGCCATCAGTATGGGAGGTTTTACGGATGAGGCCATCTTGGCCCAGATAGAGGCCTTCGGCGAGCAGGTCAAAGAGGAGGAAAAGGCAGTCGAAGAGGCGGCCTAAAGAAAGGTTAGAAGAGGAAAGACTATGAGCTTTGAGCCCAAGATATTGAGTTTTTTATGTAACTGGTGCTGCTATGCGGCGGCTGATGCCGCTGGCGTGGCCCGTTACCAGTATCCGCCTAACAACCGCGTCATCCGAGTGATGTGTACAGGCCGGATCGATCCGCGGTTCGTGGTGGAGGCCTTCTACGTCGGGGCAGACGGTGTCTTTGCCGGTGGCTGACACCTGGGTGAGTGTCATTACCAGTCTGGTAATTACGAAGCTATGGTCATGGCGGAGACGGTGAGGCGGATCCTAGAGGTGGTGGGGGTTAATCCCCAACGCTTTCGGCTTGATTGGGCCTCGGCGGCAGAGGCCCCGCGTTTCGTCCAGCTTATCACCGAGTTCACGGAAAATATAAAGAAACTCGGCTCCCTTGGGGAGGCAGAGGGTTTATCTTCAGAGGTCTTAAGATTTCGGCTGGAAGCCGCCAGGGAGCTGACCAGTAAGATGCGTTTTCGAGCGGCCTTTGGGAACCTGGCCCGGGAGCTTAAAAAGGCCGGGGATTATAGCCCAGAAGGGATTGCCGGGCGGGTAGAGGAGAAACTGCTTCCGTTGATTAAGAAAGAGCTCCTTGAGGCGGAGATCAACACCCTATTGGCCCAAGGGCCGGTCTCCATCGAGGCCCTTACGGAAAAGACCGGGGCCTCAGAGGAGGAGATCGTCAACATCCTTAAGACCTTGTCTAAAAAGGGGCAGGTGGTGCAAGAGGGCGATGTTTGGCAACCCAAAAGGGAAGGGGATTCGTAAATGATAGATCTTAAGGAAAGGGATAAGACCTTAGCCAGGCAGATCATCGGTCTCGGGGCCCCAGATACCCTGGCCCAGTGTTTTCGTTGCGGGGCCTGCTCTGGGATCTGTCCGGTGGAAAAGGTGGTCGAAGAGTTTGATCCGCGGGTGGTGGTTCATTGCCTCCTCCTTGGCCTTACAGAGAGACTCTTTTCGGGAAAGATGATTTGGTATTGCTCGGAGTGCGGGTCTTGTCTGCCGGTCTGTCCCATGGAGGTAAAGCCCATGGAGGTGATCAAGACCCTTAAGGCCTGGGCCAAGGAGAAGGACCCGCAGGCGCTTGAGAAGAGATATTCGGTCGGTCGATTGGCCAAGGTCGATCCGGAGAAGTGTATCGCCTGTCTTACCTGCGTGCGCACCTGTCCCTTTGGGGCGCCGTCGATCGTCAGCGATGGTTACGCAGTCATCGATCCGGAGAAGTGTCAAGCTTGCGGGATATGCGTGGTGGAATGTCCGGCACGGGCCATCTACCTTGAGCCTTCGCCGGAGATGAGTGCCTTGGAAGCGGGGGTTTAGTCTCCATGTCTGAGACCAAGATTGCCATTTTGTGTTGTCACTATACCAACGAGGCCACTACCGAAGACCTGGCCGGTATACCGGCCAAGGTGGAGATAAAACGGTTTCCTTGTTCCGGGCGGATCGAGGTGGTGGATATCCTGCGGGCCATGGAGGAGGGGGCGGAGGCGGTGATGGTCGCTGGCTGTGAGATGGGGACGTGTCATAACAAATTGGGCAGCCTTCGGGCCAGCAAACGGGTGAAGGTCGCCCAGGAGATATTACAGGAGATCGGGTTGGAACCCGAACGGATAAAGATGTTCTTTATCCCCAGGCTAGATACCGGGGCCTTTGTCAGGGCCTGTAAGCAGACCTTGGAGGCCCTGTTAGAGATCCTTGAAAAGAGAATACAGGAGAGACACGCATGATCGTTGCCGAAAGAAAACCGATCCCCGAGATCTTAAAGATGATCGAGCCCTTTGAGAAGATAGCCATTATCGGCTGTCGAGGGTGTGTGGCCATTTGTTCCGCCGGGGGGGACAGGGAGGTGGAAATCCTGGCCTCGGCCCTTCGGTTGGCCAGAAAAGAGGCCGGTAGACCAATCGAGATCCTGGAAGAGACCTTTATTCGCCAGTGTGATCCGGAATATCTAAAGCCCATCGAAGAAATTTCTAAGAAGGTCGAGGCTATCGTCTCCCTGGCCTGCGGGGTGGGGGTCAATATGGCCTCTGATCTCTATCCGGAGGTAAAGATCTATCCCGGGGTGAACACGAGTTTTTACGGGGCCAATCCGGCCTTAGGAGAATGGCAGGAGAAATGTCGCGGCTGTGGGGATTGCATTATCCACCTGACCGGAGG
>CAZROA010000041.1:0-20662 GCA_964601575.1 uncultured Thermodesulfobacteriota bacterium
AAACAAGAGACCATATCCAATAAAAATGGGAAGCCAATAATTCCTGGCCCGATCGACGAAGTAACCTGAAGCAAGCCTCAGGGCATAACCCAAAAATTCCCCAAGACCAGCCACCATGCCCACCACGCCCGCACTAGCCCCGAGAAGGGCGAGATAAGGCCCGGTGACACTCCTTGCCCCTTCGTAGGTGATATCCCCAAAGAGACTAACAATCCCTAAAAGGACGATGAGGCGATAGGCTTTCGTTTTTTGGGTAGACACGTCGTCTTTCTCCTTTTGTTCAAAACTGCCAAAAGATGCCTTCTAAATCTTCCAAAACAAACATTGGTTATTTTTGATGGTTTTTAGCTCCCGTCTTTTATCTTCCAAAAACCTTAAAATTTAAGGTTTTTCCTCCTGGCACATCCCTTGCTCTAGCTCTGGTCAAAAACAGAGGAGGTTTTTCAAAATGGCCACAAGGAAGATCGGCATCTACGGCAAGGGTGGGATAGGAAAATCCACTACGACCCAAAATCTCGCCGCGGCCTTGGCCCATTTTTACGGTAAAAAGGTCATGATTCACGGTTGTGACCCCAAGGCCGATGCTACCCGACTCATCCTCGGAGGGAAACCCCAGGAAAACGGTGCTCGATGTGTTGCGGGAAGAGGGTGAAGAAAACGTGACCCTGGACAAGGTGATGAAGATCGGCTTTGGCGGCATCCGCTGTGTAGAATCCGGCGGGCCAGAACCAGGGGTAGGGTGCGCTGGCCGCGGGGTGATTACCGCTATCAACCTCATGGAACAACTCGGCGGTTATCCGGAGGAACTTGATTTTGTCTTCTTCGACGTCTTGGGTGACGTAGTCTGCGGCGGTTTCGCCATGCCGGTGCGTGAGGGAAAGGCCCAGGAGATCTATATCGTGGCCTCTGGAGAGATGATGGCCATTTACGCCGCCAACAACATCTGTCGAGGGATGGCCAAATACGCCCAACGGACAGGCGTACGCCTTGGCGGCATCATCTGTAACAGCCGTAAGGTGGATCGTGAAGAAGAGATTATGCAGGAATTTTGTGAGCGCATCGGCACTCAGATGATCATGTTCATCCCGCGGGACAATATCGTGCAAAAGGCCGAGTTTAATCGCCAAACCGTGATCCAATTTGACCCCAACCATCCCCAGGCCCAGGCTTATAAAGAGCTTGCCCGAAGGATTATCGAGAACAAACACTTTGTCATTCCCAAACCCCTCACCATGCCGGAACTTGAGGCCCTCGTCGTCAAGTACGGCATAGTCTAAGCCCATGGAGGTAGAGACCATGAAGATGATCAAGGCCATCGTAAGACCGGAAAAGACCCAAGAGGTGGTAGACGCCTTAGAGGCCGCAGGTTTTTTGGCCCTGACCAGGATCGACGTCGTGGGCCGAGGCAAACAAGGCGGCCTTACCATGGGAGAGATCGTCTATGATGAACTCCCCAAGACCCTTTTGCTTCTGGTGGTAGAAGACGAGGCGGTGCCCAAGGTCTGTGAGACCATTATGGAGACCGCCCGCACCGGGCGTTTCGGTGACGGAAAGATCTTTGTCTCTCCAGTGAAGGAGGTCTTTACCATCCGTACCGGTCAACCTGAACTCTAGGAGGCATGTCATGGGAAAACTCTGTGAGATCATGGCCATCATCCGCCCGACCAAGATGCTGGATACCAAGAAGGCATTGGCTGAGATGGGACTCCCTTCCTTTACCGCCCTTAAGGTCTTCGGACGCGGCAAACAAGGGGGACGGATAGCCGAGTTGGCCTATCGGGTAAGCCCAGAGATTGCCAAACAAGCCGAGGAGGCCCCAGCCAGCTTCATTCCTAAACGCCTTATCATGGCCGTAGTCCCGGAGGCCATGGTGGAAAAGGCTGTGGCCACGATCATTCGGACCAATCAAACCGGTCAGCACGGCGATGGCAAGATCTTTGTCCTCCCTGTGGAAGAAAGTTACCGCGTCCGTACTGGAGAAAGAGACCTGGAGGCCCTTTTTTAGGACATGAGCATAAGGAGGCAGCAATGATAAGACACCCCTGTTTTGACGAAAAGGCCCACCGCCTTGTAGGACGACTCCACCTCCCCGTGGCCCCACGGTGTAATATCCAGTGTGCTTATTGTGAACGAAAGATCGGTTGTGTCCATGATAATCGCCCCGGGGTCTCGGCCAGGATCATCCGTCCTTCAGAAGTAAAGGGCTATATCACCCAAATACTCTCCTTTGAACCGAGGATAGAAGTAGTCGGTGTGGCTGGGCCTGGAGATGCCCTGGCCAACGAAGAGACCTTTGAGGCCTTAAAGGTAGTCAAAGAACACTTTCCAGAGCTTAAGATCTGTGTAGCTACCAACGGTCTGGCCCTGCCGCACAAGCTTCCTCAACTCCTTGAGGTAGGGATGAAATTCCTCACGGTGACGGTGAACGCAGCCACCCCGGAGACCGGAGGACGATTGGTGCGCTTCATAAAAGACGGAGGACAACGCCTCATCGGACCCTCTGGGGCAGCCTTGCTTTTGGAACGCCAACTCGAAGGCATAGCCCTAGCGGCTGAGGCAGGCGTCCGGGTAAAGGTCAACACCGTCCTTGTCCCTGGAATAAACGACCGAGAAATAGCCGAAATCGCCCGCCTAGTAGCCCGGGCCGGGGCGAGTCTTATGAACATTATTCCCCTCATCCCTCTGGGAGAATTTCGTCGTTTCAAGCCTCCGACCAAAGAGGAGATCACTCGAGCCCGACGAGAGGCCGCACGGTTTATGCCGCAGTTTCTCTCGTGTAAACGCTGCCGGGCCGACGCCTTTGGTGTGCCGGGACTGGGAGATTTCTCCCTTAAGTGTTTTGGCCCTTTAATTTGAAAGAGGAGGTGAACTCATGCCGTATCATCAGTTGCGATGCAATATTTGCATCCCAGAAAGGCTTAAGCACGTGGTGATCGTAGACGAAGATCGAAGCACCATTCCGGAAAGTAATGCCCCGACGGTCCCTGGGGACCTTACCGAACGGGGTTGTGCCTTTGCTGGGGCCCGTGGGGTCGTGGGCGGTCCGATCGTGGATGTCATCCACCTGATTCACGCGCCGGTGGGCTGCGGATACTACACTTGGGGGACCAGACGTCACCTGGGCGATGGCTACAACTGGGCCCGTCCTGGAGTGCTGGAAAACGAGGCCAATCATCGCCGTCATTGTTTTACCACCGCTATGACCGAGGAAGACATCATCTTCGGTGGGATGGAAAAGCTAAAACAGGCCCTGCTCGAGGCCTTTCGAATAAACCCCGGAGCCGCCGGGGCCATCATTTACAACACCTGTTCCACGGCACTCATCGGCGATGACATCGAACAGGTAGCCCGAGAGGTTTCTGAAGAGGTGGGCAAACCGGTCTTTGCCTGTGCTTCCCCTGGCTTTTGTGGTGTCTCGCAGTCTAAGGGGCACCATGAATTCAATTTTCAGTTCTATAAGTGGTTACTTAAATATCGCGAAAAACACCCGGAAGTCTGCCTGAGGGAGGAGGAAAAGTCCCCTTACGACGTAAATCTGATCGGCGAATACAACATAGATTGGGACACGGTGGTCATCGTACCCCTTTTTGAGAAGCTTGGTGTTCGGGTACTAAATGTATTCACCGGAAACTCCCGTTTTCAAAACCTCCTCAAGCTCCCGGATGCCAAGCTCAATATCGTGCACTGCCAGCGTTCGGCCACTTACATTGCCGAGCTTATCAAACAAGGCTTTGAGGTGCCTTTTGTGCGGGTAAGCCTCTTCGGTATAGCACAAACGGCCAAGGCCCTACGGGACGTCGCCACCTGGTTTGGAGATGAAAAGATGAAAAAGCGCGCGGAAGAGATCATCGAAGAAGAGACCGCAGCCATAAAGCCGGCGCTGGAGTGGTATCGCCAAAGGTTGGCTGGGAAGCGTATCGCCATTTATGTTGGGGCCCCACGGGTCTGGCACTGGCCCAAGGTAATGGAGGAACTAGGGATGGAGGTGGTGGCCTGCATGACTACCTTCGGCCACCGAGAAGATTATGAAAAGATCGTCCAGCGCGTCAAACCCGGGACCTTGGTCATCGACAACCCCAACGAGTTCGAGATCGAGGAAATGATCGAGACCAGGAAACCCGATCTCTTTCTCACCGGACTGAAAGAAAAATATCTAGTGCGCAAATTCGGGGTGCCTACTCTGAATTCCCATTCTTACGAGAAGGGACCCTATGCTTGTTTTCGGGGTTTTGTCAACTTTGCCCGAGACATCTACCAGGCCATCTACGCCCCGGTTTGGAAAATGGCCAAAGAGGAATTTTAAAGGAGGAAAACCATGATAAACCAGGTAAAAGAGATCCCTATCGAAGGAATTACCTATAAAAATCTAAAGATCGAAAAGAAACCCCTGACTCCAGAGTATGTACCCCCACCGCCTGAACTGGTACCGGCTAAAAATCGGGCGGTCTGCATCGACCCTTCGCGTACCTGTATGCCTTTTGGGGCCATGTGGGCCACCCTTGGGGTCCACCGGGCCATTCCCTTTGTCCAAGGGGCCCAGGGGTGTACCACTTATGTACGCTATACCTTCTCTCGAATATTTCGGGAACCAGCCACCATCGCCAATGCCAGTTTTCACGAAGACGCAGCGGTCTTTGGTGGACGCAAAAATTTGATCCGTGGCGTTCGAAATCTCGTTTGTCGTTATCAACCAGAGCTTATCGCCATTGTTACTACCTGTTCCAGCGAGGTCATTGGCGATGACATTCACAGCTTCCTTTACGAGGCCCTGGATATCATGGAAGAAGAAATGGGGCCCGAAGTCAGAGAGGTGGTGAAGTTTGTCGTGGTAAACACCCCGAGTTTTGCCGGCTCCCATGTGGAGGGCTATAACCGTGCTGCCCGTGAATTCCTGAAGACTTTAGCCAAGCAAAGCGGCGAGTCTTCAGAGGATGTCTATTTCATCCCGGGAATGATGTCCCCTGGAGACATCCGCGAGCTGAAACACATGCTCGAACTCATGGGGATCAGCTATCACATCCTCTTCGATATCAGCGATACTTTAGACTGCCCACTGGTGGGAATGCCCAACAAGATTCCCTACTATCCCCCCGGAGGTACACGGGTAGAGGAATTCGTACGTGCCGGTGATGCCCGGGCCATCTTTGCCCTCTCTCCGGATACTGGTTCCGCCGGGAGCAAGTGGCTTGAACGCCGTTACAAAGTGCCGGCTTATGTGACCACCATGCCCATCGGGGTCAAGAATACCGACCGGCTGATCAAGGCTTTGGCCGAAGTAGCTGATCGGCCTATCCCAGACCGATTGCGTTGGGAACGAGGCATCCTCCTGGATGCCATGGCCGATACCCTGCATTATACCATGATGAAACGGGTAGCCCTTTGCGGCGATCCAGACTTTGTGGCTGCAGCCACGCGCTTTGTCTGTGAACTGGGTATGATTCCCACCTACATTCTAATTGGTACCAAGAGCCGGTCTGCAGAAGAGACCATAAGAGAGGCCTGTGAAGAATACGGCTACTCCCCGGTAATCATGAATGGTAGCGATCAATTTGAGTGGGAATACGCCCTGAAGAACGACTTCCCCGATCTCATCCTCGGACATTCACGTTGCGTAAGTATCGCCCGCGAGATCGAGGTCCCTTTAGTGCGCTTTGGCTTTCCGGTCTATGATCGCGTGGGATACCAACGCGAGCCCATCGTCGGCTACAGAGGTGGAGAACGCTTCCTCACCAGGATCGTCAACGCCATTCTCGATCATCACTACCCTGACGATCGGCTACATCAGTAGCCAAAACAGAAAGCCCACATAGATCCTGGCAGACAATGTAAAAGGGGGTTTAAATGGAACCTCTCCTTCAACCACTGGAAATATTACCCCAAAGGCCCTGCGGGCTTATTACCGAGCCCGGGAGCATGAGCCAGAGGAGTTGTGTGTACTTTGGGGCAAGATATGTGCTTGGACCGGTGCGCGAGGCCGTACATCTGGTGCACGGAGCCGTAGGGTGTGCCTACTACGGTAAGATAGTGCGCGGCACTCCGGCTCCGGTGTGGGCCACTAATATGGGCGAAAAAGACGTGATCTTCGGGGCTGGAGAAAAGCTCTACAAGGCCTTACTCGAGGCCTTCTCTCTTGATCCCAAGGCCCGTGGGGCCTTTGTGTATATCACCTGTGTCTCAGGGCTTATCGGCGAGGAAGTGATCTCTGTAGCTCAAGAAGTCTCAGATAAGACCAGGAGAGGGGTCAAGATAGTCTCTTGCCCGGGGTTTTCCGCACCTTCCCAGTCTAAAGGCCACGCCCTGGCTTATCAAATACTTTTTGACTCATAAAGCCTTTGCCCCCGGCGGAAAAACCTTTGGTAAACCTCATCGGTGAATACAACGTCGGGGGAGAAACCGCGGTCATCAAGGACCTTCTTCAGAAAATAGGCATCAAAGTCCATGTATCCCTTACCGGAGAGGCAAGTTGGTCGCTGGTGGAGAGTATGTCTCAAGCTAGACTCAATCTTCTCTTCTGTGGGGCCACGGCGGAGAGTTTTTGTCGAAAAATGGAGGAAACCTTTGGCATACCCTATATTCGGGTCTCCTTTTATGGGCTAAAGGCCATCGCAGATTCATTACGCAAGATCGGCGCCTTTTTTAAACTTCCCAAAAAACGTGTGGAAGAGGTCATCGCCCGCGGGGAACAGATGGCCCTGGAGAAGATCTTGCCCTGGCGCAGGGAGTTTACAGGCAAGAAAGCCGTCATCGTCCTCGGAGCCTATCGCCTTGGGCCCCAAGGCAGGATGTTGCATGAGCTCGGATTAGAAGTAGAGCTGGCAGCCTCTATCTTTGGACGTCAGGAAGATCACTACGAGGCCCAACACCTGGCGGATATAGTTACCGACAACCCCGGTGACGAAGAGCTGGAAAAGGCCCTTTGGGTCCTCTCCCCAGACGTCGTCCTTACCAACGCCCGTGAACAATGGCGACCGGTAAAGCTTGGTATCCCCGTACTCTCGTTCCCCCAACCCAAAGAGCGTGGTCCGTATGCAGGATATGTAGGCTTGGTAAACTTTGCCCGGGATCTCTATCGCTGCCTCAGGGCCCGGTATGGAAATTACAACGCGAAGAACCACTATCGATACACTCCTGCTGAGGATCCCTCAAGTGCTTATGTCGATAGAGAAAACGAACTACACCATTTTTTGGCATTTAAAACAGAAAATTTTACCTTTAAAACGCCCCTTATGTTGAAGACAATAATTAGCTACTTTTAGACTAACTTCAGATCCACATCTACTACACAAATATCTTTTATTAGTTTTTTGTCTAATTTGTTCTTTAGATATACCAAATTTCTTTTTATAATCTGTTATTTTAGGACGATGTAATTTAGAAATTTTTTCTGCTACTTCTTTTAAAGTATCACTGGATATCAATTTACTAAGGGAAGATATTATCGAAAAATTTGACATTTGGTCTGTATATTTATCAATTTCTCTTTTTAACATATCAGCCTTTATAACCATACTTGTATCCAGACTTTTCCTTGGTGGCCTTATAATTTTAGATTTTGGAGAGAGTAAAATATAGCTTTTAAATCTTGGTTTAAGAGGGAGACCAAAACGCTTAGGAAGAATATCTAATTTTTTTAAAACTTTATCTAATAAAAAGATATGTCTTTCATTTTGTTCGATTGGAGATTCTATTGAGTAATATTCACCCCTCTTTCTATGCCAAATCAAAAATTCACCCTCGGTAGTAATTTTGATAGGATAGAAGAAGTTTTTTGATTCTAAGACATAAAAATCCAAAAATCTATTAATTAATAAATGATCAATTTGAGCTACATAGTTGTTAAATTCAATCCTAAGATCATGAATAACTGCCCAATTTTTTGATTCTCCAAAATAGAAGTTTATAAAATAAGCTGCATCATTTTCCCCTCTTTCACCAGCTTTAATAAATCTGATTTCTCTTTCAATTAAAAAACGTTGTTTAGGTGATATATCTAACTTTAATAAAGAGATTAACTCTTTGATATCTCTTTGTTTAGAATCTCTTTCTTTAATTATCATATAAACATATAAATTATGATCGGTTTTTTTCTTTTATTCGGCCTTGTAAAAAAGACACTTAAAGAGCAAAAAGGAAGAGGATCTACAAGGAAAGGCCGTTTAAAGACAAAGAAGCGTTTTAAAAAACAAAAAGGGGCGCCTAAGGCGCCCCTTTTATCCTGGAGGGAATTTTTTTACGGGAGGAAACCGGCGCAACAACTGCGGGCAAAATCAATTAACGGCCCTGGCCAGACACCGAAGACCAATACACCAGCCAAGGAAATGGCCAGGCTCACAAACAGATACCCGGTAAGATTTAAAGTGACTTCCTGCTCCGGCGGCTTCATGTACATGAGCATCACGACCCGCAAATATGGATAGGCCGCGATACAACTAGCCAACACCGCACAGATGACTAACAATGGGTGTCCGGCCTCAAATGCCGCCCGGAAAACAAAAAACTTTCCGATAAAGCCGGCTGTTGGAGGGATACCAGCCAGAGAAAACATAAACAAAAGCATCAGTAAGGCTGCCGTGGGGTGAGTCTTCGAAAGACCCTGGAAGTCGAAAATGCTCTCTCCAAGGAAGTCCTTTCGACGGAGCAGGATGATCACCCCAAAGGCCCCGATATTCATAAAGGCATAGATAAATAGATACATCATGGTGGCCGCCATGCCCTCTTTCGTCCCGGCAATGATACCGAGCATGGCGTAACCAGCATGAGCCACAGAAGAATAGGCAAGCATGCGTTTGATATTGGTCTGTACGACGGTGAGCGCTGTACCAACGAAGAGGGTAACGATGGCTAGCGGGATGAAGAAGTGCTCCCATCCAAGTTTGGCTGCCCCCAGAGCGATGAGAAAGACACGACCCATGGCAGCAAAACCAGCGGCCTTAGGCCCCACCGACATAAAGGCCGTGATCGAAGTGGGGGCACCTTCATAGGCATCAGGGGCCCACATATGGAAGGGCACCAAGGCCACCTTGAAACCAAAGGCCACTACAAAGAGGGCAATGGCAAAGAGTAAGGCCTTATTGGTCAAGAGCCCATGCTCTACAATATAATGAGAAATGGTCTCGATCTTTACCGAACTGGTCAGGCCGTAAATATAAGTGATGGCCAAGAGCAAAAAGGCCGAGGCAAAAGACCCCAGCAAGAAATATTTCATGGCCCCTTCAAGGGAGCGAATATCCTTATAAATCAGACCGACCAAGACATAGACGGAAAGGGACATCACTTCGAGGCCAAGATAAAGGAGAATCAGATCCTTGGCCGAGGCCATGAGCATCATTCCAGCGGCGGCATAGAGCATGAGCCCGTAGTACTCACCGAAGTGAATCCCAACCACTCGTCCATACCCAGGTGAGATAAGCGTGGCCAAAAAGAGGACCAGGAGGAAGATGGCCTTAAAGAAGAGACCATACTGATCCGCCGCATAGGCATCGCCAAAGCCAGTACCTGCGGTAGCCAGAACCACCACCAGGGTTACCCCTACCGTGACCAGGGTGGCCCAGGTAAAGACGTCCTTGTTCCTGATCACCCGATCAAGCAAGACAAAAGCACTGGCCACCACCACCAAAATTGTCTCCGGATAAACGGCTACGAAACTAGGAAGGGAGGACCACATGGAGACCCTCCTTTAGGATTTCGCTTATCGGCGCCGCAGGAGCGGTAACGCCGTGGACATGCTCAAGTAAGGCCCGCACTGATTCATGCATAAATCCGAGGAACGGTGTCGGATAACAACCAATCCATAGGACCAAAATAAGCATGGGGATCAAGGCTATGGCTTCCCTCATCTTGACGTCCGGAAGCCCAGCCACCTTGGGATTGACCTCTTGACAAAAGACCCTCTGATAGAGCCAGAGCATATAACCCGCTCCGATAATCACTCCGGTAGCGGCAAAGGCTGCGGCCCACTTCTTTGAGGCAAAGGTGCCTAAGAGGATCAAGAACTCACCGATAAACCCGTTTGTCCCAGGAAGACCGATAGAGGCCAAGGTAAAGACCATAAAGAAGGCGGCATAGATGGGCATCACCGTGGCCAAGCCACCGTAATCTTTAATGGCTCGGGTATGGGTCCGTTCATAGACCACACCGACGCACATAAACAAGGCCCCGGTGACCACTCCGTGGTTTATCATCTGGAGGATGGCACCCTCCATGGCGTTCCCATTAAAGGAAAAGATGCCCAGGGTAACAAAGCCCATGTGGCTTACCGAGCTGTAAGCAATCAGACGCTTTAGATCATCTTGGGCCAGGCAGATGATACCACCGTAGATGATGGCGATGACCGAGAGCATCAGCATGGGGAACATCATCGCCTTGGCAGCCACAGGGAAGAAAGAGAGGGAGAAACGCAGGAAACCGTAGGCCCCCATCTTGATGAGGATGCCAGCCAGGATGACCGACCCGGCGGTCGGGGCCTCGGTGTGGGCGTCAGGCAACCAGGTATGAACCGGCCACATGGGGACCTTGACGGCAAAGGCGGCAAAAAAGGCCCAGAAGAGCCAGAACTGGAAGTGATAGGGAAGCCCAAGCTTCATGATCTCCAGGATGTTGAAGGTCCCGGCCTTGAGGTAAAGGAAGATGATTCCAACCAGCATCAAGACCGAGCCCACCAAGGTATACAAGAAGAACTTAATGGTGGCGTAGAGTCGCCCCGGGCCTCCCCAGATCCCGATGATCAGATACATCGGGATGAGCATCGCTTCCCAGAAGAGATAGAAGAGGAAAAGGTCCAAGGAGCAAAAGACGCCCATCATCGCCGCCGAAGTAAGCAACAGGGCAATGTGAAACTCCTTGACCTTTTCCGTGATCGCCTCCCAGGAAATCAAGATGCACAAGATGGTGATCAAGGCCGAAAGGAGGATAAAGAGGACGCTGATACCATCTACGCCGAGAAAATAGGAGATGCCCCAAGACTTAATCCACGGGTGATACTCCACAAACTGCATGCCGGCAAAGCTCTTATCAAACCGCGAGAACAAAGGAAGAGCGACAACAAAGTCCGCCAGAGCCACTATCAAGCTGAACCACCTGATCAAGCGATCATTGCGCGGGAGGGCGAGCAGAATCACTGACCCCGCTACTGGCAGCCAGATAATTAAAGAAAGCAAAGGAAATTCAGACATTCGCAAGGCCACTTCCATGGAAGCCCTCCTAAAAGAGATAGATCAAGAGTAAGACCACAGCCGCACCTGTGGCCATGATTAGGGCATAAGTATTGACCACACCGCTCTGGAGCCGACGGATACCCTCGCCTCCACGGCGTACCAAGTCAGGAATACCGTTGACCGTACCCTCGATGCAAACCGCATCAAGCACACCCTGGACAATGCCTCGGGCCGTAAAGAGCACCGGAAGGATAATGGTGTAGTGATAAATCTCGTCCCAGTACCACTTCCGATAGAGGTACCGATAGAGACAAGGCACCTTCTCTGGTAGGAGCCGCTGAAGTTCGGGTTTTTTGATGTAAACGACATAGGCCAACGCAATACCAGCCACGCCCATCAAAGTAGATACGGTCATGAGGAGGAATTCCAGAGCCGCTTCATTATGCTCCCAGGCATGGGGGATATGGAAGTGCGGATGCCCGAGCACCGGCTCCATAAAATGACCGAAGTGGTTCTCGCCACCCAAGACATGTGGGATTCCAAGCCAACCAGTACAAACGGCACCGATGGCCAAGAGCATCAGCGGGATGGTCATGACCTTAGGTGACTCATGGGGTTCATGCCCATGTAGGACCTCTCGACCCCTGAACTCACCATAGAAGGTCATAAAGACCACCCGGAAGGAATAAAAAGCAGTCAGGAAGGCGACAAAGGTCCCGATAAACCAGACCACCTTCCCCCAAGGATAGACCGAGGCAAAGGCCGACCAAAGAATTTCATCCTTACTGAAGAACCCCGCCAGCCCTGGGATACCGGAGATGGAGAGTGAAGCAATCAAAAAGGTCCAGAAGGTGGCCGGCATATACTTCTTCAACCCACCCATGTAACGCATATCCGTGGGGTCAGGGGCATGATGCATGGCGTGCATCACGCTACCAGCACCCAAAAAGAGGAGGGCCTTAAAGTAAGCGTGGGTGAAGAGGTGGAACATACCCGCGGCAAAGGCCCCTACTCCGCAGGCCATAAACATATAACCCAACTGAGAGAGGGTCGAGTAAGCGATGACCCGCTTGATATCAAACTGGGTGGGCGCAATAGTGGCCGCCATAAAACAGGTAAAGGTACCAGCCGCCGCCACTACGGCCATGGCCACGTTGGAAAGTTCAAATATCTCGTGGCACCGACAGACCATAAAGACACCAGCGGTGACCATGGTCGCAGCGTGGATCAAGGCCGAGACAGGGGTCGGACCTTCCATGGCATCCGGCAACCAGACGTGGAGTGGGAACTGGGCACTCTTACCCATGGCCCCGCAGAAGAGGAGGACAGCAATCATGGTCGGGAGGAGAATATCATGTCCAAAGAGATTAATGGTTGCATGGGCTATTTCATGTACCCTCTCAAAGACCGGCTGATAATAAATGGTGCCAAAGGTCAAAAAGACCAAGAAGACACCTAGAGCAAAACCAAAGTCACCGAATCGGTTGACAATAAAGGCTTTCTTCGCCGCATCGGAAGCGCTCTTCTTTTGATACCAGAAACCGATCAAGAGGTAAGAACAAAGACCCACCGCCTCCCAACCAAAGAAGAGCTGTAGAAAATTGTTACCAGAGACCAACATCAACATGGAGAAGGTAAAGAGGGAGATATAGGCAAAGAAACGATAATAACCCGGATCGTCTTCCATATAGCCGATGGAGTAGACGTGAATAAGGAAGGAGAGACAGGAGACCATGGCGAGCATCATCACCGACAGAGGATCAATCTGAAAACCCACACTCACTTTGAAGGTATCCGCCACCACCCAAGAATAGAGATCAAAATTGGCCCTTGCTCCATGGATCACGGCGAAGAGGGCCTTCATCGACAGGAGGAAGGAGCCAAAGACAGCGATACACGGCAACCAATGAGCGCGTTTCTGATTCATCCAGCGCCCAAAAAGTAAAGTAATGACCGAGGCAATTAACGGTAAAAACGGAATCCAGACCACGTATTTCATAGGCTACCCCTTCAGTGCCCGAAATTCGTCCATATGAACTTCTCGGGTCTTCTTGAAAAGAAGGACCACCAAGGCCAAACCAATAGCCGCTTCACCGGCTGCTACGGCGATAACAAAAAAGACCAAGATATGGGCCGCTGTATCCTGCAGCCCCCGCCCTAAGGCCACCAATGAGATATTGACCGCATTGAGCATGATCTCGATACACATGAGCATGATGATCACGTTACGCCGCGCAATAAAACCGAACGCTCCTATGGCAAACAGCACCAGACTTAAAATGAGGTACCAAGAAATAGGAATCATCCCTCTTCCCCTCTAAAACGAATTCTTCTGGTTAGGACCACGGCGCCCAGCACGGCCACCAAGAGGAGGACACCCGCGGCCTCAAAGGAGAGAATATGCTGTGTAAAAAGGGCCTTACCCAAGACCTTGGCCTGCCCCAGTTGGGCAATAAGCTTCGGGGTCATGTCACCGACTACCGGACCGGGACAAAATTCCTTGACCGCCTTGACCGCCAAGACCACCAAGACCACAGAGACCAAGGCGGCCATCGGCCAATAGATATGGAAATTACGTATCTTTAATTCTGTACGCAGGTTGATGATGTAAATGACAAAGAGGAAGAGAACCAGGACGGCTCCAGCATAGACGATGATCTGGACCAAGGCCAAAAACTCGGCCTCCAGAGTGAGGAACAGGACCGCCTGGTGGAAAAACATGACCAACATCCACAACACCGCATGCACGGCGTTGCGATTAGTGACCACCAAGAGAGAAGTTACGATGAGGACCAAGGCTAAGTATAAGAAAACCAAAGTTTCCATTATATACCCTCCGCCTCACGTTTTGGCGCTGGGAGTTTTTTGAGCGGAATCCCACGCGGACGCCAGAAGGGATTAAAATAGGGACGCTTCTGGGTAACGATGAATTCGTCCCAATTCCTCAGGAGTTTTTCCCTGGTGAAATAAAGTTCTTCCCTTGAATAACCGGAATATTCATAAAATTCGGTCAAGACGATGGCATTGACCGGACAGACCTCCTCACAATACCCACAAAAGATGCAACGCAAGGCATCAATATCATAGCGGGTAACGAGACGTTTTTTGGTGTTGGGATCACGCTCAGTCTCAATGTAGATACACTGAGCCGGACACACTTGCGCACACCGATAACAACCCACACACCGATCTAATCCGGTCTTCGGATCACGCACCAGGGCATGACGCCCTCGAAAACCCGGAGCCAGAGGCTTCCTCTCTTCTGGATACTGAACCGTGACCGGCTTCGCAAATAACTTGCGAAGAGTTAAGGAAAGCCCCTTTAAGATCTCAATCAAGAATACCCTTTTAAAAAATCCAAGCTCTTTCATAGCACCCACCTTTAAGCCAGGACCTTAATCAAGCCCGTAATGACGATGTTTAACAAGGCCAACGGTATCAATATCTTCCAGCCAAGCCCCATAAGCTGGTCGTAACGATAACGAGGAAGCGTAGCCCGCACCCAAATGTAGAAGAAGATCAAGAAGTAGAGCTTCAACAGGAACCAGAAGAAAGGCACCCCCGGGATCTCAAAGGGCCCGTACCAACCACCAAGGAAACAGGTCACCGCCAACATGCTCATGACGATCATACCAAAGTATTCAGCGAGATAGAAAAGGGCAAACCTGATACCGCTGTATTCAACGAAATATCCAGCCACCAACTCACTTTCTGCCTCCGGTAGGTCAAAGGGGGTTCGGTTGGTCTCAGCGATGGCTGCCACCATAAAGACGAAGAAACCGATGATTTGGGGGATGGCGTAGATCTTAAAAGGACTATGGACTTGGGCGTTGACGATGTCCACCAGATTAAGCGAGCCCGCTAACATCATGACCCCGACCAAGGCCAAGGCCATGGCTATCTCGTAACTGATGACCTGGGCTGAGGCACGAAGACCACCCAGGAAACTGTATCGCGAATTAGAGGCCCAACCGGCCAGGATAACACCAAAGGAAGAGAGAGAACTCAGGGCCAAGATGACCAGCAGGGCCGTGTTGACGTTGGCTATGACAAAGTTCTGCCAGATGGGAATGACCGCCAAACTGGTCGCCCCAGCCACCAAGCTGATAAACGGCGCAATCTTAAAGACCGGGCGATCAACACAATCCGGTATCAGATCTTCCTTGGTGATCAGCTTCAAGACGTCGGCAATAGGCTGAAGCAAACCACGTGGCCCCACCCGGTTAGGACCGATTCGCTGCTGCATGTGTCCGATGATCTTTCGTTCGGCGTACGTAGTATAGGCCACATGCAAGAGGGTGATGGCCACCAAGACTACACTTTTAAATAATGAGAGCCCAAAGTACTTGAGCAAAAAGTAATTAGCCGTATCGTATAATGTCTTTGCATCCATAGGCCCACCTACCGATCACATTCTCCAAGAACAATGTCTAAGGTACCAATTACCGCCACCAGGTCGGCCACCATGTGACCCTTAGCCAAGGCCGGAATGGCCGAAATATGGACAAAAGAGGGTGCCCGGATGCGTAGCCGCCAGGGATGACCTGTACCGTCACTCACGATATAGAACCCAAGCTCACCCTTGGGCACCTCGGTAGCCATATAGACTTCTCCTTCAGGCACCACCGGAACCTCTACACCCTTGACCACATAGCCCTTTTTGGGATGGGGAGCAGCCTGAGGTTTTTTCACCTTGCCAAAGGGCATCAGGAGATCAGGGGCATCCTCCGCCACCACCGGCTCCCCTTTGGTCTCCGCCAGTTTGTCCAGACACTGACGGATGATCTTGTTGGCCTCGCGCATCTCCTTCATACGCACACGGTACCGAGCGTAGGTATCTCCTTCGTATTCCACCGCCACCTCAAAATCCAATTCATCGTAAATGAGATAAGGGGCACTGCGACGCAGGTCATAATGGACCCCAGAACCACGAAGGGAAGGTCCGGTAAGACCGAGATTGACCGCCTCCTCGGGAGATACAACTCCCACCCCTTTGGTCCGCTTCAACCAGATCCGGTTGACGTCGATCAGGGTTTCATATTCAGGGATCCGGTTGGGAAATTCTTCGGTGAATTTATAAAGCTCGTCTACTATTTCGTCGGTAAAGTCAAGCCTTACCCCGCCAATACGGGGATAACTTACCGTAAGCCTGGCCCCACAGATCATCTCAAAGACATCGAGGAGCCACTCACGATCACGGAAGCAATAGAGGAACACGGTCATGGCCCCGATATCCAGGGCATGGGTAGCCAGCCACAGGAGGTGACTACAAATACGGGCCATTTCACAGACAATGACCCGGATGATCTGGGCCCGCCGCGGGACCTCAAGGCCCATCAGTTTTTCTACCGCTAGACAAAAACCAACATTATTGGCCGCGGAAGAGATATAATCCAACCGGTCGGTAAGGACCATGGCCTGAGAATAGGTCCGAAACTCTGAGAGCTTTTCTATCCCTCGATGGAGATAACCGATCCGTGGGTCGCAACTACGGATGGTCTCACCCTCAAGTTCGAGGAAGAGACGAAGAACTCCGTGGGTGGATGGATGTTGCGGCCCCATGTTGACGAAATAGGGCTCATCCCATTCCTTCTCGTCTTGTTGTTTCTTGATAATCTCAAGGGTCGGTGCCATGACCTTCCTCCTACGCGGCCGCCTCGCTTTCCGGAGAACCGGCTTCTTCCTTGTCTTTTTCTGCTAGCATGGGATACCAATCGTATTGGGCCAGTTCTCTGGCCTTCTGGCGAAGCTTTTTATACTCTTTCCACTCCTGCTCTTCCTCTAAGAAGAGCGGATAATCCTTGCGTAAGGGGTAACCCTCCCAATCATCAGGCATAAGGATGCGCCTGAGATCAGGATGCCCTTCAAACTCAATACCGAACATGTCGTAGCATTCTCTTTCCAACCAATTGGCCGTCTTCCAAATGCAAGTCACCGAATCCACCCGAGGATCGTTTTCTGGGACCTGGACCTTGATGCGAATGAATTGCTTATAGCGGATGGAAAAGAGATTGTAGACCACCTCAAAACGGGGTTCCTTCTTTCCCAACCAATCCACCGCCGTCAAATCTGCCAGGTGATCAAAGAGGAGCTCACCGTCGTCGTGAAGGAAACGTAAAATGTCTACGATTCGATCACGACGGACAGTAACCGAAACTTGCCCGGCACATTCCTTTATTTCGATGATGTCATGCGGAAAATTTTCTTGGAGTTTCTCGACGGCTAACATCATTTCCCCCGTTTATTTAGACTCCCCAACGACCGTGTTCGTTTCTGATCTTTTGCTGAAGTTTCATAATGCCTTCAAGCAAGGCCTCTGGTCTAGGGGGACAGCCAGGGATATAAACATCCACCGGCAAGAAGTCATCACAGCCTTGGACTGTAGAATAGGTCTTAAAGATCCCACCGGAGCAGGCACAACTACCCATGGCTATGACATAACGGGGCTCCGGCATCTGGTCATAGACCCGCCTTACGATAGGGGCCATCTTCTTGGTCACTGTTCCGGCCACGATCAAGACATCAGACTGCCTGGGCGAGGCCCGAAAAATAATACCAAAGCGGTCCAAGTCGTTGTGGCTAGCACCAGTGGCCATCATCTCGATGGCACAACAGGCCAAACCAAAGGTCACCGGCCAGAGAGAACCTGTCCGAGCCCAGTTAAAAAGCTTGTCCAAGGTGGTAAGGTAGACATCTGTACCCGGAACCTGACGGACCCCTTTGCTTACCTCGACGGTGCCTTTTATTCCCATTGAAACGCCCCCCTAATCCAGGCATAGAAATAAGCCACCAGGAGTAAAATGATAAAGATGACCATCTCTACGTAGGCAAAAAATCCTATCTGATCAAAAGTCACTGCCCAGGGATAGAGAAAGACAGCTTCCACGTCGAAGACGACAAAAAGAATGGCTATGGCGTAAAACTTGATGGAAAACCGATGACGCGGTTGCCCTGTCGGTGGGAGACCGCACTCGTAAGCCATGATCTTTTCGGGATAAGGACGTTTAACCTCCAAGAATTGGTTCACAATGATCATAGCCACACCAATAATGGTCACGATACCGGCCACGAATAAGATCGGAAGATATTTGAGGCTCAGACTGATCTCCATAAACGCCTCCCTAAGCCTTGGCTGATTCTGCCTTGGCCTCTGCCTTAGCTCCAGCCTTAGCCGCCTTTTTTACCGGTTTTTTGGCCTTTTTGGCCGGGGCCTTCTTTTCCTTGACGGTCAAGGCCCCATTAGGACAGGCCTCCACACAATATGGCTTTTTCCCTGCCTTGACCCGTTCTACACAGAGATCACACTTGGAAACCTTACCGGTGTTCGGATTAAAGACCGGGGCCCCCCACGGACAGGCATAGACACAATTCATACACCCCACACACAGTTCTTGGACCAGGATGACCACATCTCCTTCACGGCGCATGGCCCCGGTGGGACAAGCCTCGGCACATTGGGGCCGCCGACAGTGCATACAAGAAAAATAGGCGTAGGTCTTTTGTACCTCTTCCCCTTTGGTTACTTCCAGGACAAGGATCTGGCAGTTAGCTACCCCTTCGGGGAGATTATGGGCTTCACTACAGGCCTTTACACAAGAAAGACACCCATCACACTTTGATGGATCATGTTCGATCGTATAGGCCATATTCGTCTCTCCCTTATTGTTAAGTGCCTTTAATGCATTTCATTCCCGCGGTTTAGTGTCAAAAGTGACCAGCACCTTTTTCGGAAAACTGATCAGGGAAAAATACCCTTTTATTCCGAGAAAACTTCATAAATCTTATGATTGCTTATAAAAGTGACCCTTTGGCCCCGTGCATTTGATCTATTCTTTGCTGGAAGGCTTTTACCAAAGAAAAATCAATTAAAAGTGCCGATAATATGGAGGGTTAGAGAAACTAATCGAAGAGACTCAAAATAGGAATTTCAAAAAGGCCTAATCATCCTTTTGGGTGTGGCAAATAAAACACCCGCACTCTTCGTTAGCCACCCCTACGTTGCATTTATTGAGGTAATCCCACCTGAGCATATCGGGATAGGGGCTCCCGTGGGCTCGATGACAGGAAAGACACGAGACCATGTCTCCGTCACTACCCACCGAAACCTGAGAAGAAGGTGCGGTGTAAGCGTCGATATTTTGGCGAGACACCGGGGCTAAGGGATGATAAGGCCCAGTCTCCCCGTCGGCCCCAGAACCGTCGGTGTTATATTTACTCGCCTCCCCGGTAGCAGGTAGAAAGATCCCAGCCGGGTGTCTAAGCCAAGGGGCCGTATGCCAACCACCTCCCGGACCTCCTCTAAATCCTCCGTTAACCCACGGACCATAACGGGTGGAATGAAATTGACCATGACAGGCAGCACAAAAGCGACTTATCCCAGCGTTGTCAGGACCAAAGGTGTCTGTGTCCCAATATTCATTATGATCGGTAGGGGAGACGGTCTGTTGCCAATCCGGATCTTCCAGGCCCTTTACGTTTCGGTTCTGACTATCAGGCCCCTGGGCGTGCCTTCGGGCCAAGAAACGATACCAACCGTCCTCCTCGTCGGCGATAGGGGTGGAATAACCCTTTTTGTGATGGGCCGGGGTGTGACAACTGGTGCACCCCTTCCCCTCAGAATTAGGCCAGGGAAAACGCCAAGAATATAAGGAATAGTGACAACTCCCCGTACAACCCTGGTTTCTCCCCGGGGCCTCGCTCAAGGTGGCATCAGCATGGCTGATGACGTTGTGACCGTATTGGTCTCCAACGTGTTCTACCCAGTAAAAGTTACCTCCAGCCAGACAATTAGAGTCACCACCGGCGGAAAGGCTTACGTTATAAGTGGGCTCTACCAAGTTATAGACCACGGGAACTTTGGTCGAGGTACCAATGATCTTTATGGTCTCTGGACCGGTGTTAGAGTGACAACCGATGCAATCTGTCTTGAGGAGATTTTTGTTGGGGCCTTCACTACTTACCGCAGAGCCGGCTTGACTGTTATGCATGGTATGACAATTCGAACACAGGCCCTTTACCGCCCCTCGGACATCCGCGATAAAAAGAAAAATAAAGAGCATACAAAGAGATAAAATTTTAGAGTTCATGTTACGAATTCTTTTCTCTTTATCTTTCTTTAAGACTTTAAATTTTTATAATTTTTAAATCAATACCAGAAAGATAGAAAAAATTTATATAAAAATTGCAAAATGATAGAGTTTATTAATTTTTGCTTGAAAGACCTGATTTTTAGACTCGATAAATAGCAAGATTCCCGCTTAAGGGTTGAAGAATAAAGAAGGCATAGGGAATATCCTTCTTCAGTTCGATTTGAGGTATTCTCAGGCAGAACAAAATCCACTGATTAAGAAAATCTGCATGGAATTATTCAGAAAATAAAGGGAATAAGGCCTAAAATGCTTGTTTTCGCCAAATTTTAGACAGAATTCACCTAAAAACTCAAACATTTCTATCAAAACTGCCAATATGGCTTATATGAAAAGTAGACCTTCTTCCAAACGGCTGGCGGC